>CAKZSU010000005.1 GCA_937921305.1 uncultured Patescibacteria group bacterium
ATTCTGACATATTAATCTCCTTACCTTAAGAATTATTTATTATTTACCAACGTAGTTCTACGTAAATAGTATAGAGATCTATAGTATAGATACTTTACTATAATCCCATCACTATGACAATAAGCTTTTGCTTAGTTCTACCTACGTAAACATGTGGTTATATAGGACGTGATTAATATTCATTCCTATAATTTTTGCTCTCATTGAGAAATTTTCTCTATAAAGGTTTATAGCATCATATGCTATTTAGTTTATATCTTGATGATTCATCTAAGAAGTTTTTTTGAATAAGTTTATACCCCCGCGTGATTACTGTTTGTATTTCATATGGGCTCTGTTGCGCTTTAAGTTTTGCTCGAACTCTTGCCACAAGACGGTCAATTGCCCAATCAGATACGCCTGACTCCGCATAATCTGGCCACACTGCTTCAACAATTTCTTCTCGTTCGCAGAGTTCTCCTTCATGCGATTTAAGGTAAGTAAATAAGAGATACTCTTTTCTTGTAAATTCAATACTAGGTATTTTTATAGTGGTTCTTCGGATAATTGCGTGACGAAGGAGCGGGGAGAACACTACGGGTTTTTCTTCTCGAATGACAACCATGCCAGTGTTGGTTAGGTACGGCGTTTCGGCAAGAATTGATACGGGTTTGTCTTCATCGGCAAGAGACAACACAATGGATCGTTCTTTTTCTGTAAGGCTTTCCAATAATTCTTCCGATTGAAGTATCGCGTCTTCGTTATTCAGGAGCAATTCGAGTACTTCTTGTCTCGTTTTGGGAACCGTCTCCGCGTCTTTGAGCTTTAAGAAAGAGAGATGAAGGTATTGCGCGTGGCCCGCAGTGATCGATAGAAAATCATCGCGAAGATGGTCGGGAACGCGGGTTTCATACCGCGTCTCTAGCTGTTCAAGCATCCATGATGCATCTGACATTGTTGCGGGCTTGAGATACATATCTGAACAGAATACTGACAGCGCTTGTTTTGTAAACACCTCTGGTCTGAGTTCGTAGAGCGGGCGATAACTTGTAAATATGTATGCCATACGGCGATTGGCATGATCTTTAAGGCTTTGTAGATTATAAAATAGTTCTGGTGTTGCCGCGTCTTTCATGCGGTCAAACCGATTCAACACAAGTACAGGAAAGTGCGACGCGTTCGCGAGCATTGTGAGAATCTTTTGAATGCTATCAACCGTTATAAACATATCTTTTAGTTGAATGCTCTCAATGAATTGTTTTCTGCTTTCTTTTTTTACTTCCTGATTATTTGGCAAGGTTTCGATCACGTCGATGAGTCGTTTGAGCGTCAGTGTCCAAAACGGAAAAATCTCTCGTTCAACAAGATCGTTGAGGTCGACCATGATGAATAAATATGGAGCTGTCATGTTGTTTTTCGAGATAAAAAACTTGAGAAAATTGTTTATCCCAACGCGCTTCATGCCAATTAGTGTCACCGATGAGCCATTGGCAAGATGGTTGAGTAGCGTTGTTTCGTCTTGAGATCGGAAGGGAAAAGAGGCAATATCAGTCATAAATTCTTGATTCGTTCTTGGGCAGTCGCAATGAGATTTGGTGTAAGATGGGAAAATGTTTTGATTCCATATAAATCTTTAATGATTTAGATTCATTATAGAGGTGTGTTGTATGATTTCTTACTTGAAGAAAGTAAAACCACCGTTCAGGGTTGTTGATCAGATCAATTCTTGCCGCTTGTCGTATCGCGTCTTTTGGTCCGAATACTTGTATTCCTTCCTCTCGAATGATTCGTTGCATAAGTTTCCATGATAATTCAAAGGTGAATTCAAATCGTTGAATCGTTGCGTCTCTTTGTAACGGTGTTTCAGGCATACAGAGCGCTTCCTGAAGTCTTGCTGTTGCAGAGATAAGAGTAGTAAGCATTTCTTGCGTTGGTGTTGTCGTAGCTTTTTTGCTTCTTTTTTTTGTGATGATGGTAAATCGTTCATTTGAACGCTTAAAATCAACAACATCAACAAGGTAAGGAATAGTTGGTTCTTTAATATCATGAAGAATACGGTATAAAACATGCGTATCTATGCGATTTGGACCTTCAATTCCAATGTCGATATCCGCTGATGGATTATCGGCGTGTTTAATACGCGAACCAAAAAGGTATATTTCGTAGTTCTTATCGAGGAGATGTTTCTGAATGATTGTTTTTATTTGATCTAAATAGCGTTGAATCATGCTTTCTAGTATATCACGACATAAAGTGTTCGTCAGATGTACTGTGTTTTTATGTCGTAAATCTTGATAAAGATATCTTTTGTCAGCGAGATGTCAGAGAAAGGGGGGGGATAGCGTCAAGAAAAAGCATAGGAAATGAAGTAAAAAGTAAGGTCTATGAGTGAATTGTTGCGACTATATCGGCAAGAGGATAGTTTTCCCGAGGGGAAATGCGTATTGACACCTGATCAGATTGCTCAAGAATTGCCGTTTGGATTTCATGGGAAGCCAGCAGACGCGATTTATATTGTTTCCGGTGTGAGCGGCGTTGCGAATGGAGGGCCGTTAACGCAAACAAGAGAGGTGATTAAGGGAGCTCGTCTCATGACGGAAGGTAAAGGCATATCGTTTGGCGTAGTGATTCCAAGAGGAGAGCAAGAGAAGTATGGGGTTAAGTCGTCCGCTTGTTTAGAAATAACGCCCGGTGATACGGTGTCGGATCGCTATCGCATTGCGAAGGAGGCAATGAAGCAACTATTAACATTAGCAATCGATCAGGGACAAAAAAGGATTGTAATTGTAACGAATGGCTATACAGGATATCTCCCGTGGGGAGTAAAAGAAGGGATGCGAGCGCTTCGTGATCAAGGGAAGGGAAACGACATGGTCGTTCATGTCGTCATTCAGGATAGTTGTTTTCCAGATACAGATCACCCTTCAGATGCATATGATGAGTATGGTTTCCCCATAGATCGGTTTGCGCCATCTGCGTATAAAAGCGATGCAAATCTTGGTGTTCGCGTGTTTATGATGATCAATAATTGGTTGCCAGTAGATCCTCGAGATTCTATGCATCGTACGCCCGAGGGAGTTTATGGGATGGCTGCGTCATTTCCATTTACAGAAGACTACTTAAATTTTTGGCTCGAATCATTGATGTATGACAAAGCGGAAGCAAGAAAAGAAATAGCAAATACCTTTTCATCATGTTATCCAATTCTTTCTGAGTTATTAATAAATCCTCAAACAATTTTTATTCCATTGATTGCAAGTCAAGGATATTGGGATCCCAACAATGTTGGAATGTGGATGACGAAAGAGCAGCATGAAGATATGATTAGAGGGAGTCGTTTGCTTGTTGAGTCTGCAAAGATTGTTGCGCAACAAATAGGAAGACCCGTTTTATTGACGGGGGCAAGAGGATTTGTTGATGTTGCAAGAAAAGTAAAAGATGTCTTTGTGGAATCGATTCCTTTGTCTCAAAAAGGTGGATATGTTGTTGTTTATTCAGTGCCATTTATGGATCCAAGTGTGTATCGTATATTCGCTCGAGCGGCAGATATGCATGTGCATCGAACGAGTCAAGCAAACTCTATGCCTGAAATGATGGCGACTGGTGTGCCGGCGCTTCTTCTTTCTATGCCACAAGAAGGGTATATGAGCGTCGAGACGATGGATCCATTGTTTGGGCGTATTCGAGAAGCCTCGGGAGATGTTTCTATTGGTCCATACCATACGACCAAGAATTCCGCGCAAGAGCTCGCAAACTCGATGATGAATGTGCTGCTTCGTCCTTTCATTGCGAGAGAGCAAGTCTTGCGACAAGCAATTGCGTATGGGATGACTCATTTTGATGGACGACGAAACTTTTACTCATTGCTTCAACATATCGCTGGAATTAAGAAAATACCGTCATGATGTGCGATTCAATACAAGATAGTAAACAGACTTTTGCTGAAAATATTGATGGCGACGATGTGTCGATTGCGGTGACAGATCCGCTCATGGGAACAACCGCGGTGCATGGACAAACAAATAGGCGTCCAAAAGCGTACGCCGGAGAGTATATTCCGTGTCCATGGGATGCTATTACTTCGCCATTACTTCGATACAACACCGCGTGTTTAGTGCCGAATGATTATCCCGCGCTTTCTTCAGACCGATATTCGTATCAATCGTTGCTCCTTGATGATTTATATCCGATTGAATCGGCCCTTGGGGTGTGTTATGTCGTGATTTACTCTGAAGATCATGAAAAGCATTGGCTTACGTTGTCAAAAGAAGAGCGGGAGAATGTTGTTCACTTATGGGCGGAGTCTACGAGGATGATAAGAAAGAATAAAAAACTTCGCTATACGCATATTTTTGAAAACGATGGTCCAATCAACACGATGACACATCCACATGGACAGCAGTACGCGTTCGTTTCTGTTCCACTATACATTCAAGATGAACTACGTCGATGCATGCTGTTTTATAAGTATCGAAAACAAAATCTTTTTCAGAAGATTCAGGAGGTAGAAATGAGGAATAAAAAACGAATTATTATTGAGAATGAATCATGGTTTGCTTATGCGCCGCCGGGCGCGCGATGGCCGTTTCAGGTTCGTATTCTGCCGAAGAGAAGCGTTCTGTGGCTTGATATGCTTACCGATCGGGAACTGTCAGATCTTGCGGAGTCTCTTACTATGATTCGTCATGTGTACGCTCGATACTTTTCTCACTCATATCGCCCCACAATTATGATGAATATCTTTCAGTCGCCATGTGATCGATCTTACTTGAAGTATCAACGATACTATCGCATGCGAGTGGAATTTTTTGTCACCGCTTTGTCAAGCAACGCGGAAAAACTTATGTTTTCTATAGAAAATAGCACCGGATATAGTTTGTATAGTCAAACACCAGAAGAAACGGCGAGTATATTGCGAAGTTTGCTTATGAAAAGGGAGGTAACAGAGAATACAAATCGAAATAAACTCTATAAAAAATGTTGTACAAAGGAGGAATATTATGAAAAATAAAACACTATTGCTTGCCACAGGGTTTGTCGATGGACGCGGGGGATCCAAGATGGTCTCGTGGTTTTACGACGAAATGAAAGCGCGAGGCGTGCGCGTGATTGTCGCCACAAATTCTATGTATAAATATAAGCTCAACGAATTAGGCGTTCCGTGTGATATTACAATTGACCTTCGTCCAGAAGATAGCAAAGAAACGATTTATGAAAAATGCGTCGCTGGATTACGCGATGTTCCGTACGACGCAATGGTTTCTATCGGATGGAGGACCTATTGGCCTTATGATGCATATAAAAAAGGCATTCCGTATGTTCTCGTTGACGGAGGTATTCCATCTCACTATGGCGGATATCCAACGGAATTTATTAAGGAAGTATATAAAAATACAGCATTATTTTTGATGACCACATGGTTTCCGTGGGTTGCGCCGAAAAATGATTTAATTCCTACGATCAAAGTAGTGACTCAGCCATATCCGTATGAACGAGTGGAGCGGATGAAGAAACTGAGAACCAAAACAAAACAAGAGGCGAGAGAAGCATTGGCAAGCATGTATCCCATCGTTAAGGAATATGAGTACGACACAATGGTCTATCTCAATATGTCTGACGCGTATGTGGATGCGTTCAATCATTATCCCAACAACCGAAATTTTGTTGATCCCTATGGTCATTTACTCGCGGACTATATGGATTTTAAGGAAATTGAACCATCGCTCTTTTTCTTGCATAATTTGATCGCGGGATTTGAGACGAACTATCCAGGAAAAGTATTAATCTATTTCATGCAAGAAAAGACGCTTAAGATCGCCCAGCCGATTCTCGACATGTGCCGAAGAGTCAAAGCGTTCGCTCCGCAGAGACTTGATCTTGATGTTGACCCGTTGATTAAAAAAGCGGCCGATATCAATATCTGTCGCGCGACGAATTGCGATAACCAAGCTGATTTATCGCTTATTGGCGAGCCATGCGTTACCTCTGTTGTTCCTCGAAATTATATGGACGAGGATACAGCGGCGGTGCAAGCGGAAAAACTTGGGATTTGTCATCAGATCCATTATGACGATCCTGACTATATGAAAAAGTTGTTCGCATATACGCAAAATAAAGCGCAGTTCCAAGACTACGCGAGAAAATCGGCGAAGATATTTGACGAGTTTTGGAAGCATCAAAATTTCTGGACAGAGTTAGAAAACGTGATCCCTTTCATAAAAGGATGACTGTAAAATAGGTTTTTGGAAAGCACAGAGAGAGGGCGCGAGATGGATTAACCACTTGCGTTCTCTTGTTTTGCAAGATCAGGCCTTGCAAAAATTCTTGCCAGTTTTATTGTTTCTTAGTACACTCATGCTATGATTTTTAATCTTGTTGATCTTACAAATGCGTTTTCTCACGAGCTTTACTTGGCGGCAAGTGGAGAACAGACGAGTCTTCCGTTTATTCGTCATGTGTATGAGGAGCGAAATCACGCGGTCCAAGACGGCGACATTTTTCAAGTGCTGGTGATCGGCGGGAGCGTGTATCGATCCGCCCTGATCAAAAAGCGAGGAGGTTCGTTTGCGTTGTTGGAAAAAATCGAAGGCGGGCAGCCGGTATTCAAGACAAAAGAGGATGTTCTTTCGTTTGTTGCTTCCAAGATACATCCCGATGTCTCAGCTGTTGGGATAAACTTTGCATATCCGTTGATTCCTGAGTTTCGAGAAGGGTATCTAGATGGCGTTCTGCAAGCAGGGACAAAAGAGCATGCGTTTGAGGGGCTTCTAGGACAGCGAGTAGGAGAGGCTATTGAGCGCGCGATATATGAGTGCAATCATCAAGAAATTCGCGTCGGGATCGCG
Organism: uncultured Patescibacteria group bacterium; assembly: GCA_937921305.1. Lineage (GTDB taxonomy): Bacteria > Patescibacteriota > Microgenomatia > UBA10105 > UBA927 > CAKZSU01. The sequence goes on from CAKZSU010000005.1 coordinate 6,825, forward strand.
AATGACACGATTTGTCTCTTGTTGTCCGGGCTTACTACATACGCGTGGCATCAAGTCGCGGCGGGAATTGTTGGGACAGGAATGAACTTTGCGATATTTCTTGACGAGCGAACGCCAGTGAACCTTGAATCCGCAAACTTTAATAAATTTTCTTTGTCCCCAGAGGCAGTCATTGTCGATGAACGCTCACTGCTTCCCGGATCGGCGCTTGCGGAAAAAGAATCGTCGGGAGCGTATTTATATCAGCTCTTTAACGAAGGAATACGGCTTCGCGGAATCGATATCCCTCCAATCGAGTCAACGGAACAGATTGACCGTATCGCGCAGGAAAGCGTCAATGAAGCGGCAAGGGAGTTTGCCAATGAATTGCTTGAGCGATCGGTCACAATGATTGCGGCGCAAATCGGAGGAATTATAAATTTCTTAAAACGAGACACAATATTTATCATGGAAGGAAGTTTGTTTTGGAAGGGATATCGATATAAAGAGCGCGTTGAGATGATGGTGAGGGGCGTTGCCACGCACCCAGTTACTTTTGTTCATCTTCCTGATTCAGGCATCATGGGCGCGGCAAAACTCGTCGCATAAGTGTTGCTTCTTCATTCTTCAACAATGTTTGTATTTCAAGCAATACAATTAGAACATCTCTCTTTGTCAGACAAATGTCAGGAAAAGTCATTATTCTCGTCAAGAGAAAGCGTTGTTATCTTGGGTAAGATATACCTCTATGAGTAGAGAACGAGTAGTTTCGTTGGCGCATTTTACGATGAACAATATGGGAAGCGGTGCCTTAGCTGGGGTTGAGCGAGTGATGGCGACGCAGAGAGACATTCTTCAAAGGTTTGGGGTGGAAGTTCGGCTTGTGGTTGGTGCGACCGATGCGGAAAATCCGCATCAGCGGAACATCATTGTGGTTCCAGAATTGCGGAGCGATCCAGCGTGGGGGTGGCACAATGGGGATGTTGTCATAGACGAAGCGCAGATTTCTCTTGTATTCAAGAAGTTGTTAGATACCCTTGGGAATTCTGGCGTTGTGTTTCACAATACCACAAATGCGTCTAAGCATAACGTCCATTTTGGCGTTGCCGCGGCGCGGTATGTGTCAGAGCATCCAAATAGCGTGATGTGGATTCATGATCTTCGCGGATCCAACGCAAGGCAAATCCGCGAGCTGTTGCCAGATAGGCAGCTTTCTCGTCTTGTGTGTGTGAGTCAGGCGAGAAGACAGAAGGTTGAAGAAGTATTTCGACAAATGACACGCGAGGCGAGAATATCTCTTCCAGAGTATGAATTGCTTGTTATACCAAATCCGATCGACGAACAGTTTTTTGCTGATTCCATAAAAATTCCTTCTGATCTTGCATCGATCGCGCCGAATTATGAACAGTTTTCTCAAGAGTATGAATTAATGTATCAGCCTGAGCTTGCGTATCGTATGATCTTCGACGATTCGTATGATGTGATTCGACTTCTCGTGCCGGCAAGAATTGTTCCAAATAAAGGAATTCATCATGCGATTGGAACAGCGCGTGAGTATGCGAGATTGACTGGTCAGCGAACAACGCTTATTCTCTCTGGACCTCCCGATTTGAGAAAAACGGAGAGTCAGCAGTATTGGCGGAACACGTTGTTGCCTCTTTTGCGAGAAATTCATCCTAATGTCCATATTATTCCATTGGGAGGTGTTGCGTGGGAGTATATGCCATTTCTGTATAGACAAAGCCATGCGGTGCTTGCTCCATTTGAAAATGAAGGATTTTGTATGCCATTGATAGAGGCTGGATTAATGGGGACACCATCTGTTATAAATGTTGATGAGGCGATGAAAGAAACGACAGATGGTTATGCATTAGTTATTCCGCTGAATGAATGGGGAACAGAAGCATCAGTGAAGGCGATTCGTAGTTATCTTGTGAGCCAGAAAGTTTCCTTTGATATTTTAGCTTTAAAAAAGAAAGCATGGAATCAGCTTCATCCTGGTCGGGTTGCGGAGCAGATTTTGCGCGCTGTAAATTTATAATATCTCTATGTCTAAAAAATTGCGACGAACACCATTAGAGCAACAAATACAAGAACAAGGGTTTGATACAGTGGGTGGATTACGATTTCTTCATCAAACAATAGAGATGGCCTCTAAACAAAGTCTTCGACTATTGAATGCTACATCGCCTGAAATAAAGTCGAATGATCCTAATCAATTGGTAACAGAGGTCGATAAGAAGATCGGTGAGCTGATTATTAATGAGATACAGAAGCGATATCCCAATCATGGTATTATTGATGAGGAGGCAGGTGTGATTGAGGGAAGATCGCCATTTGTTTGGACGATTGATCCTATAGATGGTACAGCATTTCTTGCGAGTGGTGACTCACGATGGGGAACGATGATTGGGTTGCTTTATAACGACATTCCTGTTTGCGGCGCGTTTTTTCTTCCTCGGCAAGGTGCTGCAGTGTTTTCAATGGAAGGAAGAGGAGTATATATCAAAGAAGGACAGAGCATAACAAAAGTAACGAGAAGATCTATAGATCGAACACTTCGAGATTCTATTATTGATTTTGGTACAGATGTATACTTTATGGAAAAAAATGGTTTGATTATTCCAGACAGAAAAAGAAATGACGCAATTGCAATCCTTCGCGCTCGATTGCAAGAGCAAGTGAGAAAACTTGAATCTGGTGGGAATCCCTATGGGTGGATACAAATAATACGAGGCGTATATGGCGGATCGCTGTGTTATCGTTCAAGCAAGATTTGGGATCGCGTTCCCGTGCACCATGCGATTGTGTCGCTTGGAGGGGTTGTAACAGAATTTGATGGCAGTCCAGTTGATTATAAATCGGCCATTGCGGAAGGCGGAGCCGTTATACATAGGAAATTTGGCGTATGCGCTGCGTTGACGCTTGATTTGCATCGTGAATTGCAAGCGATTATTCATCAGAATGCCAATTTATGGCGTCATATATAATAAAGGAGGTTTCGTATGGCACGTATCGCGTTTTTTCATAATGCGCTTGGGAAAACAGACGGTGTATCTCTTGAAGTAGACAAATGGAAACTTGTATTAGAACGTATGGGGCATACTGTGTTTTATTGCGCAGGGAATGACGATGTTCCTCATGTGCACTGCATTCCAGAACTTTCCTTTCTTCATCCTGAATCGTACAAAATTCTCCGCAACGCAACAGTCAAACTCGTGGACTTTACGGAGCGAGAGCTTGAAGATGCAATTTGGCGGCAAAAAGATGTGATCAAGCGTCAGCTTCTTGCATTTATTGAAACAAACAAGATTGATGTCTTAATCCCGAATAATTTGATGTCTGTTGGGTATCATTTGCCCGCGTTGATCGCGTTGTGGGAGGTTATACAAGAAACAGGATTGCCAACGATTTCCCATAATCACGATTTTTATTTCGAAGAAAGCGGAGAAGTACATCCAACATGCAACGTGGCGCAAAATATTCTTGATACCTACGCGCCGGCGAATTTTCCGCATGTTCAAAATCTTGTTATAAATCGGCTTGCGCAGAGAGCGTTAAAAGAAAAGAAGGGTATTGACGCGCTTGTTGTTCCGAATGTGTTTGATTTCGATCAACCAGCGTGGAAACGAGATGAGTATAACGCCTCGTTTTGTTCGGATATGGGGATTGGCGAAGATGACCTTGTGTTTTTGCAAGCAACTCGCGTTATGAACAGAAAAGGCATAGAGCTAGCGATCGATGTGGTTGGCGCGTTAGGAACACCGGCGATGCGGCAGAGACTCGAAGGAAAGATCCTTTACAACGGCAAGATGTTTACAAAGGATACACATATTGTGTTACTGTGCGTTGGGCGTATTGAGAAGTTCGGCGCGACGGATAATTATGTGGACATGCTCAAAGACAGAGCAAAGGAAAAAGGCGTGGACATTCGATTTGTGGGAGACTATGTGAAACACTCCCGAGGCGAGAAAAACGGACGAAAAGTTTATTCCCTCTGGGATAGTTATGTGTATGCTGATATGGTTACCTATCCAAGTTATTGGGAAGGATGGGGAAATCAATTTATCGAAGCGGTATTCGCGAAACTTCCGATTTTGTTGTTTGAATACCCTGTATATGTATCGGATCTTCGTCAAGACGGGTTTAAGACTGTTTCACTTGGAGACACGCTTGACGGCAGGGATCATCGGGGGTTGGCGGTGGTGAAAGAAGAAACAATTCAGCGCGCCGCGGAAGAAATTGTCGATATTCTTCTGTCTTTAGATCGCTACCGCGAGATGATCGAGCATAATTTCTCGATAGGAAAAGAAAAATACTCACTTACGACGCTTGAATCGATCATTCGCTCCTTGTTTGAGCGAATCATTGAAAAACGTGGCGATATCTACTAAAAAGAGGCTATGATTCCAAACATTCCGTCGTATTATCTTTCAGCAAAAAACGATAAACTCTCTCTTCTTGCGAATATAAATGGATATATTCAGTCGTTAGGATTTATTGTCGACACAGAGCATTCAGACTTTTCTCGTCCGTGGGGAGCGTTCTGGAGGATTGATGAATTGCAGGCAAAAAAATTTATGGAGGTGTTTTTCCCTCATATAACGCTTCAAATTGGTGTTTCCGTGAGTCCAAAATTTTTATTGGTTGAACCACGAAAGCGATTGTCGTGGCAGTGGCATGAACGACGGCGGGAGGAGTGGTTGGTGCTTGGCGGACCGGTTGCTGTGATGCGAAGCCAGACGGATAAGATGCCAGAACGCCCAGAGATCAAAGAAACAGGATCATATATATCGCTTCAGCAAGGAGAACGCCACCGATTGATTGGTTTGGATACCTATGGACTTGTCGCGGAGATTTGGGTTCACACGGACCCGTCTCATCCGTCTGACGAAGTGGACAATCACCGCGTGCAGGACGATTTTCAACGCGCTTCTTCCTGAGGTTTTTCCGTGACCCTCGACGCGGTTGTTAGATGAAAATAATATCTGTCAGTTGTTGCGGTTTGTCTTTCTTCTGGATTTTCTTTATAAGAAAACACAACCTCCGCTTGTTTTAATATGCAACGGAACCTCGGTTCTCGATGACGTGCTCCTTCTACATTTCTACAGCAAATGTTCCTTGCACACGATGAATCATCACATCGTTCCCGTGATATGTTGCCGGCATAGGGATTGCATGATCGATTTGATACGGTTTTCCTGTGTACAGGATTGTTGCTACGCTTTCATCAGGATTCAAGAACATGATATGTTCCGACGCGTGCAATTCTTCTGGATCAATCATAGGGGATAATATGAATCATAGGGGATAATATGAATGGTTCGGTTTCTTTTTCCATAGAGATATGCTCACTTTCTGTGAAAAAACTATACGGTGGAAAGGTTGAGTTTGATCCCCGGTCCCATGGTGGAGGAGAGGGTGACTTTGGCAATCCGTTGTTTTCCAACTGCGTGGATAAATGCTTTGATATTCTCCATCAACTGTTCTTCAGAAAACGACACTTTTCCAATGCCGAAGTGGATAATGGGGTTGTTGGGTTCGGTTTTGAAATGAAGTTCTCCTTGTGAAAGTTCTTGCGCGCGTTTTTCCGGTTCTGGGTGCACCGTGCCGTTTTTTGGATTTGGCATAAGTCCTTTTGGTCCAAGCATACGGGCAAACTTCGCGAGTTTTGGAATCATAGATGGGTGGGCGACAAGGATGTCAAATGTAATCTTCCCTTCTTCAAGATCTTTAATTATCGCATCGTTGGCAATTGCTATGCGGATCGTTTTCCCCGTTCCATGAGGCAGGACGACGACTCCGCGATAATCTGGTTTTCCTCCCAATGCTTGAAGAGAAAGGTTGACATGAATTTCGACAGTGCCGTCAAATCGAGTGATGCTTGTCTTCTTAAGCAACGAGACAACCTCTTTAAGAGAGTAATATGTTGATCTTTGAACGAGATTTGCAACTTCCTGATAACGTTTGGATCGCTGGCGTTGTTTTGTTTTTGTTTGTTGCTCTGGTGAGCGTTCTTCTTTTTTTACTTGATCTGTTTTTTGTTGTTCGTCTTGTGGTTGTTTTTGCTGGAGCTCTTGCGATTCTTTCTTTTTTGCTTTTTTTTCGCGTTTCGCTTCGCGGCGAGCTTCCGCTTTTTTTCGTTGTTCTTGTTCGAGGTGTTCATCGCCAAGTGTGGCGACACGAATTTTTCCCATAGGTTACTCCACGATAACTCCCATTGATCGGGCTGTGCCCTCAACGATTTTCATCGCTTGCTCAATGGAATCTGTATTCAGATCCGGCAATTTTTCTTTCGCGATTTGCTCAACTTGCGCTTTGGTTAGCTTTCCAGCTTGTTCTCTTCCAGCTTTTCCGCTTCCTTTTGGAATGCCAAGCGTTTTCATAATCATTGCAGAGACGGGAGGAAGTTTGGTGATAAAGGTAAATGTTCTATCTTCATAGACGGTGATAACAGCGGGAATGATTTGTCCTTTGAGTTTTTGCGTCCTGTCATTATACGCTTTAATGAATTCCATAATGGGGACGCCGTGTTGTCCGAGTGCTGGACCGACAGGAGGAGCTGGCGTTGCCGCTCCGGCGGGAAGATTGAGTTTGATAATCGTTTTTACTTTTTTTGTTGCCATAGACGAAACAGTGTTGTTTCTCCCTCAATACTGTTAGTAATATCGAGGTTCTTCGTTATTTTACTTTAAAGCTTTGTCACTTGCAAGAAATCGAGCTCTACTGGCGTTTCTCTGCCAAAAATAGACACAAGAACTTTGAGTTTTCCTTTTGTCTCGTCGATAGAATTAATTGATCCAAGAAAATCTGCAAATGGTCCATCGATGATTTTTACCGCTTCTCCCACAGAGAAAGAGGTTTTATGCTTCGGCGCTTCAATCTCCATGAACTTCAAAATGGTTTGCACTTCTTTTTTAGAAATTGGGGTGGGTTTGCTCCCCGATCCTACGAACGCGGTAACACCTTGCGTCGTTCGGACCGCAAGCCACGTTTCATCGTCTAATATCATTTTGACGAGGATATAACCGGGAAAAATCCGTTCTTTTTCTTCCGCTTTTTTTCCATGTTTGACAGTAACAATATTTCTCGTCGGCACAATGATATCGAAGATTCTGTCTTGAAGGCGCATGCTTTCGATTCGCTGCTTGAGCGTGGTTGCCACTTTATTTTCATGACCAGAGTAGGTATGAACAACATACCACCTTGCGTGTTCCGATGGTTGAGTTTGTTGTTGTGTATCCATAGGTATTATTGAAATAATAGTTTTGAGAGTTGTACTAATAGTATATCAAGTCCTCCGATAAACAGACCAATGGTTGTTGAAACGAGGAGAACAATCATCGTGAGTTTGATCGTTTCTTGTCTGGTGGGCCATGTGACTTTCTTTAACTCGGCGATGACCTCTCGAATAAACTGGACAGGCGATAACGAGACTCGTTTCATACAAGAAAACCCCTGTCGGGGTATGTCAATAGTACCAAAAAGTATAGCAAAAAGTCAAAACATTGCCTAGAGGTGAAAATATTCTTGCGTTTTTTAAGAAAACCTATAAAATTGAGATCTATGAGCGCAGAGCATGGGCATGGACACGGAAGCGATGAAGAATATCGTGTCGTTTCCTCTATGAGGGAGCGATTCAAAGTAATGGCTGATGTGGTAGGAAAATCATTTAAGTTTCTGGCTGGAGCGTTGTTAAGCATTCTTTCTTTTGGTGCACTTCATTCATTTGAAGATAGTGAAGATAGCCACGGGGGAATGCATCATTGAATTTAAATTAAATTTATAGTACAGATTTTTTTATTATTTACTCCTTTATTTGCATCTGACATTCTTGTGATTGTCCTTCGCTTAAAAAGTCATACCAAAATCGTACACCATTTGGAAAGTTTGGATTATTTTTAAATGTTGAGCATTGATCATTGCTATCTAGTTCTTCTCCAGAATATCGACACATAAATCCAGTAAAGTTTGGCGCTCTGTTTACGTAACTTGATAAACATCCGACTTGAGAAAGACTTGTCTCTGGATCAGCAGAACATGATGGCATTTGTCGTGCTGTATGTCGTTCATAAATACATCCCATGCCGTAGGATCCTTGGGCTCCGCATGCTGCAGACTCTTCAATGTAAAGCGTTAGGGCAAACGTTGGATTGATGCCTTCGCGTATCGAACGATTTTGAATTTCTCTCCATAAATTTTCAAGATTTCTTGTTCCTATTTCTTGATATGATGGATAATATCGCCTCATAAGATCGATTGCTCGATTGATCGTATCTTGATTGACAACACACGATGTATCTCTAAATGGTATTACATATCCAAGAGATCCTGGATCTGAAGTTTAACGCCGTCGATTATGAGGGGGAATATTTTGAGGAGGTTGATTAATTACGTCGTTGTTGCATAGTTCTCTGTAGATTTTTGTATTTTTCGATAATACAGAGCATGCTTGAAATTGATGAGTTGCATTAACAAAATTCGTTGGATAAAATGCTTGATTAATTTTTACATTTTCTCCGCTTGAATTTGGCGTTTGTTTTATGTTGAAGACATTCTCGCTTTCTCCAGATTTTGGAAGTTGTTCGAGAATGTTGATTTTTGCTTGAGGAAGGAACGCGTATGTTGCTGTTTTTGTATTGTTATAAAGATCTTCATCGTTGCTGATTTTTGTGCATGAAGCAACTTCACCTGGTACTGAAAATATTTTTCCGATGGCTTCTTGAATAAAATTCGAAATAGATAATAATATGTTTGTATTTCCGTCTCCTGAAAATGAATTTTTATTTTCCGGGTTTGCTTTTTTATTTTCTGTTTTTATTGTTTGAGATCCGGAATTTGGCACTGGTATTCGATCTGCCAGTCTATTGACTGGTTTTGTTAGATCAATTCCTTCAGTGGTATTCTGGTCTGTTTTATTCTTTGATGAGAGGCTTCCTAAGAGTTTGTTATAATCGTCTTGTTCTCTACATTCTTTACAGTCTTGATCGTTCCAGAGTGTATCTTCGGACAATGCCATTTGTTGACCTCCTGAGACATTTATCGAGACAAGCGTTTCGCCTTGATCGTTAGTGTCGACATTTTTTTCGATATTTACTTTATCTCCTTTTACTAAAAGACTTGATCGAACAGTTATTTCTGTGTTGTTTTGATTTAAGGTGATGATTTTTTCTTTTGAGTTATCGATTGTTGGTTTCTGTTCATTCTTTTTTTGAATCTTGAACAATCCAGGAAGCATCGCGCGAGCAACGCGTTGTAAGTGTTTTTGATCTTGTATTGCTACTCTATGTTCATTTTCTCCTGGTTCTAAATGTAAAAGATTTATAGATGTATTTTGGCTATTTGATAGCCTATTTGATAAAGACAAATCAGTGGGCTTATTTATCCCTTCAGCCGGGCATTGGACATAACATGTTTCCTGAGCTTTTTTCGTTCCAGAACAAATATCTTTTCCTACCCATGTTTTTGGATCATTATTTGGGTCTGAAAAATCGATATTTTGAAACCATCCACATAGCCCAACGCCTTTGCAATAAATGAACACTTCTCCGGCTCCAGCGCCGCTTTCATTGCGAAGCACAAGAATATCTCCGCTAAACGATCCGCATTTCGCGTTTCCATTAAATACAAGTTGTTTTGTTCCGCTGACATTCCCTGTATGGGGCGCTTGACAAGGAGTAACATTGTCGGGAAGAAGACGAAGATTTTCCTCTTCGCTTTCAATGTATTCAAAACCAGCATTTGTTCCTTCTGATGCAAAACTAAAATTTGGGTCGCAACGAAGCGATTTTGGCGCCCAAAGCATTCCTTGTTTCCCATTAATTCGTTGAAATGCAGGTTTTCCATTCGTGCATGTTGTAGCATTTGCCCATGTTGTATCTTGGATAAAATAGATTGCATTTCCTCGAACTTCATAAAGGAGACTTTTTTGATTTGATGTTTGAATGACATATCTTCCTGATTTATAGTTTCTGCTATCAACGATATGCCATTCAAATCCTTCTCCTATTGCTGTTCCATCTGCAATATAGCATGTGTTTCTATCGGTTATATCTTTGCATGGTACAATGTAGGAGAATGTATCATTTGGATTGTATCCTGGAGCGCAATATGGTATCGGCCTTGCGTTTCCAGTTCCTCCTCCTGGTTTTATGCATTCGCCCACTCGTTTGGGAATATATGATGACGATAAGGGTTCAACAAGTTTTGCGATAACAATGCCATTGAAAGGATGAAAGAGGCTAACAAGTAGGAGACTTGCTGCTATTGTGAAAGCGATAATTTTGCGATTCATGCAGCATAATCATACCAAAAAGATCTATTGATTGACAAACATTTCAAAGTTTTTTTACAATCTTTCCCATGATGCCCATGATGAAAAAAATTCGAAAAGCGGTTATCCCTGCGGCAGGTTTTGGTACACGTTTTCTCCCACAAACAAAAGCAATGCCGAAAGAAATGCTTCCGATTGTCGATAAACCTGTTATTCAATATGTTGTGGAAGAATTAATTGAGGCTGGTATTGAAGATATTATTATTGTTACTGGTTATCATAAACGGACCATTGAAGATCATTTTGATCGCCCTTCAATGGAGTTAATTGAAAATCTTCGAATGGGGGGCCCGAAAAAAATTCCCTTGTTGCAAGCGATTGAGCGAATTTCAGACATGGCGAATTTTGTGTATGTCCGCCAGAAAGGTCCATACGGAAATGGGACGCCATTATTGAATGTGCGAAAAGTTATCGGAGATGAGCCGTTTATTTACACATGGAGCGATGACTTTATTCAAGCAAAACCTAAGTCGCGTTTTCGGCAGTTATTAGAGGTATATGAAGAATTTGAGTGTTCTATTCTCGCAAGTATTCGAGCAACTCGAGATGAAGATTATGATCGATATGGATTTGCTGGTGGGAAAGAAATTCGAACAGGCCTTATTGATGTTGATGTGATTGTTGAAAAGCCCGGAAAACAACATGCTCCATCAAATTTAGCAAATGTCTCAGGATTTATTTTTACGCCCGATATCTTTGATTACCTTGATCAAGCGCTTGCAAATCTTAGAGAAGGAGAAGAATTGTATTATAATAACGCGTTAAAACTTATGCTAGATGATGGAAAGCGCGTTTTAGCGTGTGAAATTCAGAATGGAAAATATTATGATACAGGGAATAAATTAGAGTACTTAAAAACTGTTGTTGAGTTTGCGTTGGAGCATAAGGAATTGAATGGCGAATTTCGAACATATCTTAAAAGTCTTTCGATTTGATCAACAATGACTTCACATATCAAAAAAAACTGTTCGTTTTGTTCATTCTATCAATCACTATATTATTCACTTCATGCTGGGGATTGCATGGTTTCTTTTTTTGCGGGAGATTCGTGAGGATATCTATCCGCAGTATTTAATTCTTTCACTGATCGGTTCTATAGCGCCTGATATTGAACATATTGCGTATATCTACATTCATGGAAAACATGCTGAATATAGCGAACAAGTTCGAGAGTTTATAAAAAGAGACAGTGGGGATCTATGATTTCTTTTCTGAAGAATAATCATAAATATCTCACCTCATTACGATTCCATTCTTTGCAGTGGATGGTTGTTCTTTTCCTCTTTGCATTTATAAGGTATCATGTTGATTCTGTTTTTTCTCTTGTTCTTTTTGGTTGAATGATTATTCATTATGCGTATGATATGGTAGATGATATGATTATATTGGGAAGATTAAATCCAAACTGGAAACGAGGTTTTATACGAATGAAAGCAATAATAAAATCAAACCTATGACTTTTCTCTCTCATCATCTCCAAGAGAAACACAATATCTCTGCGTTTTCTATCTATCTTCGAGAGATTGTGTATGGCGGTACCGATGGGATCATTACGACATTTGCGGTTGTCGCTGGGTTTGCTGGCGCAGAGACAACAATGTCTGGTGCTATTCCCGTGATTGCTGTTTTATTGTTTGGTTTTGCAAATCTCTTCGCTGATGGGTTTTCTATGGCATTGGGGAGTTTTTTAGCGGCGCGATCGGAGCAAGATGTCTATCGACGAGAGAAGCAAAAAGAAGCCTTTGAAATTAAGCATAATCCTGAATCTGAGAAAGAAGAGTCCATAGAGATTTTAGTGAATAAGGGCTTTACGAAGGAACAAGCGAAGACACTTGTTGATATTTACGCAACGAATCCATCGTATTGGTTGGAATTTATGATGAAGGATGAGTTGTCGTTGTCAAATCCAGAAGGAGAAAAGCCTCATATCATATCGCTTTCTACATTTTTATCCTTTGTTGGTTTTGGATTTCTCCCGTTAATTCCATATATTTTTTTTCGAGAGCAGGAATCGCTGTTTTTTGTGTCTATTTTAACCGCTGGACTCGCATTGTTGCTCCTTGGCGTTTTTCGTTATTATGTGACAAGACAATCGCTCATTCGATCTGTTGGAGAATCATTGTTTTTGGGTGGCATCGCGGCATTTGTCGCGTTTATGGTCGGAAGACTATTTCACATTGCCGGATAATATTTCTGTTTCTATTGTTGCGCGATAGATGTTTTTTGCAAGTTTTTGCATAAGATTGACATCCTCTTTGAGATATCATTAAACAATATAAGTAGAAAAGCCAAAGAGCAACATATTGTGTAGAAGAATATACTGTTGCTTGATCCTTTATAAGGAGTTCTTCTGGCGCTGTTTCTTGATATGTTGTTGTTCTTGTATATAGATATGATCGAAGCCTAAGGATTATAATTTCAATTGCTTTTGCGTTTCCTTGAAGAACGACGCTTTGATTATGAGATCTTATTGTTCGAATACGCCAGAGCATATCATTTTCTTCTATTACATATATATTCAGTTTCATCGTCAACACATTCCCCATAAAATCGTATTTCTCCTGAAATAAAAAGTGATCTTACATTTGCGCCGATTAGAAATTGATCTAGAAGATTCGCGTCTTCTTCAGTTAATTCAATAACTATTTCATCATGATTTTTTGGTGGATATTCTTGGATGCTTGATGATAATGCACTGATGAACATAAATAACCGTTCTCCTGCTGTTTTATGCGTTTCTATGATGGTTGAGAGGATGTTGTTAGATGTTTCATGCGTAAAGATTTCATTTTTTGTTGGTAATCTTTGATCCCGTTGTAAGTGATCTGGTTTAAATTGTGCAAAAGAATTTTTATCAACATTTTCTGTTTTGAAATTAATAGGTTTTTCTGGATTCTATGATCGAATTCTTTCTTGATGGGTTGTTATTTTTTCCTTTAAAAATGGGTCGACTATGGTATCAAGATTTGATAGATCAATACGTACCCTTTGTATGCATGTGGCGCATTGAGGAGCTTCGCAACATTGAAATGTTGCCTGTGATGATTGGTCTAATTCGTTTTATGCAATACTCCCTTGAGGAGTAGGAGATAGTTGTTGTTCGTGACGCATATTCCTCCTTTACAGACGATATTGTAGAAGTGGGAGTAGTACGCTCTTATAGTATTTTCTTGAGTGTAAAAACAACTATGTAGTTTAGTGGAAGGTATGTTTGATTCGCAAGATGCATTATAATAATTGTTATCATCATGATCTTTCTTCTTGTTCTTGCATTTTTTGGTCTTTTGTTGAGTTTTTATCTTCTCGCGGTGATTTGCGATGAGTTTTTTGTTCCATCTCTTGATAGAATTTCTGGAAAGTTAAAATTGAATTCCGATGTCGCTGGGGCGACACTCATGGCGGTAGGATCGAGCGCGCCTGAATTTTTTACCTCTCTTTTTGCCGTGTTTCGTTCTGGCGGAATTGAGGATGTTGGAGTCGGGACGATTGTCGGGTCGGCGATTTTTAATATTCTTGTAATTATTGGCGCGTCTGCGTTATTTAAATCGGTAAAATTGACATGGCAACCCGTGCTTCGGGATACACTTTTTTATGTCTTGACGATCATATTGCTTCTCTTTGTTTTTTGGGACGGAAAAGTTGTGATGTTTGAATCTCTTCTCTTTGTCTTCACTTATGGCGTATATATTGTCACGGTTTTATATTGGAAAAAACTCTTTCCATATCGCGATGTTGATCCTATTGATTTGTTAGAGAAAGGGGAAAAAAGAAATGCGGTTGCAAAAATGTCGAGACGTCTGTTGTGTTGCGTGATTCCCGATGTTAAAATGTATAAACGATTGTATTTTCTCACATTTGTGATCTCCATTGGATGGATTGCTGGATTAAGTTATGCGCTTGTGGAGTCTGTGGTTATCATTGCTGATTTTTTTCATGTTAATCCAACATTTTTAGCGTTAACAGTGCTTGCAGCCGGCACATCGATTCCTGATCTCTTGTCGTCAGTCATCGTTGCGAAGGAGGGCAGAGGAGGTATGGCGGTGAGCAATGCGGTTGGATCAAATATTTTTGATATTTTATTCGGTCTTGGAGTTCCATGGCTTATCATGTTGACCTTTCATAGTCAATCATTTGTTCCTGTTGGGACAGAGAATCTATTGGGGAGCGTATTTTTGTTGTTTGCTACCGTTGTGGCAATCTTATTTTTATTGATTGTAAGAAACTGGAGAATCGGGCAGAGATCGGGACTTGTATTGATTGGGTTATATCTTCTGTTTATTATCTACACATTTTTTTATGTGGCGTAACTTTGGCAGGGACGTCAGGATTCGAACCTGAAAAAGCAGTTTTGGAGACTGCCGTGATACCATTTCACCACGTCCCTAAAGATTATCGTTGTTATTATTGTACCACAGGATGAATGTATTCTGACATGCAGAATGTGTAGTGTTTCTTTTTAATTCTTCTTCAGTCAATGTCATTCTCATTTTGAATTTCTAGAAATATATCAGTCGGCGTTAGATGCAGTAGGATCACTCGTTCATCATGATGCGCTGGATGAATTCAATTATGACAAGAGGAATAAGATAGCGAGTATTAAGAAGAGATTTCGTTTATTTAATTTGAATACTCATAAGAACTTCATCAAACGATTCGATGGTTCCGGATATGTAGAGATATTTTTTTGATGATGGATGCTGAAAGACAAGAGTTTTTCTTTGATTTTCTTGTTGTTCCGCATAGAGTTGAGCTGAAACTGTTCCAATTTGTTTCTTTTCCGTAGCGTTCATATTCTTATTAACAGGAGGCGTGTTTTGACAAAGAATAATAAGAAATTCATTCTCATTGTTTGTATTGACGAGCGTTATTCCGCCTGTTCCTATGTCTATGGATTGAAAGATAGCTGGATGCGAAAAGGAAATGTCGCATGTTTCTTTTGTGACCCATTGCGTTTGTTTTTGCGGTGTCAGCGCTGGCGTGATTTGCGATGCGGTTTGTGTTGGTTCTGTTGTCGTTTGTGGAGATACATATCTTGTAATATTTATCCCCGCGACAATCGCGGCAAAGACTGCCAGAAAAAGGATAAAGAAGAATGTATTTCTATGCATACTACCATTCTAGCATAGAAAATTTTTAATGAAGTCTTGCCATTTCTTTGTGTTCTGTGTGTTTTTTGCACTGTGGACAATGTTTTGACAATTTTATTTTATCAGGCGTGTTGAGTTTGCTTCGTTCCGTGATATAGTTTTGTCTTTTGCAGGCGCCACATTGCAATCCGACATGAATGCGTTGTTGTTTCTTTGCCATAGAATCTTATTATAGCTCAAGAAGTTTGTGTTCGACAAGTGTTTCTGCAACGCGTTGAGCAAACAGCGATCTTCCTTTCTCTGATGGGTGAATGTGATCATGTGGGTTGATATACAGTGGATTGCCGTTGCCATCAGACTGAAGACTGGGATGATATGCATTCGCGAGAGGAAGTTGTTGGCTTCTCGCGAATCGAATCGTTGATTCTAAATACTGTTTGATGGTGTTTATGCGTCTTTGCTTGTCTTCTAAAGAAAATGATAATCCTGCGCCGTCTCCAAATATTTTTGCGTTCGGCGCGACTGTAGCCGCGATGACGATTCGCGCCTGAGGAATATTCTGTCGTATAGTATCAACCGCGTTTGCTAAGGCGAGCCAATGTTTATCTATCGCGCCTTCGTCAAAGGAGTAGGGATTGTACGCAAATGATTCGATAACGACAATATTAGGGTGTTGCGATGCAAGAGATGGGATCGATCTACCAAGATACTCGTATTGGTTTGTGATCCGTTGAATCCCATAGTCAATATTGGTCGCGCCAACACCATAATTAAGAATATTTACAGTTAGGTTGGGATAGTATGTTTGTATCGCTTGTTTCATCTCTGGCATGTCTTGTCCTAGTGTGTCGATCATTGAATCTCCAAGAAATGCTATTTTTACTGGATTTTTCCATAATCTTTGTGTTGATGTGTTTGATGGGGTGGGTATTGGTGTTGGTGTTGGCGACGGTGATGGCTGTCGCGTAGGTGTGAGGGATATAAGGGGCGTCGGAGAAATTAGTAAGGGTATTGTTGGCGCGGGAGAAGCGATGACCGTTGAGATTGGTTTCGTATCGACAGCATCCTTTTTGTCTTCCATGGTGATTTCCGTGCCTAACACAGAAGAAGAGGATTGTTTAACGATTTGAGCGAACGATTTTATTGGTTTTTCTGTATCCGCGAGCGGAGATATGATAACTTCTGTTGCATAGGTAATGATTCCAAAAAGTTCGAGCAGGCTTCGAATAGTCATAATAAAGCGTTAAATGTGATACATATAAAGAGCCTGGAGTGGGAATCGAACCCACAGTCAACTCCTTACCATGGAGCCGTTTTACCACTAAACTATCCAGGCACTAATAGTTCTCATTCTAACAAAAATATTACATGGAACAAAGAGATAATTTTGAATTCTTTTTTACGGAAGAAGGAATGTTCTGCTGCAGGAAACATTGTTTCCGAGATCATCCACAATATCTGCTGTTACTTTTGTTGGAATATTTGGCGTTAATTTCACTCCCTTTGTCGTGCATCGGAAGGTTACACCTTTTCTTGTCGGAGATTCTATTAATTCTGGAGTAATTTTTTCCGTGACAAGAATATTATCATCTACGGACGCTTTGATTGTACATTTAACCCGATTTACCGTTGATGGCGCTTCTCCTTCTGTTGATAAATAATAAACTCCTGGTATTCCTATCACAGTGTTATAATATTGTTGCGAGCAGGCGAGCGTGATAATTTCCTTTTCTTTCGCTATTTCATTCGTATTCATTTGTTCTATATTTGATTGCTTCGATGTTGCTTGTTGTTGAGTCATGGGTTTTGCGATTTGATTCGGTCTATTATAAAGGAGAAATCCAACAATAATAACCACGGTAACAATCACGCCACCTAACACATAGAAAATAATCGTATTGTCATGTTTGTGATGTTTCTGTTCGTGGGTACTTTCCATATTATATCAATTACTATAGAGAGAAAGAATTTTAATTGTCAAGAAGGTGAAAGTTTTTGTGCTGGGACCAGGATTCGAACCTGGGCAGCCCTTTCGGGCGACAGATTTACAGTCTGTTGCGATTGACCACTCCGCCACCCCAGCGAAAATATGTATTTTATACTATGATTATACTGTACTTTATGAATGTATGCATACTGGTATTTTTCCATATATGAATTAATAATTTTGAAAAAATAAAAAGGGGATAATAAAAAGAAAATATTTTTATTATGACAAGAAAAAATAGATTAAAAGCAAAAGTGTTGCCATTTGCTAAGCATATGGCGGCAATTGGAGATGTGACGCGTCTCTCGATCCTTTACATTCTTGCTCATAAGCCATGCGATGTGCGGGAAATTGTCGATATTACAGGTGTTCATCCTGCGTTATTGTCGCATCACCTGAAGGTTTTAAAGGAATTTAGATGGGTGTCGTCTGTTCGCTTTGGAAAGCGGGTGGAGTACAGTATTGAGCCGAAAGCGTTTTTTGTGTTAAAGAATCTTTTTAAGGGGACAATTGTCGAGCGAGAGGTGTTTTCTTCATCGTAAATTTTTGAGCCAAGACGGGGATTCGAACCCCGGACCTACTGTTTACAAAACAGTTGCTCTACCACTGAGCTATCTTGGCGAGCATTAACAATGCTCTTCATTGTATCAAATATTTTTTGTTTGAGGCAATATGGATTTAGAAGAAAGGAAGAATCCTTTTCAGAAGTTTTATAAATTTAGAACGAATAAAATCTTTTAAGAATCCTTAAAAATAAAAAATAAGATCGCCCGGAGAGAGTTGGAGGAATTTTCCCCGATCGCAAAGAACGGAGAGATTGTCTAAATATCCACGGATATTTAGAACGTCATCTTGTTTCCCGATTATTTGTCGGAATACCTCATTACGGATGTATTGTGGAGGAAAATAATCTCCAACTTCACACGGGCATTATTAGTATAGTAAAAGTGTGAAAAAAATCAATAGCTTAACGATTTTTTCTTATCCTAAATTTTTTAGATTGTTATGTTCGGTATTTTCACTGTGTCATCCTGAATGTGGCTCAAGATCTGGAGAGAAACGAGAATAGCAATGCCTTTATCAAATCGTTTCTAGATGCTGAAACGAGTGCAGCATGACAATGAAAAGAAGTATGTAGGATGAAAAACTATCCGCTTCATGTACTCCCTTCGATGAACAATTGCGTCACACGACAGGCGCTTGAGGGATGAGAATTCCAAGAAGGAATCTAATTGGTGGTCCAATGAGTTGCGCGATGGGCGATGCGCCTCCTGCGAGCGGAAGAAGAAGGATGATCAAGAAGATAAACCCATATCGTTCAAGTTCATACCATTGCTTCGCGTATTCGCGAGAGAGAAATCCTCCCACAATTTTAAATCCGTCGAGAGGGTGGATAGGGATCAGATTAAAGACGCAGAGTAAAACATTCATTGAAATAATTGTGACAAGAAATGCTGAAATGATTGGTATGCCAATAAACGAGACATCTAAACGGAGAAGCAAACGAAGGAGAATGGATGCCGCGATCGCAAGAAGGATGTTTGAAAGCGGTCCAGCGAGAGAAATAATCGCTGCGTCTTTTCTTGAGTTTCGAAGGTTAAAAGGGTCAAATTCAACAGGTTTTCCCCAGCCAAAGCGGAATAACAGAAGCATAATCAAACCGATCGGATCGATGTGTGCGATGGGGTTGAGTGTTAGCCGACCTTGCATTCTCGGCGTAGGATCACCCAATCTATCTGCAGCGACCGCGTGCGCGAATTCATGAATCGTAATTGCTATAATCAACGATATGAGTGAGAAAAAAAAGACAATTGGATTAGTAAAGAGTTCCTGTATCACAGATGTAATTGAAAATACTATTTATTCTATGATAGAGTATACAAGATTTGATAGCATTTTAGAAGGTTTTGCTATATAATAAGAATCTCTATGTCATATCGTTGCGAACTCTGCGATAAGAAAACCCACATAGGAAGAACTAGTCGCCATCATCCAGGCGTAGCTGGGAAACAATGGAAGCGAAGAGCGCAGAAAACTATACGAACATTTAAGCCAAATCTTCATGTTGTCACCATGCAGATAGAAGGAGTTTTTCGTCGCGTAAAGGCGTGTACAAAATGTATTAAGCGAGTTAAATTTGAATCAAAGAAGTCTTCTCTTGGCGCGACAAGTAGTTAATTCTAAGTATTAAATATTAGAGTTATAATTATTTTATTGATTTATCAATTTTTGTGCTTCGTGTTTAATATTTTACTTCTATCTTTAAGGGATTAAAGGGGGTATATATAATGAAAGAATTTTATTTCATTCAACTTTTCCTATGATAAAAAGTTTTTCAATTTTTATTCAAAGATCATGTCAACGGGTTTTTCAACATCATTTCTTGGACATGTAAGAATTGGACATTTTCTCCTCCGTGAATCAATTTGCTTGTATTCAACTTTCCATCCCTGAGGACAATCTTCTGGATTTCTTAGCTGTACTCGTGGACAAACAAAACCAGCTTGAACGCCAAGACTTGTCGCGCTTTCTTTTAGTGTTATTGCCATTATGGTAACCAGTAGTAATGAAAGAACAATAAAGATAATAAAATTCCATGATTGAAAATCGAATAATTTTGGTTGAAGTTGCATAGTTTTTTTTGCCATATGTAATTCTACATTAGAATGTTTTGCCTTTTCTTGTCAAGAGATCAATTTTGCATAGAAAGCTATTTGTTTTGCTGGTTGAGGATTCCTTCCTTCTTGTTGTATTACATCGAGAATGAGCTTTTTTTCTGATATATGACTTTTAAGAAGTTTTATGCGTTTTCTGTTTGGAAGGATCGACCATACCCCGGGCCATGGATGGTAGGCACGAATAGCTCGTTCGGTTCGTTCTGCGTCTATTCCTCCTTCTCGTATGGCTTGCTGAATTGTTTCCCATGGAATATATCCGTCTTCTTTTGTGATTCTTCGAGCGAATGTTGTGCGTGATTCTTCTTGCGGTTCACCGTTGATATCTCCTCGAAGATATGCTGGCAAAATATTGACGAGAAGATCTGCTCCCATGCTGAATAACATCCTTCGAAGCGATTCGCGTTCTTCGTTGCCCATAAGCGGAATTGATTGTTGCGTGATGATTTTGCCTTCATCCATGCGATCAGTCAGTGTAACGATAGTGACTCCTGTTTCTGTATCTCCAGCAAGAATTTGCCATGGGATGGGATCTGCGCCGCGCCACCGGGGAAGAAGTGAAGGGTGTATATTGAGTCCGCCATATGTTGCGTTTTGAATCGTGCTTGATGGAATTTTTTGTCCATACGAAGCGCTGATAAGAAGATCCGCGTGATATGAGGCAAGCGTATGGATGACGAATGATTCATCGGCGTAGAGGATTGAACCCTGTCCGGCGCTGAGAAAGGAAAGAACAGGGATGTTATGTTCTCGAGCCCAGAGTTCTGATGGGGTGGGTGTTATGATGTGTTTTCTGCCAACAGGTTTTGGCGGTTGTGTAACAACGGCAGCGATGTGGATGCGAAGGTCATTACATGTTTGAAGAAACAATCGTTGAAGAACAAGAAGAGAGTCTTCTGTTGAACCAAAAAAGAGAATCGATACCGTTTTCATGCTCGTTACAGTTCTATTTCTTCAAGATATTCTTTTCCGTTCTTATCTATTTTTGTTCGATAAAGCTTTTCTTGTTGTTCCATAGCTCGTTGAGTAAACAGAATGCCATTGACATGATCTGTTTCGTGTTGAACAATAGTGGCTAAAAATCCTTCAATCAATTCTTCGTGCGTTTTTTCTTCTATATCTTGGTATCGAAGAACAACAGCGTTTGCTCGCGTGACATGTCCCCAGATGTTTGGAATAGATAAACATCCTTCAAGTTGTTTTTCTCGTTGGATGAGTTGTCTTTCATCATTATTGTCATTGCTCATGCTGATGATTTCTGGATTGATAAAAACCCGTATTTTATCTTTTGGAGAAGGCTTGGTAATGAATACGCGATATGGTTCGCCAATTTGCGGAGCTGCGAGACCAACGCCTTTGGGTTTTCTTGTTGCTTTTAATGTTTCTTCCATGTCTTTGACAAGACGAAGCAATCGTTTGTCAAACCATGTGACAGTTTTTGCCGGAGTTGTGAGAATAGGGTTCGGCGTATGAACGATGGGTTTCATTTGGCAAGTAGCGATTGGAATTCTTGATCGTTTGGATCAACCGTCTTGAGATATTCTTCAAGAACGGTTTTTGCAAGTTCCGGTTGTTTTACTTCTTTGTAAAACACATAGAGCGCGTAATATGCGTCTCGATAATTTGGTTTCATAGCGATTGTTTTTCTTAGCGTTTCTATTGCTTGCGCGTTATTGCCAAGCCTTCCGTCTAAGATTGCTAAATTATATGATATTTTGGGGTCGTTTGGCGAGAGTCGTTGAGCTTTTTCTAATGCTTCTTTTGCCATGTGAACAAATTTTTGATCAATGTCGGCAAAGCTAAAATAAATTTTTGTTCTCGTTTTCCAAAAATTGACATTGTTTGGCGACATCGAGAGGGCAATATCGGACGCCATCAGGCTTTTTTGTGTTAAGTCCACCGCTTGTGTCGCGTTGCCCACGTCAAGGGAAACTACGGCAAGACTTCCGAGCGCAAGGCTTAACTCGTCATAATAGAGCGGTTCTTTTGGTCGAAGAAGTGTTGCCTGAACAAGATTTGTATATCCTTCTTGAAGTTTTCCAGCCCGTGTGAGTCTGCTTCCTTTTGCGAAGAAATAATCGCCAACCCACATTGTTCCAATATAGATAAATCCCACAGTTCCTGCGATTGTTCCAATAATTCCCACGATGCTTCCAATGATAATATTTGGAAGATGGATTGTAAGTGATCGATGGGCTGCTTGCGATGTCGCAATACTTATTGCCGGGAATAAGAAAAGAAAAAGTTCCGTTATAACAACAGAAAATCCAAAAAAGTTTGTAATGAGAAGAGATGTCCAACCAATTAGTATCGCGATAGTGATTGTTGAGTCGGTCTCGTGTTGTTTTTCGTGGTGTATTTTTGCTTTGTGCGTCAACCATCCAAAAATAAGCAGCGCTCCGACTAAGAATATTGTGTACGCGCCTAATCCAAGCGCTCCTGTGGTTGCCAAATAATTTAGATATTCATTATGGGCTTTGTTATAGAGAAAATCCCATTCACTTGTGAGGTTGTGTTCTATTGGTTTATGTTGAAAGAATGTAAGCGCGAATGTTTCTGTTCCTGTTCCGATGAAGAGAGTTTTTTGACTACTTAGCCAGGCGCGAATTGCCGCTTCCCAAACATATCGTCGAATTTTCCCTGAATCCGTTCCGCCAAATTCTAGAAGCGTTCCGCTTGATTGTTGAGGTTGTGATGATGTCGTCGTAGACTCTTGTTGTTTTGGTTGCAAGCGTTCTTGGATGGCTCGATAGCTGAAATATCGATCGATTTGATCGATGTGCGATCCATTGAAAAATGTGAATACAATCAGAACTGCGTGAATCGCGAAAAATAGCGCGATTGATCGCGTTGTCCACATTCGTTTCATGGTTGCAATTGTGAGATAAAGCACGAATGTGAAACCAAACGCAATGATGCCGGATCTTGATCTAGTAAAGAGAAGCGTGATAAAAAACATGCCGTAGAGGGAAGCGAAGAGATAGGAACGATACGACGCTTCGCGAAGTGCGTACCACAACGCGATTGGCATCATCGCAACGAGATACGCTGCAAGCCAATTTGGTTGTCCAAGCGTTGAAAATACGCGATTTTGCACATCTTGCACCCAGAGGTGTTTATCAATGCCAAGTCGCTGAAGGATGCCATAAGTTGCGACGATTGCGCCTGTCGCAAGCATCGTTTGAAGCAACCGATCAACACTTCCTTTCCAATTTGAGACAAACGCGTAATACAACACAATGTATGAAAATATAGAGAGCATCCCGCCGTTAAATCTGCTGTAGTATCCAAACCATGACACATGAGGGTCCATAGAGAATAAGCTGCTGACAAGTTGAGATAGAGCAAAAAGGAGAATCGGGATGTCTAGTGGAGTTCGTTTGATGTATACACGCTGTTCAATTCCCATTTTGACAATCCACGCCGACGCGATGATAACGGTGAGCGCGTAGGTGACAATCATTTTGTTAAATTCAAACAATTCGTAATTCCATGGTGTTAAAATAAGCGGAACGAGAATAAAGAGAAGATAAAAACTTCCGTGAATAATTCTATCGCACCATTCAGAAATGTTGCTTTTTATGTGCTTTGACATATTCCTAGTATAAATATACTTCCTTACAAAGGTAAATGGATCAATTTCTCAATTAAAGCTTTTAGCTTGCAGTATCAGTCTTTGCTCCTTCTTTTATGGAAATTATCTGTGTTAGAATGGTCCTTGCATGTTGAACGCGTTCTTCGGTTTATTCTCCCATGATATCGCAATTGATCTCGGCACGGCAAACACCCTTGTATATGTGAAGGGAAAGGGAATTATGGTTCGCGAACCGTCTGTGGTTGCTCGTCATAAGCGAAGTAAACATATATTAGCGGTAGGAGCCGAAGCAAAGCGAATGCTCGGTAAAACACCGCAAACGATTGAAGCGATTCGCCCGCTTAAAGATGGTGTTATTTCTGACTTTGACGCGACGAGCGCAATGATCCATCACTATATTCTTATGGTGCATGAACCAAGAAAGAGATCGATTCTTCCCAAGATCCCGCGTCCGCGAGTGATCATCGGCATCCCCTCAGGCGTGACCGAAGTTGAGCGTCGCGCGGTTGAGGAAGCGGCGATGTTAGCCGGAGCAAGAGAAGCGCACCTCATTGAGGAACCTATGGCGGCAGCAATTGGCACGGGACTTCCCGTAGAAGAAAGCTCTGGGAATTTTATCTGCGATATTGGCGGAGGAACAACAGAGATTGCGATTGTTTCCCTTGGAGGGGTAGTTGTGAATAAAAGTCTTCGCGTGGCTGGTGATGAGATGGACGAGGCAATTATCTCATTTCTCCGTTTGAAGCATTCGTTGCTTATTGGAGAGAAAACAGCGGAAGAAGTGAAAATCGCTATCGGTTCAGCCTTTCCTACGGAAAAAACAGAGCGACAAACAGTGGTTCGAGGACGAAGCGTTGAGTCTGGGTTGCCTAGATCGCTTCGATTATCGGAGAGCGAAGTTCGCGAAGCGATCGCGCCGGTTATTCAGGAGATAGTTGACGCATTGGCCGACACCATAGAGGAAGCTCCGCCGGAGCTCATGGGTGATATTATTGAATATGGCATCGTATTGGCTGGTGGGGGAGCGCTCATCCGAGGCATTGATCAGCTTATCGCGACAGAATTGAAGATGCCGGTATGGGTTGCCGATGATCCGCTTACAGCGGTTGTTCGAGGAGCGGGAAAACTGCTTGATGATCCAGCGTTGTTAAAGAAAGTGAAAGTAAGCGGAAGAAGATGAACATGCTATGCTATATCATGATCATTCGGAAAACGCAGACGAGATGGGCAACCATTCTTTCTCGCGTGTTTGACCCGCCGGTATTGTTTCTTGTCGTAACAAGCATTGGGATAGGGAAAAGCGGAATATTGAATAATCCGTTGGTGTTTGTTTTGTTGTTTCTTTTTATTGTGTTTGGCTTGCCGTTTATTTTTTTTCTCTTCCTTTTTAGGAAACACTATATTCAGACGATTGATGTGCCAAACAGAAAAGAGCGAATTTTCCCAATTCTTGGTTTGTTGCTTTTTTTTGTGTTTGATATTGTGATTGTTTCGATATTTAACAATGTTTTTCTTTTTCAATTGTTTTCGACATACGCGCTGTGGCTAATTGGATTTCTTAGCATCACGATGGTTTGGAAAATTTCCGGACATACGAGCGTCGCGGTATTTTCACTTGGACTCCTCACGCGATGGTTTGGATCTGTTATCTTTATTGGATGGGTTTTTGTTCCATTGATTGCGTGGGCGAGAGTTATTCGTCGGGATCATACGATTCCGCAGGTTGTGTCAGGTATCGTGTATTCCCTTTTTATTCTTGCAATCTCGTCGGTTTGGTTGTATGAACGATGATGTATGGCGATAAAATTTGGAGGAGCTTTTTTTGACACGCTTGAGTCTTCGTCAAAGCACGCTATCCATCGTCCTCAACGATCGCGACCATTTCGAGGAAGCGGGAGAGCGTTTTTTTTTGCATTATTGTTGTTTCTTTCCTTATTTTTGTTGCTTGGCAGATTGTTTCAGTTAACGATTGTGGAAGGGTATCGACATCGCGCGCTTGCCGATGGCAATAGAACGCGGCAATTGATCCGTCATGCTCCAAGAGGAATTTTGAAAGATCGAACAGGAGTGCCACTGGTTCAGAATATTCCTCAATTTCGTCTTCTTGCTCCTTGCAAGGAGAGCGAACAACTTTGCGTGTCTCGCGTGAGCGAGGAAGAAGGAAAGAAGATGGAGACTGAAGGATTGCCGGCGAAACATTTTCTTGAGGTGGAATATCGACGGCAGTATCTCTATCCAGAGTCGACCGCTCATGTGGTTGGGTATGTGGGAGAGATTCATGAAAAAGAGTTGTCGGACGAGTATTACGCCCTTCGGAAATATACTCGGGGAGATATGATCGGTCGGACTGGAAGCGAGGCGGTATTTGAGGATCAATTGCGTGGTAGAAACGGCAGAGAGCTTATAGAAGTTGATGCGCATGGGAAACTGCTTCGCGTGCTTGGCCGGGATCCAGAGATACCAGGAGACGATATAACGCTTTCGATCGACGCGGCGTTGTCTGACGTTGTCATGCGGGCGTTTCCAAAAGACAAAGATGGCGCGGTGATTGTGAGCATTCCGCAGACTGGCGAAATTCTTGCGATGTATTCGAGTCCGACGTTTTCTTTGAACGATTTTTCTTTAGGAATGAGTGAATCGCGATATAAAGAGATTGTTGAGAATCCGCGTCGGCCGTTGTTTAATCGGGCGATTGGCGGGTCGTATCCTCCCGCGTCTACGTATAAAATAGTGAGTGCGATTGCTGGGTTAGAGACGGGCGCGGTGAAAAAAGATACAAAATTTGAGGATGTCGGGGTTATCAAGATTGATAGATTTAGTTTTCCGAATTGGTATTTTCTGAAACATGGGAAAACCGACGGCATGGTAGATGTGGTAAAGGCGATTGCTCGGAGCAACGACATTTATTTTTATAAATTAGGCGAGGCGATGGGGATTACGCGACTTCGCGAATGGTCGGCGAAGTTTGGCATTGGCAGTCTTCTTGGTATCGAGCTTCCGGGAGAGGCTGCGGGGGCGTTGCCTGGTCCCGAGTGGAAGCGGAAACGCTTTATAAGCGCGGCGGATATCGAAGCAAGACAGAATGAATGGTATCTTGGGGATACCTATCATATGGCGATTGGTCAAGGGTACTTGCTTACGAATCCGTTGCATGTTGTCGTCTGGACAAACGCGGTTGCGAATCATGGTCGTCTCTGTAAACCAACAATACGAAAGTGGCAAAACGGATCGCCAGATCGAGATACTCGATGTGTTGATCTTCGCATTCGAGAAGAAACGCTTGATGTTGTGACCGAAGGGATGAGACAAGCGTGTTCGGAAGGGGGAACCGCGTATCCCCTGTACAATTTTTCTATCACCTCTCCGGAAGCCACGCCGTCAGGCGTAAAACAACTTATTCCGTTGGCGTGTAAAACAGGGACAGCGGAATTTGGACATCCACAAAACAAAACGCACGCGTGGATCACGGTGTTCGCGCCGATTCCAGAGCGAGCCGTTCCTACATTTCAACGATCAGAACGATTGATCGTTGGGGAGCCGGAGATTAGCATTACTGTTCTTGTGGAGGAAGGAGGGGAGGGAAGCGAAGCTGCCGCGCCAATCGCAAAAAAGATTCTTGAGTATTGGTTTTCTCGATGATGAATGTTGTATTGCGATCGAGCTCTCAGCAGTGATTCAATGAGTATGTGTTATCGAAGGAACATGATTTACTTCCATATTTATTAGGATTCAGCGCGTCATTGCTTATTGGTCCTGTTCGATTTCAACGCCTTTACACGTTCTTTGGCTCTGTAAAAGATGCATGGTACGCCAAACGGTCGGATTTGCGATCTATTGGATTTTCAGACGATCTTATTGATCGATTTCTTCGATTTCGAGACAGATTTTCGTTCGATGCGTATGAGCGGCGTTTACATCAAAAACACATTCGCGTTGTCACAGTGTTCGACGCAACATATCCGATTCTTCTTCGTCAGATCCCCGATCCGCCGTTTCTTTTATATTATCGAGGAAATGGCGATATATCGTTGACGTCTCATCCGTTACCTATTGGCGCGGTCGGAACCCGTCGGGCGACACACTATGGAAAAACCGTAACACGGCGAATCATTCAGGGATTAGTTGCTCACGGATGCGTTATCGTTTCTGGCATGGCAAAAGGGATTGATGCTGTTGCTCACGTATCGTGTCTTGATCGCGGTGGACAAACGATTGCTGTGTTGGGAAGCGGGGTTGATGTCGTGTATCCTCCAGAGCATGTGGCGTTGTATTTTCGCATAATCGCATCGGGTGGATTGATTCTCTCTGAAATGCCGATCTCTTGCAAACCGCAAGCCTATATGTTTCGATTAAGAAATAGAATTATTAGCGGGATGTCTCGGGGCGTTCTTGTTGTTGAGGGGGGAAAGCGTAGCGGAGCCTTGATTACGGCAAAATATGCCGCGGAACAAGGGAGAGATGTGTTTGTTGTCTCCGGTCAGGGTAAGAGTCTCATGAGTGTTGGGCCTGAAATTTTGTTGCAACAGGGCGCAATTGTTGCCACATCTGCCGATGATATAATACGAGAATTGCTCGTATGAAGTTAATTATTGTTGAATCACCAACAAAAGCGAAGACCCTTACAAGGTTTTTAGATGACGTGTACAGAATAGAAGCAAGCGTTGGGCATGTTCGCGATCTTCCAAAAAGCGAGCTTGGCGTTGATATCGAGCATGACTTCGCGCCAAAGTATATTATTCCACGGAATAAGAAAACGCGAGTAAAAGAGTTGAAAAATCTTGCAAAACAAGCCGATGAAGTGATTCTTGCCACAGATCCCGATAGAGAAGGTGAAGCAATCGCGTGGCACATCGGAACATTGTTAACAGTCGATAGCCAACAGTCGACAGCCAATAATGACGATTTAGTAAATCATCGATATAAACGGATTGTTTTTCATGAAATTACGAAGTCTGCGATTCTTGAAGCGCTGCAATATCCTCGAAGTATCGACATGCGTCTTGTGGACGCCCAACAGGCGAGAAGAATTTTAGATCGCTTGGTTGGATACACGCTATCTCCGTTGTTATGGAAAAAACTTTCTCGTCGGTGGCTTTCCGCTGGTCGCGTGCAATCTGTCGCCACTCGTCTCATCGTTGAGCGAGAGAGAGCGCGAGCGCGATTCGTGAAAGAATCCTATTGGACGATTTCTGCCGAGTTTTCAACAAGCGATGGTCATCGATTTATTGCAGATCTTGTGGCTTACAATGGAGTGCCATACGAACAAAGTGTGACGATTCCGTTATTTGACGGATTGTATACGGTGACTAAAACGACGATCCCTGATGAAGCATCAGCGAAGCGTATTATTGATGATATCCAAGCGCCGTTCACGCTTCTCTCTGTTGACACAAAAGATGTTCGTCGTTCTCCTCCGCCTCCGTATACAACGAGCTCGCTTCAGCAAGACGCGGGAAGACGACTAGGATTGTCTTCAAAGAAAATCATGCAACTTGCTCAGCGATTGTATGAAGAAGGATATATTACCTATCATAGAACAGATAGTGTAAATTTATCAAATCAATTTCTCCGCGACGCGCGATCGTATATTCAGAAGACGCATGGAGATCAGTTTATTTCTCCAGAGCCTCGACGATATGCGACAAAATCAAAAGTGGCGCAAGAGGCCCACGAAGCGATTCGCCCAACAAACATATCGCTTCGAAGCAAAGATTTGGAAGGTAAAGAAGGAATTCAGCAAGACCATATTCGACTATACGATCTTATCTGGAAACGAGCAGTGGCAACGCAAGCGAGCGACGCGTTGTTTCGTTCAACAACAATCCGCATGCAATCGGTGAATACGTATGTATTTCAAGCAAAAGGATCGATCATTCAGTTTGAAGGATATCTCAAGATTCTTGGAAGAGATGTAGCAGACGTTTTGCTTCCGCAACTTTCTCAGGGAGATTCTGTGCAACTTGTCGCCGCGACGCCGACAGAACACGCTACGAATCCTCCACCTCGATACACGGAGGCAAGTTTAGTCAAAGCGCTTGAAGAAAAAGATATTGGCAGACCAAGCACATACGCATCAATTATTTCTACAATTCTTGAGCGGCAATATGTTCAAAAAGAGGAGAAAGCGTTGGTCCCAACAGATCTTGGCAACGCTGTGACGGATTTTCTTGTGCAGTACTTCCCTGATATCATGAGTCTTCCGTTCACCGCGATCATGGAAGAGTTACTGGATCAAATCGCGAGGGGTGAGCGTCCATGGCCTCCGGTTGTTCGAGAGTTTTATCTCCCGTTTTCAAAAGATTTAGATCACGCGCAAACTGTCGCGGAAAAAGTGAAGCTTTCTGAAGAAAAAATTGGCGAACAATGTCCCGAATGTGGAGGAGACCTTGTTGTGAAGCTTGGACGATATGGAAAATTTATCGCGTGCAGCAATTTTCCGTCGTGTTCGTACAGACGGCAATATAGAGAAACGATTGATCGTGTCTGTCCAAAGTGTGGCGGGGCGATTGTTGTGAAGCGGACAAAAACAAAACGGATGTTCTTCGGTTGTGTTAACTATCCTTCCTGCGACTTTGCCGCGTGGAAAAAAGATCAGATTCCGTAAGATGCGATACGATCCCCTTTGTTTTTGAATGTATCGGTAGTAGCATGAAAGATGCTGCCCATATGATTTTGTCGTTCTTTTCACATCAGCGAAGACGAGTGAAACGATTCAATCGCCGTCGATTCCGTTCCTCAAACACCTATCGATTTTCTTCAACACTCTCATTGCCATCATCATATACTAATGCTCGCCGCGTTGATTCGCTGATCGCTTCTTCGTCTTTCATTCGTTTTGTGTTGTGTATTCTTATTTTTCTCAGTATTGCATATGCTATATGGATAGTGTTCCCCCGACCGATCGTTAGTCCGTTGCCGAAGCAACCGCCGATTCGCGTTGTGTTTTGATATAATAAGAAGATGAAGTTGAACGCCAAACAGCTTCGGATAACGCCGGTTGACCCTTCCTTTGTCGCAACGCTTCCTCGGAATCCCCTCTTCATTATTCTTGATAGCGTTCTTGATACCTACAATGTGGGATCGATCTTTCGTCTCGCAGATGCTGTTGCTGCACAAAAAGTGTATCTCTGTGGAGAAACATTGACGCCGCCAAACTCTCGTATTAAGAAAGCGTCTATCAACACATGGCAGTGGGTGCCGTGGGAGTATAAAGAGCGGGCGGTAGACGCGATTGCCGATCTTCGTCGGATGGATGCTTCGATTGCGATTGTTGCCGTTGAACAAGATGAACGAAGTGTTCCATTTCAGCACATTTCTTATAAATTTCCTGTGGCAATCATTGTGGGTAATGAAACACATGGCGTGTCAAAAGAAGCGTTGGATACCGCTGATACGATTGTGGAACTTCCGATGTGGGGGGTGAATCGATCTTTGAATGTTATGGTGAGTTGTGGTATTGTGCTCTATGAGATTATGCGATATCTTCCATGAAGACGAGAATCATATTTTTCTTCTTGTTTATTGCATGCTTGTTTTTGTTTTATCTTCTTTCTTTGTTTGTCAAGCAAGAAAGATTGACGCGGGTCAATTTTGACACGACAGTTCGTTTGCAAGACAACATTCCCAGAAGATTTGATGGATTATTTGAGGATATGGCATTTCTTGTGAGTCCGGGAATGTCTATTATCATTGGTATTGCGTTGACTGGTTTAGCGTTTTTCGATATTCGAACCAAGCGAATTCATGTTGCTGCGTTGATTATTCCGTTGGCGTTTGTGGGACTTCTTGCCGCCGAGGTTTTTGGAAAGAGCAGAGTAGAAAGTCCAGCGCCACCATTTTTTATGATTAAAAATCCTACCACGGTATTTCCTCGTTATCATGTGCAGGAGCAGTATTCGTATCCTTCTGGCCATGCGGCAAGAAGCATGTTTTTTGTCGGGATTGCGTCTCTCATCGTGTTCCGTTCCATTCGTCGAAGATCGATTGCGTTTGTTTTCTTGATTTGTTTTTTGTGTCTTTCGTTGTTTATTAGCGTGGGAAAAGTGTATCTTGGTCGTCATTGGTTGTCTGATATCTTGGGCGGGTGGATCCTCGCGTGGGCGTTTCTTTCACTTTGCGCGGTAGCGTTGTCTAAAAAAATTACGGATGTTTTACAGCGATGAATTGAATTTAATGTCCGAACGTATATCATGCTGAATTCATACTTTTATCATGCTGAACTTATCTCGAAAGTCTTACCTACGTTTAGGATGATAAACGGTACGTTCAGGACGACATAAAGACATAAAAGAGGATCGTTTAGGCGTTTTGTGTGACAGAGTTCTAGGGTTAATACATGACGTTATTGGGTATTGACCAAGAACATAAACATCGTTATAATTGCATACTGCAATGAGATTTTTTAATATCCACTGCGAAGAGCTTAAAAAAGTTCCGGCCAGTGGGCCGGTTTTTTAATACTTCTTTTATATCATTGCTACGATAGCACTTTGACAATCAAATGGTGATAGGAATGTTTCTTTGAGAGTTTGATCCTGGCTCAGGATGAACGCTGGCGGCGTGCCTTAAGCATGCAAGTCGAACGAATGTACCTTCCAACTTTTGATAACCAACGAGAACATATATAAAAAGAATTGATGCATGGTTTTCATCGTTGGTTATTGACAGTTGGGAGGTACGTTAGTGGCGGACGAGTGAGCACAAGCAAGGAACGTACCCTGAAGTATCGCATAGCTCGTCGAAAGACGGGGTAATTCGGTATGTGGACGAAAGTCTAAAGGAGTAATCCGCTTCAGGAGCGGCCTTGCGCCTATCAGCTTGTTGGTGGGGTAACGGCCTACCAAGGCTACGACGGGTAGGGGGTGTGAGAGCATGGCCCCCCACGATGGCACTGAGACACGGGCCATACACCTACGGGTGGCAGCAACTGGGAATCGTTGACAATGGGCGAAAGCCTGATCACGCGACGCCGCGTGTGGGATGACGGCCTTCGGGTTGTAAACCACTTTTGCCAAGTTTCCGAAGCTTGGCGAATAAGCATCTACTAACTACGTGCCAGCAGTCGCGGTAATACGTAGGATGCAAGCGTTATCCGGATTTACTGGGCGTAAAGGGTCGTGTAGGCGGTTTTCCGCATCGTATCTGAAAGCCCGGGGCTCAACCCCGGAGTTGGATACGAGATGGGAAGGCTCTGAGGGTATGAGAGGGAAAGGGAACTTACGGTGAAGCAGTGAAATGCGTTGATATCGTAAGGAACACCAAAGGCGAAGGCACTTTCCTGGAATACTCCTGACGCTGAGACACGAAAGCTAGGGGAGCGAAGCAGATTAGAGACCTGCGTAGTCCTAGCCCTAAACGCATGCCTGCTAGATGGCCGCTTTTTGGCGGCTGTCGTAAGCAAACGCGTTAAGCAGGCCGCCTGGGGAGTACGATCGCAAGATTAAAACTCAAAGGAATTGACGGGGACCCGCACAACCAGTGGAGCGTGTGGTTCAATTCGAGACAAAGCGAAGAACCTTACCAGGGCTTGACATACTCGCGTCCTATTCTCTGGAAACAGAGGAAATTCGCAAGAAGGCGAGCACAGCTGCTGCATGGCTGTCGTCAGCTCGTGCCGTGAGGTGTTCTCTTAAGTGAGGTAACGAGCGCAACCCCCATCCAATGTTACATGTGTCATTGGAAACTGCCTGCCGATTCGGCGGGAGGAAGGAGGGGACGACGTCAAGTCAGCACGGCGCTTATGCCCTGGGTTACACACACCCTACAATGGCGAAAAACAATGGGTCGCAAGTCAGTAATGGCAAGCAAATCCCTCGTAAATTTCGCCTCAGTTCAGATTGGGGGCTGCAACCCGCCCCCATGAAGTCGGAATTGGTAGTAATCGCAGATCAGCAGGCTGCGGTGAATACGTTCTCGGGTCTTGTACACACCGCCCGTCAAGCCAACAAAGTTGGGGGCGGCCGAACCCGCCTTTTTGTTAAGGAACGCTTACCGAGTGGAAATATTGAGGAAAACGAATCTCGATATTCGTCTCCATCTTCTTGACCATTCGAAGCGGATCGTTGACAAAAAGGCGGGGAAGCCGAACTCAACGATGGGGACTAAGTCGTAACAAGGTATCCCTAGCCGAAGCTGGGGATGGATCACCTCCTTTCTAAATAAAAAACTCGAGCCTTGGGAGAAAACGCATACGCCATCCTAGATGGTCGTAGATGGTTTTCAACGAAGGGACGAGGATACGCGCGGATTGTTTCAAGAGCCGCGCAACAAGTCGTCTAATAACTGCTCATCAATGTGTACAAATGAGCACTGGCGACACTCTTGAGAAACGTTATTCCTGTCACCATTTGGTTGTTGAAGTCTATAGAAGTTTATAAAAGACGTTTCGCTTTCTTACAATCTTCTTGAATCTGTTCTTTCATCGATTCAAAAGAAGGAAACGACTGTGTCTTTCGTATAAAAGCACGCACCTCTACAGTGACTTCTTTGCCATAGATCATCTTGTTGAAGTCAAATATATGCACTTCAAATAATGGATGTGTTTCTCCAACTATAAGACGAGGACCGTAATGGAGGATACTTTTATGTGATATTCCTTCAAGTATGGTGACTGCCGAATAAACGCCATATTCAAGTGGAGGCTGATATGGCAATGAGATGTTTGCTGTCGGAAAGCCTATCTTTCGTCCATCTCCAGACCCTTGTTCTACGATGCCTTTAACAATAATCGGTTGAAGAGTTGGTCCGATCATGGAAGATATGATAAGCAAATATACATAATAAAAGAAGACGGAAAGATAGTGTTGATTTATCTTTTTTCCTGCGATGGTTTTTGAACAACCCCATGGTGGAGAAACTGCCGTACGGTCTCTGTGAGATCCTGTTTTGTATATCGGCTAATGAGTTCAATTTGTCGTATGATTGTTTTTTGAATGCGTTCTGTTGATAAATGTCTATAAAATCCTGATGAAACAGAATCTGTTCCAGCTCGTTGTTCTAACTGTGAGATAGCTGAATAAACAAGGAGTAATTTTTCATCATGTGTTAATCCAGGAACTTGATCTTCTATTGCTCGAGAGAGCATATCAAATTCAGATTCTTTTCCTTCTTTTATTTGTAACAATCGCTGTAAACGGTCATATTTTGCTTCTTGATTTTTCATAATTCGACGAAGTCTCTCTTGTTCTCTTCGTTGATATTCTCTGTAAGTTTTTTCTAATGTTTCTTTTGTCATGATAAAACAACATTTTAATACGATTTTTGAATTCTTCAAGAGTGATGATATAATTTTTTCAAAAGATGTATGGCGCGTTGGC
This sequence comes from uncultured Patescibacteria group bacterium, assembly GCA_937921305.1. Lineage (GTDB taxonomy): Bacteria > Patescibacteriota > Microgenomatia > UBA10105 > UBA927 > CAKZSU01. The sequence continues at coordinate 41,796 of CAKZSU010000005.1, forward strand.
GAAGTGGAAACGCTGGGGTCTGCAAAACCTCGATGCGCCGGTTCGATTCCGGCACGCGCCTCAGATCAAAATCGTACATCAATTACTTCTTCCGTTTTTTTCCTAAAAGCTAAAGTTTTATAGCGGCATGTATTCTTTTTGAAGTTTTATGTGATCTCCAATCCGCAAGTTGGCGGACGATTTCGGTGAAAAAATTAAGAAGGGAGATTTTTCTATAAATTTTTAAGAAGGTAAAAGGGGAAATGATAAATTTTTTATCTTATAAAACTTTTATAATTCATACTTAGTGAAGTATATTCGAATATTTTTCATCTTCAGCTATGTAACAGTATTAATAGTACTGGTATAATTATCTCTATCAAGGTAAAATAATAAACATCGGGTGACTAGTTCATTGGTAGAACGCTTTCCTGATAAGAAAGAGGCAGATGGTTCGATTCCATCGTCACCCACAAACATTTTTTACTTTCTTTGCAACGATAGTCATAAACAGAGGAATTTCTGATCGGGCGAAGTCTTCCGCTTTCGCATATTTTCCTTCACTTTTTTTATCCGATGTCCATTCTTCGATGTGCGTGATGACAAATCCAGTTTCTCTCAAGCCAGTTACATATGCTGACAACGGTTGATGAAACGACCAGACGATTGGTGATCGATGTTGTTTGCTTGGATGAATGGCGATGGGGATGTTTAGAGGAGAAAGATATCGATTCACGCGTCGATACTGAAGTTTATTTTGTTCGTCAAATCCCCAGCTGGTTTGTCGAGGAATGCGAAACATAGGGTGATTCAGAACGATAACAAATACTCCTCCCGAGTCAAGCGCGGTTGCCGCATGAAGGAAGACGTTTTTATATGATTCGATATTTTGCAGCGCAAGGATACACACCGCGCGTGCAACGGTTTTTCCTTGAAGAAAGATATATGGTTTCGTCGCATCCGCGACAAGATATGTGTGATGATGACTCGTATCTTTCTTTTTTGCTTCCTGTATGAGCGTATTTGAAAGATCAAAACCAACATAATAAATGTCTTTTGGAATGGATCGTCCAAAAGTTCCGGTTCCGCAGGCGATATCTAATACGCGGTCAGTTTTTTTCAAATGAAGTAAAGACAAGACTTTTGGAATGACAATAGCTTTATGAAAGTAATGTCCTTTCTCTTTGGTAAGCTCCGCATACCAATCTCCAATGTGGTCCCATGATGTTTTTGTTGACATGTATGAATTGTATCGAATGAACGAAAGAAAATCACTCTTGCCTGTTTTTAATCGGCAAGAGTGGGATAGTGGGGATTAGTTGGTTGAATCTTCTGCATTATCGTCGCGTGGTTCATCGGTGGTTGACGCTCGAAGCGATTGTTCGAGTTGTTCTCGAGCCTTGATGTCCCTCCATATCTTGAGGATTGGCTCTTTTGTTGGTGTTGTGTTCCACAAAGTATCCATAATTGTTCACCTCCTTTCATAAACTTTATGCGTTTATATAACCTTATCATATGTGAAAGAAAAGACAAGTCTAGCATCTCTTGACACTATTTGATATGATAGAATTTGTTTCCTGTGAAGACTCTATCGGAAATTATTTTTATTTTTGGTATTCGAGAGAGAAGAAAAATTCTCTTCAGTATTCAAGGATTTTATATTATCTTCTCGTTTCTAATTCTTTTTGCTTTTTTTCAAGTATATCATGAAGGCGTTTTTTCGTCCAGTTTTTTATCCTTCAGTACAATTGCTGGGAAAATAGCGATTGTGTTTTATCTTGCGTCGCTAGTTCCCGGCATCGCGAGACGGCTTCGAATGCATAATAAAATCATTGCGGTATTCATGATGTATCGTCGTCATATCGGCGTTGTCTCATTTTTCTTTATGCTCTACCACTATATGATGGAGCGGGGCGTGAATCTTATTCGTTTCGGTTTTCCTCGCGCGATTCCACTGACAGAATTTTTTGGTTCGATGGCGTTTTTTTTTGCGTTTTTGTTAACGGTTACATCGAATGATATCAGCACAAAAACAATGGGCATATGGTGGAAACGACTTCACGCGTTGACCTATGCGATGGTTTGGTTGATTTTGTTCCATGTGGTATTGCATAGGATAAGCGTGTGGGGAGTGTTATTATTTCTATTTGGAGCATTGGAGGGAATATCTTTTATCTATCATAAATCGAAAAGAAAGATGTAAATCTATGAAGGATTATTTCTTTTCTCAAGTTTGAGAATAACAGGTAAATCTCCAGGCATATGATGTTGCAGAGAGCCTTTCACAAATGGATGATTTTTATTTCTTTGTTTTGGGTTGAAGTATAGTCTTTCACGGTAAATCCTATTTCTTCAAGCATTCGCGTGAATTCTTCTCGTTCTTGATATAGACCTCTTGTATAAATATCCACAATGATTACAGATCCTTCATTTTGGAGAATTCTATGAATGGCTCTAAACCAGTGTGGTTTTTGAGCTATAGATCCTATGTTTCTCATCCATATCTCGCTTGCTTGATTTTCATATTCTTCCATTACTGTTGGATCCTCAATGGATTTTTGTATGCCACGATAATACGTGGGGAAACTACTTATTCTCTCTAGAGCAGGATCAATACAAAGGTATCTGCAGTCTTGGTAGCGTCCAGATTCGAATTCTCTAATTGTTTGTCGATGTGTTATTCCTGCGCCTACATCTTCCGATGCACTTCAATAATGAGCTTTGGTCTCTTATCTCTTAATGCTTCCCATTGATGATTTTCTTGTATTGGTTGTTGTTCTGGCGACATAAGTAAATTTCAATACTAGTATAGCATTTATTATTTTTCATGAAATGATGTAGAATAAAAACATATATGATCCTCTCTGATCGAGATATAAAAAAAGCGCTTCAAGAGAAAAAAATCGTTATTGACCCGTTTCCTGATTTAGGGGTTCAGCTTGGATCGTGTTTGTTGGATTTGCGACTAGGCGATCGATTTCGCGTGTTTAATCATAGTAAAACGCCATATCTTGACCCGCAAGATCCGAAAACGCTTCAGGATGTCACTACTGAAATTCAGGTAAAAGAAGGAGAAGCGTTTACGTTGCATCCTGGAGAATTTGTTTTGGCGGTTACAAAGGAATATATAGAAATGCCTGACGATCTCACAGGAAAGCTTGAAGGGAGATCGTCTATTGGACGGCTTGGGATTGTTATTCATTCAACCGCCGCAAATATCGAGTGCGGGTTTCGCGGAAATATTACGCTAGAACTCGCGAATATGGGAAGAATTCCTGTGATGCTTCATTCTGGCATGCGGATTTGCTCTATTTCTTTTGAGCAATTGACGACTCCGGCCGATATTCCGTATTATAAAAAGAAGACGGCAAAGTATGTGGGGCAGAATGCTCCGTTGGCAAGCAAAATTGCTGAAGAACGATAAACATTTTTTCTATTTGACTTTTATAAATCAGATAGTGCATTATAAATAATAAATATATGCTTGAATCAATAATTTCTTGGATACTGCTTTTGGGGTTAGGACTAAAGACTCCACATGAGTTTCCTTCCGTGTTGGGCGACCAAGATGTCGTGGTTCAATCAACAAGTAATACAGAAGAACAACAGGTTGATTCATTGTTAATCGTGAATACGCAGCGTCAAGAAAAAAATGCTGATACTAACCGAATGCGAAAACAACAAGAAGAAAAACCTCAAAAACTGATGCCTGTCATGATACAAGAACAACAAAAAAATAGGGCAGAATTCCAATTGGATATTCAAGCAAAACGAGAACAGGCGAAGCAGGAAGCTGAAGCAAGGCGAGAATCGTTTCGTAAGCGCCTTGAGAGCATGAAAGATGAGCAAAGGAAAGAGGTTATTACTCGAATCGATCAACAATTGTCTGATATAAACACAAGACGGACACAACAAATGTCTGAACGAATAGCTCGGATAGAGAACATGTTGGAGATGTTGATTGAAAAAGTGAATCGACTAGAATCAGAAGGAAAAGATGGTTCTTCGGTAAAATCGGCGATTGCGCCGGCTCAGGCGGCGTTATCTGTCGCGAAGACGGCGGTAGAACAACAAGCAAAAAAAGAATACATCATTGGAATCACTATGGAAAGTAGAGTAAGAGAAGATGTTAAACGAACGCTTGATCAGATGCGGAAAGATCTTAAGTCAACACATGACGCACTAGAGCAAGCGAGAAGTAGTCTTATTTCTGCGGCTCAAGCAGTCGCAATGATTGAGGAGAAAGAATAGTTTTGTATGAAAAACGTTGATATAACGAAAATTCTTATTATTGTATTTGGTGTGACATTTGTCCTCATTGGGGGACTTTTTGTGTATCAATCATTTATTGTTTCATCTCGACCGGCAAATCAACAAACTCAAAAAGATGTCATGAAAGAGTATAATATGCTTGACCAATCAGAGATGCTAAATGGTCCAGATACAGGTTTTCCTGCAAAAGCAGAAAATTCTAATAAAGAGTCAATGCTTGATACAAATCAGATACTTCAATCATTAGAAGAGGAGATTGAGGATCCAACAGTAGATCTTCAATCCATCGAACAAGAACTTCAAAGACTTTAAATTATTTTGGGACTTGACCTTTGGTGGTTAAATACTTAGTAAATATTATTTTACCGTCACACTTTTCGCTAAATTTCTGGGCATATCAGGATCAAATCCGCGAATAACCGCAAGGTGATAGCCGAGTATTTGGCCTACAACAACTTGTGGAATGATGGTTGCTTCTTCTGCGTCATCCACATGGATATAAGTATCGAATAATTCGTGCTTTTTGTACGAAACGCCGATGATGTGTCCGCCTCGCGCTTTCATTTCCATTGCGCCGGCGAGATTTGCTGAATAGGTTTCATCGTTTGGGAGAAACGCGATGCATGGCGTGCCTTGTTCTACGAGGGCGAGCGGTCCGTGTTTCAATTCTCCCGCGGGAAGTCCTTCTGCGTGAATATAGGAAACTTCTTTGATTTTTAATGCTGTTTCCAGTGACGCGGGATAGGAAAGTCCTCGTCCGATTACATATATATGCTCTTTTTTTTCGATACCTTCCGCAATCGCTTCTATTCGTTCAAGCGATCGTTTTTTGAGAAGGCTGTTCACTGCCAGCGCTGCTTTTTTCACTAGAGCTGTTCCGCGATCAGGATCGTCTGCCAGCGCTGTTGCGAGAAGAATGAGGTGCGCTAGTTTTGCCGTAAACGCTTTTGTCGACGCGACGCCTTTTTCAGGTCCCGCGGAAAGAAGAATAGCGTGATCTGCCTCTCGATATAATGTTGATCCCATCACATTTACTAACGCCACAATAAGCGCGCCTTTTGCTTTTGCTTGTTTTACCGCTTCGAGCGTATCCATTGTCTCTCCAGATTGCGAAAGAGCGATCACAAGGCTTTTTTTTGTCAGGAAATCTTGTTGATACGAAAATTCACTGCCAATAGCCCAATTCATGTGTCGTTTTGCGATTTTGGAAAATAGATAAGTTCCGGCGAGGCACGCGTACGCTGCGCTGCCACAGCCAATCATGTATCCACCGTATGACGAAGCGATAATGGCTGCTAGTTTTTTTACGTCAGAAACGCTATGTTCTGCGATAGTTGCCAGAATCTCTGGTTGTTCATGAATTTCTTTGATCATGTAATGTGGGTATGTTCCTTTTTCCGCTTGCGAGATCGACCATGAAAGGCGTTGAATCGTTGGGTCTATGTGTTTTCCTGTCTTCGCTTCATAGAGAGACATTTTCTCATCTTGTATGACGGCCATTTCGCCGTCTTGCAAAAAGTGAACCTCGGATGTGTGAGGAAGAATAGCTGATGCGTCACTTGCTAACACATGTTCATTGTTTCCAACTCCAATAACAAGTGGCGAGCCATTTCGGACAGCCACAAATTTTTGTTCTATTGATGAAATGGCGATAATAGCGTTGAATCCTTCGAACATATTAAAGGCTTTCCGGACAGCTTTATCAAAAGGCATAGTTTTTATGTATTCTTCAATGAGATGCGCGGCAACTTCCGTGTCTGTTTCAGATGCAAATATATGTCCTTTTTTTATGAGGTCTCGTTTGAGAGTTTCATAATTTTCTATGATGCCATTGTGAATGACGGAGATTGTGTTTGAACAGTCGAGGTGTGGATGAGCGTTCTGTTCCGTTATGCCTCCATGCGTCGCCCAGCGCGTGTGTCCAAACGCGAACGAAGACGGTGGCATATCGTCAATAGTCGCGTTTCCTATTTTCCCTGTTTGTTTTTTTACGATAATTTCAGTTTTATGAGATGTTTTTTGTTGAGGTACAGCGGCGATTCCCCACGAGTCATATCCGCGATACTCCAATCGTTTTAATCCTTCAAGCACGATTGTTGGGGCATTTTGTTTTGTTCCAATATATCCAAAGATACCGCACATAAACGATTGCTACTGTATAGCTTTTGTCAAAGATCGTCAATAGTTCAAGATTTCTATTTTTGATTGTGAAGCAATGGTATACTCACTTCATTTTTAGATGCTGAAATGAGTTCAATGTGACGCGGGTATGTTATTGTTGAATCTCGATATTATCATCCTGAATGTGATTCAAGATCTGGAGGGTGTCAAAGAAGTAAAATTGCTCTCTACGAAAACTTCCTCTTGACGCGGAGCTAAAGGTTTATTAACAACAGGAAGGGGTGAATACATTTTTATTATGGAACGAGAACGGAGACCAGATTTACACCATGAATCATTCCATGAATCATTGCGAACATTTCTTGGATCTCCTTCTGTTCAGCATGTGAAAGATATCTACGGTGTTGATATTTGGGTAGAGTTTCGTTCTGATAATATTGCTTGTCTTACTTATCAAAGACATGACAATCCTAATACTCCCTCTGAGTTTCCATTGTTTGGCATGGAGCGTTCTCTTGGCGCTGTTATCATTCCTTCTTCTGCTGCGGAGGATATTGCTGAGGTTCAGCGGAGAATTGGCGCCTCTGAGTCTCGGAGAGCGGTGGTTTCATACAATGAGCTTTCCTATTGGAATGAGTTTTATAAACAGATAGTTGAACAAGGTATTTTGCGTCGTGTTGGAGAAAAATCGTTGATTGGGTTTAGCGGATTAGAGCGAACGACGCCAGAACAACACGAAAAACTTTGGATATCTATCACGTCGCTTTTTTCCAATCCAGAAGTAAAGCGCTATATAGAACGCAACGGAGCGATACTAGAATTTTCTTCTCGAGATGGAGATGAAACAGGACTTGATGGTGTATTTTATTCCCGGAAAGAGAAGCGTGCGTTTCATCCAGTTCCGCTGTTCGCGGTAAGAAGAGCATATTTACAAGGCGAGATACTTATCAAATCTGTGCTTCTTGATCCAATTCCAGTAATTGGCATGGTGATTCGAAAACCCGGCGAAACAGAGCGATCTGCATGGGAGCGCGCGTGGCGGATTGAAGAATCTTTTTTGAAGGAGGGTAATAGCGTTGCGGTATTGCTGATTAGCGACGGTCAGGTCAGTCTTATGAATAAATTAGGGTGTATTGCTCCAGTTCGCGCTTATGACAAACAAGCGGAAGATCAACTTCCTCTTTCGGATGTTTTACGATTTTTATATCTTGGAAAAAGCAATATTCATCCAGGAATTCTTGCAACAAGAGAATATGGCATGTCGCTTCCTCGTGTGCTTGATGGATCTGGCATTGATTTAATTTTTCAAAGACGCGATAAAAACGGAAGAATTCATCTCGTTCCGATTGATAATGTTCTTGTCCATAATCTAGGAAAAAGAAAAAGAGGAGGACAACAATCTCAAGATTTTATGCCGCAGTCTAGCGTGATAGGGATTACGGTTGTTCCCGAAAAGACAGATCCCAAAGATATTGCAAAACTAGGGAAGGAGTTGGTAGCGAGTTTGCGTCGCTATTTTCCTGTTTCTTTAGATGCGACAGTTCTTATGCTTACTCCTTCGTTGTTTGAGGAATGGAAACGACGAGGCACGCTTTTTCTTCCAACAGAAGAGCTGGATCGTGTATTAAAGGAGACGCCAAGATCTCAGGCGCGCGAGTATGGGTACGACACAACCGGAAAGAATGGAAAGGAAGGCATGACCATTTCTTATGTTGAATTTATTCTCATTTGGAGGGGGCCAAAAATTGGCGACATGCAGTACATGGTGATCGAGCATTATCACGATGGATCAGTGATTGTTCACGATGGAGATTGTGGCTCTGTGCATAAAAATGTTCCCGAGATGATGAAGGATATTACAGGACGGCAGGGTCTTGCTACATTAGTTCGTCAAAAACTTGATACAGGCGAACTTTCTATGTATCCGGGAAGAATTCCTCTTCCATATCTTCTTGCTTCTACAGCATACTGGCCGGCGTTGACGAAATCAGGTGGATGTCCAAGTGTTCGATATGTTCGCGCAGAGCTCTATCGACGAAGCAATCCTGATGACCTCGCGCAAATTATAGGGAAAGAAAAAGCAGGTATCATTTTCCAGTATGGAGAAATAGATAGTCGTGTACATCAGGATAAACGTTTTGAACGAGGGATTATTGCCCTTTCTCACGCACATGATGATCACGATGGAAACATTGGGATGCTTGATGGTCCGTTAATTGGAATATGGCAGACAATCGCGCATGAACGGGCAAAGTCAAATCATGCGCCGACATTTCAAGATCGAACAGACAGAATCGCTCGTGTTGATACGGCGATAGCGAAAGGGGGAAAAAGATCTTACGACGCAGAACCGCGAACGATGTTCCCTATATTCATTCAGGGGGAAGAAGTTCGGATTAGTCAACATATTAGTGTTAGGTTTTATTTTGTTGATCATAGTATTGAAGCGTCGTGGGTAGGGTGGCATACACCGTTTGGCAATGTGCTATTTTTGGGCGATATGCAGCCTGGACCATGGACAACGGATGCTATTCAGGCAGCATCAGGTCAGGAATATCTATATTATATTGCTGAAGCGACAAATCCTCCCGATACAGAAAAAGCGTCTGCGCATATATCTCCGGAGCACGTGTATGACAATATGGTTCGCATTATGTCTCGCGAGAATTCGAGAAATAATCTTATTGTTATTCAGGCTCCTCCAAACCATCTTGATCGTCTTCGATTAATCGCGGAAGCATGCAGACATCCATCGGTGAATCGCCGATTGGTTGTCGGGTATCGCGCCGCTGATATTATCGAACATCTTCGAAGCGCAAAGTTGACAAGTCCATTATATGCCTATGGAAGGGATGATGTATTTACCCCACGAATTGGGATAGAGTATAGTTTATATACAAAACCGCTGGCAACAATTCGTCCATGGCAACGGTATCTTGAAAATATCGCTCGTCAAGTAAGCGCTGATGGAGCGATTGATATATGGAAATTGCAACAAGTGGCAGGTGATGTTGCGCTTGTTTTATCTGTCTATGATTCTCCTTATAAACAGTTGAGCGGCGGGTCTTTTCCTGGAGTTATTGGTATTCGTTCGTCGCCATTTCCCTATCAATCAAAAGATAAGGAGCGAGAGTTTGCTGCTCGATGGTATTTTGGGAAGGAAGACGGGACATATTATGCGAGTCATACATTATTTGGCGATGGGTGGCGTGCGAAATATACAGGAGATATAGCACATGGGCTTCATAGTGGTGGACATGGAACGTTTTTAGAAATGATGGAAATTCAAAAGCAGTTGATTGTGAATAATCCACATTGGCAAAGAGGAGGTGTGGTTACGATATGTTATGTCCATGGACTTCACACCAGAATATATGCGAGAAAAGCTAAAGAGTGGTTTCAATCGCAGGGAATAGATCGAGTGAGATGTGTTGGAGAATTTGATCATTATCGTCCAGACGATCCCTTTCGATATCCTGGGCATCGGATTGTATTGCGATAACTGTTTTTTTATCGTGAATCCATTTAAAATTTTTTGTTATGTTGAATGCTTTTAAGATTTAATAAAGAGTATTACCTGCTTTTGCAGTCATTAGATCTTGAAGCAGGTTTAGGATGGCAGAACATACTAAGTCTATTTCAACATCGCTCTCTATTATACTGAATGTAGTTCAGTATATGAAAATGGTTAAACGAAATGCTTTTCTTCGAGATTCTCCAGATACTAAACGACGCGCATGATGATACTATGAGAATTTAGGATGATAAGAGGGAATTTAACGCGTTGACGAATCGTTCAATGTCTTCCATCGTATTGTACACATGCATGCTTACGCGGATTGTATCTTCTGTAGGATTCGCAAGGCAGTGGGTCCCAGTTCGGACATAAATTCTTTGCTCTCCGAGAAGAAATCCTGCTTCTGTTGATGGAAGAGAGCGGAGACGAAACGATACGATACCATATCCGTCATAACATGACCAATACGCCGGACCGTACGCAAATTCGACATCCGGTATCTCTCGAAGCCGTTTCACGAGTTCTTGTGTAAGGAACGCGAGATGTCGATGAATTGTTTCTAACCCAATTGATTCAAGAAAGGATATCGCCGACCCGAGAGAGAGGATTCCTGCGTAGTGTTGCGTTCCAGATTCAAACGCGCGCGTATAGTGATTGAGATGCATAGTGTTGTCCGCCAGCGTTGCTCCATCGCCTCCTCCAATCCATACAGGAGGGAGAATATCATGAAGTCGTTTTTCGATGTATGTCACGCCCACTCCTTGAGACGCGAACATTTTGTGCCCTGAAAAAGAAAGAATATCGCATCCAAGTGCCTGCACATCGACTGGCATATGTCCAATGCTTTGCGTTGCGTCCACAGTAAGGATAACTTTGTTTGGCAGGTGATTTTTTATATCTCGAATGTCATTGTCTGATCCATACATATTATGGATATGTGTAATATTTACAACTTTTGTTTTGTTGGTTATTTTTTTGTATAAGTCATCTCGATCAATGCTCCCTGTTTTTTTTACACGGAGCGGAATAAGATGAATAGTTTTTCCTAATTGTTGCAGTATTTGTTGCATGGATATCCACGGAAGCACAAATGATTGATGATCTTGCGAGCAATAGAGAACTTCGTCTCCATCTTCAAGATAAAAGAAGCTGATGCTGGATGTGATTTTATTAAAGCTATCTGTCGCGCCGAATGTAAAAAAAATTTCTTCTACATTTTTCGCATTGAGGAACACTTGTGTTTGTTTTCTTACATGTTCGATTTCGTTTGTTAAATTTCTTGCAAGCGGGTAGGAACCTCTTCCCGCGTTTGCATTGTGGGTTTTGTAAAAATTGGCGATTGAATCAATAACCCCATTGGGTTTTTGAGTGGTCGCCGCGTTATCGAGATAGACAATATCCGGATGCGCTGAAAAAAATGGAAATTGACTGCGAATATCGTGCGGATTCATAAATCTCGTTCAAGCGGAAGTCCGTGATCCTTCCACGCGGTAATCCCTCCTTCCAAGCTGTAGGCATTGAGATGGTTTTCTTTGTGAAGATAACTTGCAAGAAGTATTGATGTTTCTCCAATTGGACAGACAAACAAAAGAGGATGGCTAACGCAGAATGGATTAGTCACAGATAACATATCATCAAGCGTGTTCATAGGAAGGTTAAGCGAATTGGGAATGTGCCCAAGTTTGTATGAGATGGGTTGACGGGTATCAATAATGAGTGGATGATGGGTGTCAATCCACGATGACACATTGGTGATTGCTATGATTCGTTCTGGCAATGGTTTTGCGTGTTCTTTCCATGAGAATCGTTTTGTTTTTCCAAACCATTCCGGCTTTCGTTCTTTAATATAAGAAAGATACCATTCAATTCTATCGCACGCGATGAATACTGCAGTTTTATCATGGTCAAATGATTCTTTATGGTTTCGTAAATAGGAAAGGACTGCGTGGAAGGACGCGCCGGTTGTCGGTCCGGCGAGTAATCCTTCATGCTTTACAAGCGTCATCATTGCTTCGAGCGCTTCATGAGATGAAACTTCAAGAAGTTCGTCATAAAATGACGGTTGAAATAATCCAACCTCAAGCACTTCGTCGCTGTTGCGAATGCCGGGAATATAATCGTCTTTTTTTGCGACGATCCCAATTGTTTTCATTTCAGGATTTGATTCCTTTAATCGTTGGGCGATGCCAAGCGTTGATCCTGTTGTCCCAAGCCCTCCAAAGAAATAATCTACTTTTCCAAGATCATTGAGTATTTCTTGTCCTGTGGTTTCATAATGGATGTCTCGATTTGCGCTATTTCTATATTGATCGCTATAGAGATATGACGATTCTCGTTCTGTGAGTTCCTTTTGAATATAAAAAAATGGATCGTTTGGATCATTTGGATCGAAACAGTCGCTTTTTCCAGGTAGTTCTTGTATGTCAATACCAAGAAGTGTCAGTATATCTTTGACCTCTGAAACTTTAATACGGTTTGTGATAGTTCGTAATTTTGATCCATGAAGTAGTGCAATCATATGGAGCGCTTTTGCCATGTTTCCGCTTGAACTTTCAATAACTGTTTTTTGGGGAAGTTCGTCGAGGTGGTGTTTCAAAATGCCCCATGCACTCCGATCTTTCACCGATCCCCACGGATTAAATAGTTCTAATTTGACATACAGAGAAACACGAGGGATGCCATGGGTTTGTTCTGAAATTTTTAGTAGCGGCGTGTTGCCGATTAAATCAAGGATTGTTTTTGCGATCATATACTCTCCTGAAGTTCGCTTGGTTGATATCGTTCATCGAGATACCATCCGTGTTTGCCGATAGCGAGTTTTTTTGCCACGGGATGGGAAATCGTTTCGCTTTCCGCAAAATCCATAAAGTATCCGGCGGTATTTATAAACGCGAGTATATCGCCAATTCCAATAGGAGTTTTGAGAAACACTTTTCGTCGACAAATAAAATCGTGTGGAAGACAGAGATTTCCGCTGAGATATACGCCATTCGTTGTTTGATCGTTGGGGGTAGGACTTTGTTTTGGGATAACGATTGGATCCGCCATGAATTCTAGTTCTCCTGCATTCATGTTGCTTTTATTCATATCAAGAAATACAACCCATTCGTTCTTCGCAGATTGATGGATAGAGATAATTTTTGCCACCGTTGCTCCCGTTTGATCAAGAAGCGATCGTCCAGGTTCAAGAAATAGAGTGAGCATTGTTTCAGAAAGAAAGTCTCGAAATATACCAAATTCTCCAATAGTTTCGGTAAGAATTGATGCTAATTCTTGAAATTGATTGATTGGGCGATAAAAATCTTGAAACGCTCCGTCTCCTCGAATTTTTCCTTGTTCTGCCCAAAATCCGAGCCCTGAATCGTTCCATGACATTTTCGGATGATGCGGGTCAAGAAGCGATGATTTTATCGCTGATATATACGCGTGCCATTCTTCTTTGTTTTGTAAAAAGGTGTTACTGAACCCGCCACCTATATTGATTCCTTCTGGGGATAATCCTTCTTTGAGAGCATCTATCGTCCATCGCAGTGCGTGTTCTATCGCGCGAAGTTTTTCTGTTTTGCTTGTTGTTGTGATATGAAACGAGAAGCCGCGAAAGATATACGTTTTTCGTTCTTTTAAGAACCCTAACGCATGTCCTAATTCTTGATCGTCTAACCCAAATTTTTGATCTTTTTCGACGACTTGTTGGGATGATGCATGAAATGTTTTCATTCGAAGGAAGAGAGGCGTTGAAATTTTTATACCAAGCGCGCGTTTCATTCTTTCTATTTGCATCAATTCATCAAGACTATTGATGTTGATCGTTGCATTGTGAAGGAGGCATACTCGAAGAAATGAGGTATTTTTTGGACCTGTGGCTTCAATGCGGTTGCCGGAAAAGCCGGCAGATAGCGAGTGTGACAACTCTTCTTCTGATGCTACATCTACGTGTATTGGTTTTGTGGCAAGTTCTGTAAGGATTGCTTTTGATTTGTTTGCTTTGTGGGCGTAAAAGATTGCTCCTTGCACGCGATGCTTTTTGAGCACATCAAAAAATCGCGTTGCGTTTTCCCATGCAACCTCTGGAAAGATGAGATTCAGCGGAGATCCAAACGCGTCAAGCCATGCATGCATTTGTTGTGTGTCAGCAAGCGTTTTTTGAATATGATATCCGATAATCGGCGTCAGATGGAATGATGACATAAAGATTTAGAAATGAAATGTTGGGTCAATTTGGTGGGATAAATCGCCTGACGCGAGTTTTACATAGTCTTGTTGGATATATGCTCGGTGGAGATCGTACAATCGTTTCAATCGATCGTTTGGATCTTGTCGCAATGCTCGAGCTTTTTTCTCGATTGTTGAAAAGATCGTTATGTCAATGTCATTCAGAATTTTTTCCGTCAACGGTAATCCTTGTTGTCGTTGAATTTTTATGCTTCGATATTTGGGAATGCCGCCGATAAAAATATCATCTGGAATATTCGTCTTGAGAAATGCTTCATCGTGTTCATCTTCTATCTTGTTTCCAACAACAACGAGACGATTTGAAACATCCGCGTGTTGGGCGAGTCGATAATATTGCGTAAACACATCGACGCTTTCTTTTGTTGGTTCGACAACAAGGACAAGAAGATCAAATTGCGCGTGGAGCGTATTGGAGAACGCGTCGATGCCGGCGACCATATCCGAGATGATCCATTCGTTTTCGTTAAGGCGAGCGAAGGAGAGAAGATTTTCAAAAATCGCGAGGTTTGTATGGTAACAACTTCTGCCAATTTCTTCTTCTTCGTACGTTCCGACAATTGCAAGGTATGCTGATGGGCGATACGCAACACAATATTGTTGAATAATGGGATTTTTCTCATCAAGCATTACAAATGCAACGCCTTTTGACGGAGGAGTGGTTTTGTAGAAATGATCTATGCTTCGTATGTGTTTGCTCGTTCCTTTCAGATACTTACGGATCGCGCGAGTGTTTTTTGGATCAGAGAGCGCGCGTTCTTTTGGAAATTCAATGCCTAAGAGATTTGGAATATGGATATTTAGATCAGCATCTATGCACAAGACGGGCGATTTATGCTTTACAAGATATAAAAAGAACAGGGTTGTTGCAGTGCTTTTTCCTGATCCTCCTTTTCCAACAAATGCAACTCTCATAAAGGTATTATAATGCAACTCATTTGCATTAAGCAACATATTATTTACAAGACTTCTATTTTTATAGAAGAGCATCATGATAAAGATTATTAATGGTGTCGAAATTTTTTCTGAAAAAATTTAATGTCTTGATGCTTTCAAAAAAATTTAAGATCATCATATTATGAATCAACGAGGGTATCTTCTAGTATTCGAAGGATCAGATGGTTCAGGGAAGGCAACACAATCGAGACTTCTCGCCGAATATTGCGAGCGACATAGAATTCCCTATGAATATGTTGATTTTCCAAACTACGAAGACTTTTTTGGTTCTATGTGTAAGCAGATGCTCTATGGGGCATATGGAGATGTTTCTACAATTTCTCCCTATCTTGCGTCGTTGCCATATGCGCTTGATCGGTGGAAAGCAAAAGAGCGAATACAGAATGCGTTGTTCAAAAAAAAGATTGTGATTGCGAATCGGTATGTTCCATCAAACGCGGTGTATCAAAGTGTAAAAATTCCCGAGCGGGAACGAGAGGTGTTTCTTGATTGGGTCATGCGGCTTGAGTACGAGGAATTCGGTATTCCTCGAGAAGATCTAGTTCTGTACCTTCATGTTCCCGTTGCCGTGTCGCAACAATTGATGCAAGGAAAAGAAAAAGATGAGCACGAAAAAAACATTGCGTTGCTTGAAGCGACAGAAGAAATGTACAAAATCCTCTACAATCGGTATCAGCATTGGATCTATCTTGAATGCGTTGCCGATCATGATATACTCAGAAAAGATGATATTCACGCTCGCGTTCTTTCAGCGTTGAGAGTGAAAGGAATACTTTCATGACATAACAACGCTTCAGACACCGCTATATACTTTTTCTTTTATTTCCTGTATTCTTTCTATTTTTTTATTGAGAGGAGGATTAATCCATGAACACAAACCAAATATTGCAAGATAAAACGATGGCGGCGCTTCTTGAACAAGAAGCTCGTCGACAACAAGAAGGATTGGAGCTTATTCCATCAGAAAATTATGCATCTTCCGCTGTTCGATCTGTAATGAGTTCTGTATTGATGAATAAGTATTCAGAAGGATATCCAAAAAAACGATACTATGGAGGCAATGAAGTGGTCGATGAAGTTGAAAAATTAGCTCAAGATCGAGCGAAGGAGTTGTTTGGCGTTCCGCATGTTAATGTTCAGCCGTATTCTGGTTCGCCGGCAAATCTTGCGGTGTATCTTGCGTGTTGTCGTCCGGGCGATACGGTGATGGGGCTGGATTTGACGCATGGCGGTCATTTGACGCATGGATGGAAAGTGTCGGCAACAGGAATATTTTTCCATGCTATTTCGTATCATGTGAAATCGGATGGAAGGATTGACATGAATGAAGTTCGACGTCTCGCGGAAGCGTATAAGCCGAAGCTTATTTGGTGTGGCGCAACGGCATATCCGTTTCAAGTTGATTTTGAAGCGTTTGGAGAAATAGCCGATGCGGTCGGCGCGTATCTTGCTGCTGATATCGCGCACATTGCTGGGCTTGTTGTTGGGGGCGTTCATCCTAGTCCTGTGCCGCATGTTCATATTGTGACGACAACAACCCATAAGACATTGCGAGGTCCTCGTGGTGGAATGATTCTGGTTACAGAAAAAGGAATAAATAAAGATCCTGAATTGCCAGAAAAGATCGATCGCGCAGTGTTTCCGGGACTGCAAGGTGGACCGCATGATCATCAAACCGGAGCCATCGCGCTTGCCTTGTATGAAGCGTCTCTTCCGTCATTTCGGGACTACGCAAAACAAATTGTGAGGAATAGCAAGGTGTTGGCGGAAACCCTAATTCGTCGAGGATTTTCATTGGTTGGCAACGGATCAGAAAATCATCTCATGTTGGTTGACCTTACCCCTGTATTTGGTTCGGGAGGAGGAGTGTTTGCGCAGATGGTGCTTGACGCCGTGAATATCACAGTGAATAAAAATACGATTCCCGGCGAACCGATGAACGCGTTTTATCCGTCAGGAATTCGACTTGGAACGCCGGCGGCCACAACGAGAGGAATGAAAGAAGCTGATATGGAGCGAGTGGGACAATGGATCGCCGATGTCTTGGCAGAATTTCGATCGTTTCGTCTTCCCGAAGAAAAAGATAAGCGCAAATCGTATATAGAAGAAGCAAAAACAGTGATTGGGAGTCATCCAACAATAACGCGCGTTCGCGAAGATGTCAAAGCATTCTGTCTGAAATTTCCTATTCCATAGTTGTTTTTTTGTTCAATCATGTGATATGATGTATGGCATTATGCGACAGTACGAGTTGATGGTTGTTGCGAAAAACGATATACCGAGAGAGGACGAAAAACAACGAATAAAGATTGTTGAATCGTTGCTTTCCGGTCAAGACTACGAAGATTTGACGGTTCAAGATTTCGGAAAGAGGAATCTTGCATATCCAATAAAAAAGCAAACAGAGGCGTGTTATTTGTTGGCAAGATTTAAGGCAAAACGGATTGATATTGCGAAAATCGAACAACGGGCGAAAATGTCTGATGTTGTACTGCGGTATTTGCTTGTTGTGGCGGAAGAGAAGAAAAAGTAGTATGGTATATTGAAGAAAGGAAGAGTAGAGTATGTCATCAAGAAGTTTGAATAAAGTTTTGTTAATAGGAAATTTAACGCGAGATCCAGAGTTGCGATATACACCGACAGGCGCTGCGGTATGTACGCTTGGTTTAGCGACAAATCGATCATGGACAACGGAGGCTGGAGAAAAACGAGAAGAAGTAGAATATCATCGATTAGTTGCGTGGGGGAAGCTAGCAGAATTATGTAGTCAATTATTGACAAAAGGAAGAAAAATTTATGTCGAGGGGAGGATTCAAACAAGAAAATGGACAGGACAAGACGGACAAGAGCGATCGATGGTCGAAATTGTCATGGATGACATGATGATTCTTGATTCTCGAAAAACTATTGATGAAGGCAGAGATCAAAGTGGATCGTATGAATCGATACCATCTTCTTCTCAACAGCAAGGCATGTCTTCATCGCAACAATCACAACCCGACATGCCGTCAACTGGGCAATCATCTGGAATGAAGGAAGATGTGCCTGTTGATGATATACCATTTTAAGACATATGAAAAAGCATTCAGCAAAAAAAACAGTGATTTCTCGTTCAAGCAACGCGTCGATTGACGAGCAGCTTGATTACAAAAATGTAGAGTTTCTTTCACAGTTTGTCTCAGAACGAGGGAAAATCCTTCCAAAAACAAAAACAGGGCTTTCAAGCAAGCAACAACGAAAACTTGCGATCGCGATTAAACGCGCGCGATTCATTGGCCTTCTTCCATTTATCGTTCGCATATAATACACTAAAGGAATGATGTCTTTCTTGTCTCGGATTCGATTTTTTATCATTATTGTTTCTATTGTCATTCTTTCTATTGGTATCGGCTATAGGTTGGGCGAGCGGAACGCTCTTCCGATATTTTCATCAAAACAGGGCACATCTTCTAAAAGCAATGCGGTTATAAACATAACGACGCCAAGTTCTGTTGGTGTTGATTTCTCGTTGTTCTGGGATGTTTGGCAAAAAATGTTCCGCTATTTTATCGACGCGCAGAAATTGGACACACAACAGATGGTGTATGGAGCGATAAGCGGCATGGTGGCCTCTGCAGGAGATCCATACACGACATTTCTTCCGCCAAAAGAAAACAAAGATTTTAAGCAAGACATCGGCGGGCAATTTGAAGGCATTGGTGCGCAGCTTGACTTGAAAGATGGAAAGATTATTGTGACAGCGCCGCTCAAGGGGAGTCCGGCTGAGGCTGCCGGTATTAAGCCAAATGACTATATTATGAAAGTTGACGGCGCTGATACGACAGGATGGACCATTCAAGAAGCGGTGTCAAAAATTCGAGGACCAAAAGGAACGACAGTTGTCTTAACCATCTTGCATCAAGGTAGCGACAAGCCTGTCGAAATCCGCGTTGTTCGCGACACGATTTTAGTTCCATCTGTTGAGTATTGGGTAAAGAATATTTCAGAGATTGAAGCGATCAAAGAAGCTTCTCAAAGCGCCACCATTTCTTCATCGCAGAAACGAGTCGCGTACCTCAAATTGTCTCGTTTTGGCGATCATACCAATGATGATTGGAATAAAGCGGTTACCGCTATTCTAGCTGAACATAAGCGAGACCCGATTCTCGGCGTAATTCTTGATCTTCGGAATAATCCGGGAGGATATTTAGACGGGTCGGTGTATATCGCGAGCGAGTTTATTGAATCTGGAACCGTTGTGTCGCAAAAGAATAGCGACGGCACTGTACAACATCTTCGCGTCAATAGGAAAGGGAATATGCTTGATTTGCCTCTTATGGTGATTATTAATAAGGGTAGCGCGTCCGCGTCGGAAATTCTCGCCGGCGCGTTGCGAGATTACAAACGCGCTATGATTGTTGGGGAAACATCGTTTGGTAAAGGATCGGTGCAGACGCCGTATGAATTGGAAGGCGGAGCGAGTGTTCATATCACAACGGGCAAGTGGTTGCTTCCCAAAGGAGACTCGATTAGCGAAAAAGGCATAACGCCGGATATTCAAGTTTCGTATGACTATAGCAATCCAAATGCTGACACACAGCTTGCAAAAGCGATTGAATTCCTTCTGAAGAAGTAGTAGTATCAATATTGTCAACATAATGCTTCTTATGAATAGCGGAAAAACAAAGAACTCATTTCTTCTATGGACAGCGTTTTTTATCTTGTTTGTTGGCGCGGTGATTAGCTCAGGAATTACTGGCGTCACATGGAAGACGATTGAGCAACAGCTTGGAAATTTCCGGTTTCCTTTTTCTTCATCACCGTCAACACCACAAATCTTTAGATCAAATGAGAATGTTCGTGTTGTGCATGAAGAATCCGTTGTTATTGATGCGGTTGAGAAAGCGTCTCCTTCTGTGGTGACGATTGGGATAAAAAAGATTCGGCGAACCGGCGATATTTTTGAATTTAATCCATTTGATCCATTTGGAGGATTTCGACGACGACCAGGGAGAACGCAGGAAATGGAGCAAGATATTGGATCAGGATTTATTGTGTCTTCTGATGGATTTATTGTCACAAATAAACACGTTGTGAGTAATGCAGACGCGCAATATAACGTAATTACAAAAGATGGCAAAACGTATCCAGCAAAAAAAATTTACCGAGATCCAACAAACGATCTTGCGATTATCAAAATTGACGCTTCGGGACTGACGCCAGTTGAATTGGGTGATTCAGACAAAATCAAGGTTGGGCAACTTGCAATTGCTATCGGCACGGCATTGGGTGAATTTCGTCACACGGTCACGACGGGAGTCATTTCTGGTGTGGGAAGGGGTATTGTCGCGGGAAGTATCTTTGAGGGATATGTTGAGCGTCTAGATAATGTTATACAAACGGACGCAGCGATTAATCCCGGAAATTCCGGCGGGCCGTTGTTGAATTCTGCGGGGCAAGTGATTGGCGTGAATACCGCGGTCTCCTCCGAAGGACAAAATATAGGGTTCGCGATACCGATCAATGTTATTAAAGAATCGTTGAAAAATTTTAATGAAACAGGTCAGTTTAATCGTCCATTTCTTGGCATTCGATATCGAAGCATTTCTCGCGATGTCGCGTTGTTAAACGATGTTCCGGAGGGCGCGTATGTATTGGAGGTTGTGGCTGGAAGCGCCGCTGAGAAAGCTGGGATAAAAGAGGGAGACATTATCACTAGTATTGACGATGTGAAACTCAATCGAGACAACGGCGAGCTAGCGGTTATTTTGTCAAAAAAGCGGGTAGGGGATCAGGTGAAATTATCTATATGGAGAGATGGAAAAACATTGACACTCACAGCAACGCTTGGCAGTCAGGGAGAGTAAAAGGAAAAATCATTACGCATTTGACTTTAGAAGCGCTTCTGTTACTTTGTGAAGTTTTCCATCAACGATATCGTCAAGATTATGCCATGATGTATTGATTCTATGATCAGTCACGCGATTTTGCGGATAATTGTAGGTTCGAATTTTCTCCGCGCGCATACCTCGACCTATGACAGATCTTGCTTCGCTAAGGGTTCGCGCTTTTTTTAATTCTTCTTGTTCCCAAAGCCTTGCTCGAAGCATGGAAAGCGCAACTTGTCTATTTTGATATTGATCTCGTTCGTTGCTGCATGTCACGACAATTCCCGATGGTTTATGCGTCAGACGAACTGCAGAGTTTACTTTATTGACGTTTTGCCCTCCGTGTCCACTTGCGCGGTGAAAATCCCATTCAAGATCTTCTGGTTTTATATGGATTTCTGATTCTTGAATATCTGGAAGCACTGCGACAGTTGCGGTTGATGTGTGAATTCGTCCTTGTCGTTCTGTCTCCGGAATTCGTTGGACGCGATGCGTTCCCGCTTCGTACTGAAGTTTCGTGAATGCTCCTTCTCCGCGAATTTTTATCGCCATATCGCTGATCTCCGAAACGTTCCACCCATTGAGATTAGCGTATCGGATGTACATCCGTTTCAGATCACTTACCCAGATTTTGGCTTCCTCTCCGCCTGGTCCGGGTCGAAATTCTAAAATTGCGATATTGGGGTTCATAAAAAAACGGTTATGTCGTATTTATCTTCTCTCGATGTGTCCTTCCATCGAATCAAGACAAATACGAAATAACCGCTACTTCATGGACAATAGCATTTCTCGCAAGGATTTTGGCGTGTTTGCTTGTCGTTGCTTTTCTTCTTCTTTTTTCTTTTTCTTTGCCAAGAGAGTTTCTTTGACTGCTTCTGCGGTTTTTTGTTTTAGTTGGAATTTCTCCACGCGACCCATCGTGTCAACAAATTTCATTTCTCCGGTGAAGAATGGATGGCATTTTGAGCAAATATCAATACGGATGGTTTGTTTTGCCGCGCTAACAGTGAATGTATTGCCACACGCGCACATAACTGTTGCTTCTTCATACCATTGTGGGTGAATGCCTTGCTTCATAATCAATAATTGTAGCACACAATGCAACTGATAACAATCATTTTATCATTTTCTATTTTTCTTTTTCTTTTTTCGCTCCTTATGTCGCTTCCATTCTGCGAGCGTTACACCGATAGCGATAATCATCGAGCCGATAATAAATTGCGATGTGATTTTATCGCCAAGCCAAAAGACCGAGAGTGGTGCTCCCCAAATAATCGTAAGGTACGAAAATATACTCGCGTTTCCAATTTCAACCCGTTTGATGGCGTTTGCATAGAGCGTATATGCGACGGTGCCGGAAATAAACGCCATATAGAGGACGCCAAGATGCCCTTGAAGCGGAACTGAAACAATCGTATGTACCACAGGCAGTATTCCGCCAAATCTTCCGGCGGTGATTATAAAAAAGATGATAAAACCAATACAAAACGATAGATGAGACAACGCGATTGGACGCATACCAGATTGAAGCGCGTGTTTTGCTGATACGCCGCCAAGCGCATCGGCAACGCGGGAGAGAATAATCAAGAGATTGCCGATCATCGCAATTCCCAGAAGTCCTTCATGAGGGAAAGTATCTGAGGTGATCGCGGTTAGTATCGATCCAATAATCGCAAGAGATATGCCGATAATTTCTTGAGCGGTTACATGTTCTCGAAGAAGTATCGCGCCAAAAAGAGTGCTAAATACAGGTCCGGTGGAAGCAAGAAGAATGGCGGTGAGAGAATTTGTTAATTCAAAACCAAGAAACAATAATCCAAGGCCTATAACAACCGTGAGTGCGCTATATTGCGCAACAGAAACGCGTTGCGGTCGTGTTTTCGGGAGAAAAGAAGGGAAGATCGTAAAATAGCCTATGGCGAGTATCGCATTGAGAAAGAATCGATACGTAAGGAAAATATCGGGAGGAAAATATTGAAGGGTATATTTAATAATAGGACCAGCCAGTCCCCACAAGATGGAGACGATAAGAAGGAGAAGATATGGGGATACGTTAGGTCGTTTCATGGGCAGAGATAATACGAATTGCGTCGTCTACTGTTCCGCGAAGTTGCTCTTTTGTCGTCATTCGTTTGATAATCATGATTCCGTCGCGTTTTTCTTCCGGTCCTTGAATGAGTGCGAACGGAATGCCTTTTTTATCCGCATATTTTAGTTGTTTTTCAAGTTTTGCATTTGCGTCCAGATACAGTTCTGTTGGAATCGAATGACTTCGAAGCGTGTTCACGATGGCTACACTTTCAGCAATCATATCTTGAGAAAAGATGCAGACCAACGCGTGTGTTATTGATGACGCGCTTGGTGTCTTTTGAATTATTTGAAGGGCGTCAATGATTCGATCGAATCCAAAGGCGATTCCCACCGCGGGAATCGATTGTCCAAGAAAGATGCCAATGAGATTATCGTATCGTCCGCCTCCGGCAAGAGATCCTTGCGGATACGAAGGATCTTTTAATTCAAAAATCGCGCTTGTGTAGTAGTCTAATCCGCGAGCTAAAAACGGATCGACGATAAAATCTTTGCCTTCCACATACCCCATGAGTTCAAGAAAGGAGCATATTTCGATGAGCCTCTTCGTTTTTTTTGATCGTTCGAGCGTTTCAAAACGTTCTTGTCCATTTATGCCAATGCCGTTCAGTTGATCAATCACGGCGTCTTTTCCAATTTTGTCAAGTTTATCGAGAATAATAATCTCCTGTTTTGAGAGATGAAGCGTGTCAAACAAAGCTCGATCGTTGATATGCATTTTCGGGGAAGGGAATCCAAGCGTTTTTGCTATTTCAAGCGCGCATGCGATAACTTCCGCGTCTGCGATTGGCGAGTTGGTTCCAACGATATCAATATCGCACTGCAGGAATTCGCGAAATCGTCCTTTTTGTGTGTTTTCCGCGCGCCATACTGGCTGTATTTGATATCGCTTAAAGGGCATCGGAAGTTCATAGTGATGTTGCGCGATGATGCGAGCAAGTGGAATTGTTTGGTCGTATCGCATGCCCACATCTCTTCCTCCATGATCTTTGAAAAGATAGATCAGTTTGTCGGCTTCATCTCCATATTTTCCAAGAAGGACAGATGCGTATTCCAACGCCGGCGTTTCCAACGGATCAAATCCAAATCGTTCAAATATCATTTTCATCGATTGAATAATGTGTTGCCGTATTCTTGCATCTTTTGGAAGAATATCTCGAAATCCTTTCAACGTTTTCGGAGAATTCATAATGTTTTATTATCGCATGATTTGTTCGCTTTAGCCAGAGATCTTATTTGTATGTTGCGAACATTATATGTGATTTACATAGGGAGATTGGGATAGTTTTTGAAGTCCTGATGATGTTTTGAGATAGAGATCCTCTATTCTGATACCGAATTTATTTGGCAGATAAATTGCCGGTTCTATAGTAAATACCATGCCATCTTCGATGGTTTCATCTTTATACGATGATAATTGTGGTCGTTCATGAATTTCTAATCCTACGCCGTGTCCGAGCGAATGGGGATAGGGTGGGTATCCGGCGTTTGATATAATCTCTTTTGCTTGTCTATCCGCTTCAGATCCAGCATTGTTATGGGTCAAGCAGGTTTCCGCTTCGTCATGCGCGCGTTTGACGATGTCGTGGACGCGTGTCCATTCATTTTTTGATGTTCCAAAAAATATAATTCGCGTCATATCCGCATGATAGCCATGAATCGCCGCGCCAAAATCTACAAGGATAAGGCTATTTTTACTAAGGTGAGTATTGTGTTGAGGTATATAATGGGGAAGAGCGCTATGTTCGTTAAACGCGACAATTGGCGAGAATGCAATATGTCCATCATGTTCTCGAATGTATCGTTCAATCATCCACGCTATGTCTGTTTCGGACATGCCTTCACGAATATTCGTTTGAAGAAGCATGAAGCATTTGTCTGTTAGTCTTGCCGCTTCTTTGATCCATTGGATTTCTTCTTTCGTTTTTTTTGTTCGTTGTGTTTCAATCCATCCATTTGATGGAACAATCTTTACATTCGGGAGTGCCAATTGAATGTCTTGGTATTCTTTATAAGTGAGCGATTGTGATTCCACTTCAAGCGATGAATATGATGTTTGATGCGAAGCAAGAATTTTTCCAAGAGGATTTTCGGGGGTGAGGAGGCAAACGCGTGTTTGAGGATGTGTTTGTTGTATTATATTCGCTTCATGTTCATAAAGTGGAGGAACGATAAGACGCCATGCGTCGTTGATGATCAAAAGATATGCGGAGCGTTCATGGGGCGTTGGCGTCATAAATCCTGTAAGGTATCGAATATTGAAAGGATTTGTTATAAGCGTCGCTTTACTAATGATTTCTTCATTCATGGAGCTGTGGGAGATGCTTTTGGTCTTGTTGGCGTCGGCGTGGGTGATCTTCGTGGTGTTGGTGATACGCGATTTGTCGGTGATGGCGTTATGGCTTGCGTCGGCGTGAGTTCTTGTTCTTGCGAAGAATTTCCAGTTTGTGATTTCCATGTCAAGATTCTTGCCGCGATATATCTATCTGGTTGGCGCTCTTGTTCTATTCCCAATACTGTAACGAAGATATTTTGTTCAAGTTTTGAAAAACCGCTTTTTTGTATTTCTTTGCCTGGCAACCACGAATTGTTTTTTGTCGTTGTTTCAACATCAATGGTGTATATTGTTCCATCAATGCATTTCATTGTGAACGAGTTGTCTTTTTTATTAATCTCAGCGATCGTTCCATGAAGTCGCTTTGGCTGTTGTTTTGATTCGATCACAATATGTTTTGCTTGCAATATATCAAGCGTTTCGTCATATGTGCCGAAGATGGTAACCGCGTCGTCTTTTTTTAGTGTGTCAATTTTGCTTTTTGTTCGTTTTCCTTTGATTATTTGGGTTACCACAATATTGTCTGTAAGTTCAATTTTGTACGCTTTTTGTCCCGTGTCTATGGTTGCTGAAGACAGAGAAATATTTGTGATTGTTCCGTGGATTGCTTTAGGCGATGTTCGTCGTAATTCCTCGACTTTCGTGGCGAGTCGTTCTTTGAGATCGTCAATTTTTTCTTTTATTTCTTTGCTGATTGGAGTCGCCGATGGCGTTGCCGAAGATTTTGTCGCGGCATGCGTTGCGTTTGGAAAAAAGATGGTAAAAGCAATAACGATAATAAGAAATGTTCTCATAGCGCCTTATGGTTCTTGAGAAAAA
Organism: uncultured Patescibacteria group bacterium; assembly: GCA_937921305.1. Taxonomy (GTDB): domain Bacteria; phylum Patescibacteriota; class Microgenomatia; order UBA10105; family UBA927; genus CAKZSU01. Next base: position 67,981 of record CAKZSU010000005.1, read on the forward strand.
TAGACAACGACGCGTTCAACGAAGAGCTGATCATTTACAACATTCGCGACGGAAATATCGTTTTTTCCTTCTCTTAGCACAACTTTCGTTTCATACTTTCCAGACGACGGCACTTGAACGACGGATTCTTCCTCTGTTGTTCCAACAATAATAAGAGAATTCGGGGACGCGTTTCCGGAAACAGTGATCCCGCTTTCTTTTACGATGCTCTCTTGCGTTGGTTGATCGATAGTCAATGATGATGGAAGAGGTTCTTGTGACGTGATATTACTTGGTTGTGGTTGATTATCTTCTTTTGTTTGAAACGACGCTACTTGTCCTTGATGCTCTCTCATGCTTGTTTGAAGTTGCGCAAAAAGTTTCGGTCCGAAAATAATGCTTGCTGTAATAAGCAATCCGACAGAAAATCCGATAAGAGAAGCGAGTATTGCGTCTTTGTTCATGTGTTGATTAGGATACGGTAATCTGTTATAAAAAGCAATAGAATTCTATGGATATTTCGTATCTTGGACACGCATCATTTCGTTTTCGAGGAAAAAAAACAACAGTGGTAACCGATCCGTTTGATCCGCGTATGGTTGGCACAAAATTTCCAAAGATTGACGCGGATATTATTACCGTTTCTCATCATCATGAGGATCACAATGCGATAGCGAATATCTCCGGCAATCCGTTTATCGTTGATGGACCTGGAGAGTATGAGATACAGGGGGTTCGCTTTATCGGACTTTCATCGTTTCATGACAATAACAAAGGAAAAGACAGAGGGGAAAACACGATATTTGCGATAGAGCTTGACGGAGTTCACATTGTTCATCTTGGCGATCTTGGTGAGATGCTTTCAGAAAAAACAAGAGAAAAATTAGGGACGGTTGATGTTTTATGTATTCCTGTCGGTGGTGTCTATACTATTGATGAAAAACAAGCGGTGGAGTTGATTTCGGAAATAGAACCGTCGATTGTTATTCCGATGCATTATGGCAGACCAGATATCAATCAAGAAGTATTTGGTTCGTTGCGTCCATTGTCTTCGTTTCTTAAGCTGGTTGGTCAGGAACAAGCCCAGCCTGTGACGAAATTGATGGTCACCAAAGATAAAATTCCCGATCATACCCAAATCGTCATTTTCTCGTAAGAGTTTCTATGAATGTAAAGGTCCCTCCGCATGACGACCTTGTGGAAAAGTCTTTGCTTGGCGCGATTCTTCTTGATAAAGACGCTATGATTGCCGTTGCTGAATTTTTGCGTCCAGAACATTTTTACAATGAGCATCATGGGATGATTTTTGAAGCAATGCTTACCTTGTTTGAGCAACACATGCCTATTGATGTTGTCACGCTTTCATCGCAATTAAAAAAAGAAGGCAAATTAAAAGCAGTCGGCGGATCCGCGTATATAAGCGAACTGTTAACGGTTACGCCGACAAGCGCGCACGCGGAACAATACGGTTTGCTCATAAAAGAATACTACGTAAAACGACGATTAATTTCCGTCGGCGCAAAATTGACGGAGTCGGCGTTCAAAGAGGAAGGATCGGCGCAAACAATTCTTGACGAGGCGGAGCAAGAAATTTTTTCGATCGCGAAACAAAGTACAAAGCGTGACTTTATTCATATCAAAGAAACGCTCGCGGAGTCTTTTCAACGGCTTGACGAATTGGGGAAAAACACATCTGGGTATCGCGGCATTCCTACAGGATTTTCTGATTTAGATTTCAAGTTGTCTGGGTTGCAGAATTCAAATTTAATTATTCTTGCAGCGCGGCCCGGCACGGGAAAGACCGCGATGGTCTTAAATATCGCTCAATATGTGGGCGTGAAAGAAAAGCTTGCTGTCGGTATTTTCTCTTTGGAGATGAGCAAGGAAGAATTAGTGGATCGGCTTCTTGTGGCGCAAGCAGATATTGACGCATGGAGACTCAAAACAGGCAAGTTGTCAGACGATGACTTTTCTCGACTGTCTGACGCGATGGGAGAGTTGGCGGAGTCTCGTATTTTTATTGACGACACACCGGGAATCAGCATCCTTGAAATGAGGACGAAAGCAAGAAGATTACAAGTGGAGCACGGTGTTCAGCTCATTATTTTTGATTATCTCCAACTTGCCGATGCAGGGAAGCGGTACGAAAGCAGAGTGCAAGAGGTAGGCGCAATTTCTCAAAGTTTGAAAAATTTAGCAAGAGAATTAAAAGTGCCGGTGCTCGCGTGTTCTCAATTGTCTCGAGCTGTTGAGAGTAGGGGGAATAAAATTCCGGAATTATCCGATCTTCGCGAGTCTGGCTCGATCGAGCAAGACGCGGATGTGGTTATGTTTCTCTATCGAGAAGAGCAGGATATGACGCAATGGGGCGATCAGATACCGACAAAACTACGTATCGCAAAGCACAGAAACGGATCGCTTGGAGAAATTGACTTGATGTTTCGCGGTGATAGAATTAGATTCTATAGCGTAGAAAAGCATCAAAGCGATACGATAACGATTGGTTAATCGCTATCAGCCATCAGCACACAGCAGATAGGAGTTGAGCTGTAAGCTGTTTCCAGTATGCACTATCATCATGTTTGAAGATTTTCGGAAGTTTATTTTACGAGGAAATATCGCCGATCTTGTGATTGGATTCACTGTCGGCGCGACATTTTCAACGGTTGCAAAATCGTTTGTTGATGATATTCTTATGCCTCCGATTGGGCTTGTCATGGGGCAAGCTGATTTTTCAAATTTATTTATTGTGATTAAGAGCGGTTCCACGCCTCCTCCATATCAAAGTTTGTCGCAAGCAAAAGATGCTGGCGCAGTAACGATAAATTATGGCATGTTTATTAATAATATTATTTCTTTGCTCATTGTAGGATTTGCTGTGTATCTTTTTATTAAATTTTTAAATGTGTTGAATGATCAATTAGAAGAGTTGCCAATTATTGGAGGAAAAAAAGGAGAACCGACAATGAAGAAGTGTCCGTATTGCTTGACGCCGGTTCCCTATAAAGCGTTAAAGTGTAAAGCATGCACCGCGGATTTGGCAAAAATCGTCAAGAAAAAAGAAGAGTGATAGCGTATAATAAAGGTAATCGTTTTTCTGCCGGGGTGCTGGAATTGGTAGACAGGCCAGTCTCAAAAACTGGTGACCCCAAAAGATCGTGAGGGTTCGAGTCCCTCCCTCGGCACTTATGAACTATACAACCGTTCCATCATTGTCTCATGTCTCGCAGAGCGGTCTATGTGCTTTTCCTATTTTCGAAGGTTTCGAAGGGGAGATATTGCCTTCTGTCGTGGAACAAAAACTTCTACGAAGTATAGAAAAAGAAATTATAAGACAGTCTTTTTCTAAGAAGAAACACGACGCATTGCTTGTCTGTGGCAATGAACAGATTCATCATATTCTGTTGGTTGGCATGGGGAAGAGAGGGGATGTTCGGCCAAAGGATTGGCTGTTTTTTGGAGGGATTGTGGCGAGAAAAGCGAAGGAGATGAAGGTTGAAACAATTGCGATACTGGTATTACAGAACGCGGATGTTCAACGCGTTGTCGAAGGAATCCAGCTTGGATCATATACATTCAATAAATATAAAAGCGAAAATGATGACACAAAGCATGTTATAAGAGAGGTAATTTTTGTCGGAGAAGGTGATATGTCTCCTTTCATAACAAGAGGGCAACTTTTCGCTTCCGCTGTGTCGTTTGCGAGAGACTTGGTAAATCGATCGCCTTCCGAAACAACGCCGTCGTATCTCGCCGATCTTGCGTCGCAGATTGCAAATGGCAGCTCAATGGTATCCTGCAACATTTTATCTCCTGACGAGATGAGTGATATGGGAGGATTACTTGGGATTGCCCGAGGGTCAAATCAAGCGCAGAAATTCATTCATCTTACTTATAACGGAGGGAGTAATAAAACAATTACATTGGTTGGTAAAGGCATTACTTTTGACACAGGCGGATTATCGTTGAAAACCTCGGAAGGAATGCAAACTATGAAACTTGATATGTCCGGAGCAGCAACCATTCTTGCCATATTTTCCGTTCTGGATCAACTTCGTCCTGACCTGGCGATTCATGGACTTATTCCAGCGACGGAAAATATGCCTGGTCCAAACGCTGTAAAGCCCGGCGATGTAGTAAGGGCGTTAAATGGCAAAACTATTGAGATTTTGAACACCGACGCGGAAGGTCGAGTCATTCTTGCGGACGCAATGTCATATGCAGAGAAACATATTAAATCAGACGCAATTATTGATGTCGCGACGCTTACCGGCGCGTGCATGATCGCGCTTGGAGAAGAAGTCGCGGGGTTATTTTGTAATAATCGAGAGCTTCGAGATGCACTGCTTGTAAATTCACAACATATTGGCGAAGACATCTGGGAATTGCCACTGGTACAGTCATATAAAGAACAATTGAAGTCTCATGTGGCTGATATCAAAAATATCGGTGGGAAATATGGCGGAGCCATTACCGGTGCGTTGTTCATTGAAGCGTTTGTTCCGAAAGGAACGCCATGGGCGCATCTTGATATTGCCGGTCCGTCATTTACTGAGAAAGGTAATACGATTTGTCCTCCTGGTGGGACAGGCTTTGGCGTCCGACTGCTTCTCGCTTATTTATCTTCGATATAAAAATACAATATGGCATCCTGTGCAATATTAACGAAGCAAGAAGAAAAAAAATAAAATAATGCCAATTTGCGTTGATATTCCGTGAATCAGCGTTGTTGTCCGGTGAAAATATGTATTCTGCCATTCGAGAAATGATTCATAGAGTTTTTCAAATCGACTTTCTCTTATTCTTTTGGTTTTTTCCTTAGATGCTAATAAGGGAAAATAAGGAACCATAATCCAATCTGGAATGTTCGCAAGCGACACGGCGAGAAAAATTAGTGGAAGAGAGAGGGTATTAGAAAATATGAGTATCGGAATAAGAAATGCTATCGCGGTGTCTGTGATGGCCAGCACTCCTGTAGTTTTTTTGCTTCGCTTTGTCAAATCTGTGCCAAAGTCCCAATGCGGAATGATATCAAGAAGATAATGAGAGGCGATAATGAGCGCTCCCGCAACGAACGGATTCGGGACGCTTTGCATAATTATTGTCCCAACAATCCCGTGAGTGGTTGCCATCATGGTCTCTATAGTATACTAGAGATCATGCAAAAAATGGAACGAGACGAACTTTCTCCTTCTTTGGTTAAGACGCTTGGTATCCGATCTTTTCGGTTTTTGTGGATTGGTCAGATTTTTTCCCAGCTTGGCGCGAATATGTTATTGTCTCTCTTGGCGCTTCGCGTGTATGAAGTAACAAAAAGTAATACTGCCGTGTCTGCACTGTATATTACCTATGGATTGCCGGCGGTGTTGTTCGGCATGTTTGCCGGAGTGATTGTCGATCATGTTGATCGGCGGAAAGTGCTCATAGTGTGCAATATTGGACGAACTATTCTCATGATTCTCTTACTATTTTTTCATAATAATATTTTTGTAATTTACGTCGTTATGTTTTTAAATTCCTTTATTGGGCAGTTATATTTTCCCGCCGAAGCCCCTTTGATTCCTCGATTGGTTCCGGAGAAGCATTTATTAACCGCGAATAGTTTGTTTACCTTCACATTTTTTTCAACGATCGCGTTAGGGTTTGTTCTTGCTGGTCCAGTATTGAAGTACACAAGCGCCATCGGCTCATTTTCTCTTCTTATTTCATTCTATCTTATTGCCATTTGGGCTGCATCAAATATTCCTCGACAGAGAGAAGATAGTGTAAGTATAGCAAGGATGATTCGTACTAATGGAAGACACGTCCTAAAGCGAGTTGTTTCTGATATATTTCAAGGCGTCTTGTTTGCGATTGGTTCACGACGTATCGCAGATGCGCTACTTCTGCTTACAGAAACACAGATTGTTTTAGCAATTCTTGGGACGCTTGGGCCGGGATTTGCCGATCAAGTCTTGAAGGTTGATGTTACAGACGCGTCGCTTATTGTGCTTGGTCCCGCAGTTCTTGGCATTATTGCTGGCGCGTTGTGGGTAGGAAACTTTGGCGTATCGTTTTCTCCTCGACAACTTACCTCTATTGGCCTTTTTGGCGGTGGCAGTGTGTTATTGCTTCTTTCTTCTGTGGTATGGGTATACGATGTAATTCTGTTTTCACGATCATTATTGTTCGTTCTTATGTTTATTTTGTTTTTTTTATTGGGTTTTTCAAACAGTTTGCTTGATGTTCCTTCAAACGCGACGTTGCAGAATGCCTCTGTCGGAGGCATGCGAGGAAGGGTCTATGGAATTTTAACATCTGTGATTGGTGGCATTGGCATACTTCCTGTTGTTGCTGGCGGTATCCTCGCGGATACAGTTGGTATTCAAACGGTGTTGGTGATGTTGGGATTTGTGATATCCGCGTATGGCATGATTCGGATGAAATTTAGCATAATACGATAAAATTAATATATATATGTTTCCTGTTCTTGTTTCCGTTGGTCCAATAACTGTATATACAGTGAATATCTTTTATATCATCAGTTGGTGCGTGTTTTCTTTTTTATTTTGGAGATATCTTCGCCATCATGGTATGCTAGAAGAGCGAATTTTTGATTTGACATTTTATGCAACATTGGGGTCGATTCTTGGCGCGCGATTAGGCTTTGTGTTCTTATATCCTCAATTATTCTCCGCGAGCATTCTTCTTGTTGGCGCGTTTTGGGTACAACCGGGCGTTTGGATTCAAGCGGGAATTTTTTCATTGTTTCTTGTTTTTTATCTTTACAGCAAACGTATTCGTACAAATGTCGCGCAAGTGTTCGATGCCGGGATTCTTGCTCTTCCATGGACATTGTTTCTCATCATGATTGGAGAATTCTTGCATGGAGGAGAGATTGGAAAGCCGACAACATCGTTTCTTGGTGTTCGATTTCCCGGCGACGATGTAGTTCGCCATCCTGTTCATTTGTATGAGTCTTCTGTATTATTGATTGTTGGCATAGTATTTTTCGTTACAATGAATCGAGCGCTTCAGGATAAGTGGCCACATGGCTTGATTGGATCTTTGTTGTTAGTCGTTTTGACGCCACTGCTTTTTATAGTTGAATTTTTTAAGATGAGCCCAGTATACTTGTACGGTATCACTATTACGCAATGGATGTATGTTGCGGTCTTTGCGCAAAGTTTTGGCATCGTATTCACAAAAGGAGGCATCTATGAACGGATTGTCTACACAATTTCTCGAAGAGGTTCAAAAAAATCTTCGGGAGGAGCTGGAGCGGATCAAGCAACGAATGAACGCGTTGAAACTTCAGGATCCGTTTCAGGATCCGGATCACGCGAATGATAACGCGGCAAGCGACACAGAAGCCAATGAAGAAGCTGGCCATGATCGAATCTCCGCGATTTTAGAAGAACTTTCAAAACAGTGGGACGTAACAGAACAAGCGTTGAAACGCATCGATGATCGTTCCTACGGCCTCTGCATTTCTTGCGGAAAAGAAATAGGAGAGGAAAGGCTTCGTGTCAATCCAGCTGCCGAACGATGCGTGACATGCGAATCAATGACATGAACGACGCTTTTCCTATTCTTTATGAAGATCGTTCATTTTTGGCGATCAGTAAACCTTCAGGTATTGTGGTAAATCGTGCGGAATCGGTAAAAGATCCTACTGTTCAAGATTGGATCATGCGCAGGCACCCTGAGATCATTCATGAACAAAATCAAGAGTTTCGCTCTCGCTTTGGGATTGTCCATCGCATAGATAAAGAGACATCGGGAATTTTGCTTATCGCAAAGACGCCATCTGCGTTTGTTTCATTAAAACAGCAATTTATGGATCGAGATATACAAAAAGTGTACTTTGCGATTATTCATGGGCAGATGCCTTCGAGGGAAGGAGTTATCGAAGCGCCGGTGGATCGACTTCCATGGAACAAAGAGCGATTTGGGATTGTTCCTGGAGGTAAGTCTGCGGTGACCGCGTACAGAGTTCTTGAGTCATACGGATCATATCAACTCATCGCGTGTTATCCGAAGACAGGGAGAACACATCAAATACGGGTGCATCTAAAGTATCTCAATCGCCCGATTCTTGGCGATTATCTTTACGCAGGGAGAAAGACAGCAAGAAACGATCGATCGTGGGTTCCTCGCGTTATGCTTCATGCAAGCAAGCTTTCTTTTCTTCATCCAGAGTCTCGCGAACAGATATCTCTAGAGGCACCAATGCCGGATGACATGCGTAATGTATTGAATCGTATTTCATCTGAATTAGCAGGAAGAATTCCATGAAATCGTTTTCATTTCAAATTCTTTATAAGAGTCGTTCGTCTCGCGCTCGGCTCGGTGTGATTCGAACGGCGCATGGGGAGATTCAGACACCTGCGTTTATTCCGGTTGGTACGCAAGCAACGGTGAAATCGCTCACGCCGGAAGAGATTCGTATGGTTGGCACACAAATGTTTTTTGTAAATACTTACCACATGGCAATGCGGCCCGGCATAGAGATTGTTCAAGCGTTGGGAGGATTGCACACATTTATGTCATGGGATGGGCCGATCATTACCGATAGCGGGGGATTTCAAGTGTTTTCTCTTGCGAAAGATGAACACGCCACTCTTGTTAAAATCACGGAAGAAGGCGTTGCTTTCCGATCTCATTGGGACGGATCGTATCACATGTTTACACCTGAATGTTCCATGGCGTATCAGCAAGCGTTGGTAAGCGATATCCATATCGCGTTTGACGATTGCACGCCGTATGGCGTATCGCATGACGATGCAAGAAAATCTATGGAACGAACGCATCGATGGGCGATTCGGAGTAAAGAAGCCCATAACGGTGATTTTGCGCTATATGGATCTGTGCAGGGAAGCGTCTTTGAGGATTTACGGAAAGAGTCGGCGAAATTTATCGCGTCTTTAGATACCGATGGCATTGCGATTGGCGGTATGGCTGTAGGGGAGAGCAAGGAGGAAATGAAACAGGTGTTGGATTGGGTTTGCTCGATACTTCCGGAAGAAAAGCCGCGACACGCCTTGGGCATTGGAGAACTTGATGATGTGTTTGTTTTGATTGATCATGGGATTGATACCTTTGATTGTGTGCAGCCGACGCGTCTTGCGAGAGTAGGATATGTGTATAGCGGAAAACAAACCATTGATATTCAAAAATCGTTGTACGCAAGAGATCCAAATCCAATCGATCCAGCATGCGATTGTTATACCTGTAAAACATTTTCTCGAGCGTATATTCATCATTTATTTCGGGTTCGAGAACTGTTAGCGTATCGGTTGGCGACGATTCATAACCTTCGATTTATGCATCGTCTTATTGAGCACGTTCGAACAGCGATTCAACAAGACTCTTTTGAGGAGTTTGCTCACAAGTGGATGCAAGACTATATATGAGAAAACGCCCGCCTGCCCGTCGATATGATCGCGTTATTGTATTGCTTTTGTTCTTGGTTGCAATTCCGTGCGGTTTCTTTTTGTTTACATATTACATAGTGAGTTCTTTCTGGTTGCCTCGACAACGAGTAACCATGATGTTTCTTACCAACCCTGTGGAAGTGGTTTCGTTTGATCCAAACAAAAACCAATGGTCTATCGTGATTTTTCCGTCTCAGACGCATGTTTCAGGCATGTGGGGGTTGGGCCAATATTCGGTCGAGTCTTTGTGGCGTCTTGCTAGCTTGGAAGGAAGCGCTTCCGCTGTGGTGTTGGGAAGCGTGGGGGATGAATTGGGTGCGCCGATTGATTATTTTGTTGGAAGAAAGCGCGCGCTTTGGCAAAGACAGAAAAGGAATTTTTTGAGCATTGGCGGTTTGTTGGAACGGTTCACGAATCGATTAGAAACAAATATGCCGGTATTCGCTCATATTGCGCTTGCTCGATCATTTTCATCGGCTGACGATTTAAAAATAGAAAAACTCGTGCTGGGGATTGGAAAAGGATTGATTGAACGCCCATTGCCAGATAATTCAACGATATTGTCGTTTGAACGGCAACAATTCGATCGGATAACAACGGCGATTTTTGAAGACAAAGCGATACGAGAAGAACGTATTCGTGTTGCCATTTTTAATACTACAGGAAGACCATTGCTTGGAAATCGCGTTGCAAGGATTATTGATCGACTCGGCGCGATCGTCGTGCATGTTGGAAATGAGTCTCTCGCTGTTGACGAGTGCGTCATGTCAGGAAACGCGAATGCAGTGAAAACGAAAACCGCGTCCATGATTCAATCATTATTTGAGTGCGTTACTCATGTGTCAGATATCGAAGAAAGAGCGGATCTCTCTGTTCGCATTGGGAAACGCTATGAACAACGATTTATTCCTCCTGTTCTTCACACAAAGTAGCATCCTCGATGTCTTGGGAAGATTCAACGCGACTAGGTGATGGAATATACACGTGCGACGAGGTAAAAGACGGTTGATCTTTATATTTTTCTCCTCTTGCAATCTCTCGGATCAACACAGTAAGAAGATTCTTTCCTGTGGAGCGAATGATTGCTTGATATTGATTCCCCGCTTGAATATATTTGTTCAGTTTGTGCGATATGTCGTCCGGGAGAGCTCCTAAATAGGTGTTTGCGATCGTTCGTATTTCAATGCAGTGTTTTTTTACTTTCATCTGAACTTCTTGACCACAGGAGACTTGCGTAAGAACCGAGGTTGGCGCAAGTTTAATGCAGGAAACAACTTTTGTTTTTCCTGGTTCTTCAAGAAACATACGAGGGGAGGCGATTAGCATTTTTCTATTTGAAGTTTTTTGGTCTTCAAGTTTTTTGAGATTTTTTTGCGCAATTTGATTATAGGGGTCGCGCTTGAGCACTTGTTGATATGCTGTTTTTGCTTGTTCGATCTTTTCTTTTTGAAGATACGCAAATGCGAGCCGATTATACGCGTCTATGTCGTCGGGGTTTTCTTCAAGAATGTGGAGGTTGATGCGGATTGCTTCGTCCCACTGTTGTGACAATGCTGCGTTGATAGCATCGTTGGCAGACAGGGCAGGAGACGATGTATCGTTCATAAGTGGTCAGTGTAGGAAGTTTATAGTAAAATGTCAATATGGCTGGGCATTCAAAATGGTCAAAAGTGAAACATCAGAAGTCTGTGACGGATCAAGTCAAGGCAAAATTGTTCACGAAAGCGTCGAGAGCAATTACGGTCGCGGTTCGCGAGGGTGGAGGGGTAACTGATCCAAATCAAAACGCAAAACTTCGATTGGCGATCGAGCAGGCGAGAGCGGTGAATATGCCCAAAGAAAATATAGAACGAGCGATAGCGAGGGCAAGAGGAGCGCAAGAACAACAATTAGAATCGCTTGTGTATGAGGCGTACGGACCGGAAGGCGTTGCGATGATTATCACCGCTGTGACCGATAATCGTCAGCGGACTGTCTCAGCGTTAAAAAACATTCTTAGCCATCATGGCGGGGCGCTTGTTGCTCCCGGAGGCGTGATGTTTTTATTTCAGCGGATCGTGAATAATGCGGGAATAAATTATGAACCGTTGCATACGGTATCATTATCAGATCAAGCTCAAGAGCAATTTGATCGCCTCATCGACGCGTTAGACGATCTTGACGATGTCCAAGATATTTTCTCTAACGCCGCGTCATGATACTGCGTATTTTTCAACTATTCAACCGATTTCAGCGTCCACATAGAGGGATAAAGGGTAGGCATGAACCGTTGTTGACGAAACGACAAGAATTCGTCTTGATAAGTTTTGCGTTGGGAATAGGTTTAATGATTACTCAATTGCTTCCAGAATATCGGTATCCAATGGTGATTGTTCTTTCTATCGCTGCATATTTTGGAAGTGCCTTTGCGTTGCGAAAAGATCTGTCTGGAGTAGAGTTTTTTACGCTATTGATCCTCCCCACGTTATTCACCGCCGCGGTGACGCTGTTCTACTTTTTGCTTCCACTCCGTTGGATTACGCGGATTCCCGTGTTGGCATTGTACACGCTTGGGATGTACGCGTTGCTTCTCACGGAAAATATCTACAATGTCTCGGCAAATCGGACAATTCCATTACTTCGCGCCGCGCATACCATCGGGTTTTTAATTACATTGGTCACTTATTTTTTGTTGGTTTCAACGGTTTTAGCGTTTCGATTGCACGCGATCCCAAACGCGATTCTTATTGGCGCGATTAGCGCTGTGTTGATTCTTCAGATTCTTTGGTCTATTGATCTGGAAACAGATCGGATTCAACCCAAAATTTTTCATCTCACTTCCACATTAACACTTATTTTTATGGAGCTTGCGTGGGTATTGTCTTTCCTCTCTGTGAAGTCGACGATGAAAGCGTTGTTTTTGACAACCTGTTTTTACAGCCTTGTTGGTATAGCGCAACAATATCTTGCGGAGCGCTTGTATAAGAAAACCGTTATAGAATTTTCAAGTGTTCTTATTATTGTTGGCATTGTATTCCTTTTTGCGATGAATTGGCGAGGAAATTTTTAGATAGATTTGAGGTAGGAGAGAGGACAAAGTGATATATTCTGATACAGTTATATTATAGGCCTATAAAAATGTGGATAAGTTTTCACGATATCCTATAAAAGTTTTCACGAATTGCATACATAATCCTCATTTGATGTAGGCAGTGTTTGTATTTGATAGTAAAGAATGAAAGAAACGATGATAGAGAGATGTGTGTTGTCATGTTTGCTCGTTTCAGTATTTAGAAACACTTAGGAAAGGTGCTCTTTTCTTTAAAGTTCTTCAGATGTTTAACTACGTTCAGGATAACAATGTGTACTTGCATACTAAAAAGAAGTTGCCAAGCATTGTCAAATGGTTTTGTTTTCTGCTAGGTTTACGAAATGATTGGTGGATTGTTTTAAAAACTAGCTTCAAAAGTTTATTTTTGGATTGTTAAATCAATCTAAAACTAATTTTTTGTGAAGGTGGAGAAATATATAACATAAAAAAACCGAACAAGTGTTTTTTTATGTTATTTTTCTCTTTGTCGCCCTGAACTCGTTCGAAGATCTGAAAGCTTGCGAAGAAATCAATACCACATCATTGCAAAATGTTGAAATAATTTCAGTATAAAATAAGGGATGTATTGCACTCTTTGACCCTTCTTCTTAATTCTGAACTCTCAATTCAGGATCCGAAGACTTGCGAAGAAACCAATACCATATCATTGCAATGAACTACATTCAGCATGATAAGAGCGTATCGTCCTGAACATGGTTCAGAATCTGGGGAGTCTCGAGGAAGGGAACGCTCTTTTTATTAGATACTGAAACACGTTCGGCATGACATAAAATGTGTATCACAAGTTAGGAAGGGAAACGTACTCCATAATGTCGCACAATAATACTTTTACGACGTTTAAGATGAAAAAAGCGAGAGTGGACGCTTTCGTATGATTCTTGTTGCCATTGTTTTTTTTGCCGTTTTTCCACATTTCTGGTTTTGCTTCTTGTATGGAGATTCCGGGGTAAATAATACCTTCTCTTGCGTGTTCATCCCATATTTTGTGGCAATCAGCGCATAATCCGACGCCGTTCACGCGTTCATCAGATCCACCCATTCCTTGCGGAATAATGTGATGAATTTGCGTTTTGCATTTTTTCCCACATGCAGCACAACATCCATTCTGTTCTTGACGTATTTGATCTTTTATTTCACGAGAAAAGGCAAGGCGGGATAATTCCCATACAGTAAGAATCGTTATTCCCAAGGCAATTGGCTTTTTTAGTATTTCCTTCATTTATTTTTCATTTGCGATTTTCGAATCGCAAAGACTGTAAGATAGTCTTCTTCGTGATCGGGGTGATATCGATGTGGGTCAAGACGATGCATTTCCATTTCAAGTCTATGTTTTGTTAATTCTGCGTATTTTCTGCATTGGAAGCATCCGCAAGTTTTCGCTCTATGTTTAGCTTCTTCACATTCCTTCCAAAGGTCTAAAAAAACTTTTTCTTCCACATCTTGAACGAATCTATTTGCTTGTTCAAGAATTGATTGATCAATTTCTTTTGACATAGATAGATGGTTTGAATATTGAGAAGAACTATATATCGCAATATGCTGAAATGCAAGAGCTAAATTCATGAAGAGTGAAGTTGCAAGGAATCGATCATGCGCTTTGCAATAGTGTAATTTTCGGCATGTCTGCCATTTGGCTCAACAAGGATATAGACATCATTTCGATCTTTAAACATTCTGAGCAACTCTTTCATTTCCTGTCTATTGGGGACAGCTTGATTCGTTTGACACAGTGGATTATCAAGATGATCATGAAAATCTGTACCATTATATGGCGGAATAATGTATCCAAGATTAAGAATCTTCGTCTGATGAAAGAGTTTTTTTGTTATCTGGACGACTGTTGACCATACAAGCGAGCGTTGAGTTGTCCGGATTGTACACGCGGTGTGACCGAAGTCGTTTGCAACGGAGAATCCTTGTTGGTATTTTCGAGATTAAAAATATTGAATGGATTGTCTCGTTTATTCGGGCTATACCAGTCATTTGTATCTCGCGATGGGATCGTTTCGATGGCAAGAATAATATTTCGCTCGTTGGCATATTCCGTGAGAATCGTGAGATTTTCAAGAAATATCTCTTGGGCTTTTTCTTCGGGGATTGGTTCTCCTGCTGGAACGAATCGCTGTTCGTCAAGGTAAATTTTCACTGGGATACGGGTGCTTGGGTGAAATACGACATACTGAAAGCCGTGAATGTATGCGGTATCAATCGTTTCTTTGAGTTGCGCCATTGATGGTTCAACGATAGCGTTGTTTGGAAGCGCAATGTTCGTCCATGTATGATCTGGAAGATGTCCCCAAAAATGTAAGCCAACCTTCATGTTCCGTCGTTTTAGTTCTTGAAAAAGATTGTTATATTGATCTTTTCTTAAAATGTTGAACCATATTTCGGCGAATGGCGGGTTTGCTTTTGCAAGATCGTCAAAACTGTCTTTTTGCGGTCCAACTTTAATTCCAAGAATCATAGAATGGTTTGTTTATTATAGCTTATTGGAATGATTGCTTGTTTGCTTGTTATTCAGACACGCTCAGGATGACACGTTGTTGTCACGCTGAATTCATTTCAGGATATAGAATCGGTTGAAAAGATTTTGTTTATCCGTAATTCTCCAGATATGGAAGAACCATCTTTTTAGTTTTTATAATAATGTCGCACAATATTATTCTTCTCTATCTATGATTTTTTCTTTTAGTTATATATCGTCGAAAACGATCATACTCTTCTTTAATGTCGCACATTCTTGATTTTGCTCGTCATGTGTGTCATCATGATAAATGCATATGACCACATCTTCCCTTACGCTTGATGATCTTGTCCGTCAATTTTTAGAACATCTTGAGATTGAACGAAATGTTTCTCGATTAACGATTCGGAACTACGCCCATTATCTTCAACGATTTTTGACATTTCTTGGAGATCATCCCTCTATTGATGACATTACCTTTGAAAAAGTTCGGTTGTATCGTCTGTATTTGTCTCGATATGTTGACGAACACGGGTGCTCGTTGAAGCGGGTGACACAGAATTATCATCTTATCGCGCTTCGTTCGTTTTTGAAGTACTTGATGAAGCGAGATGTTCCATCGCTTGCTCCAGAAAAAATAGAACTTGCGAAGGCGGAAAGTCGAAGTCTTTTGTACTTGGATCGAGAGCAAATAGAGCGTTTGCTTGCGTCGCCGAGTATTAGCACAGAGGAAGGGTTACGAGATAAAGCGATTCTTGAGACATTATTTTCCACTGGTCTTCGCGTTTCGGAGTTGGTGTCGTTAAATCGAGATCACATTAATGTTGAACGAAAAGAATTTGGCGTAATTGGAAAAGGAAGAAAACCTCGCGTTGTGTTCCTTTCTGATCGCGCCGCGGAGTGGATCCAGCGATATCTTGCAAGCAGAACCGATGAGACGATTCCGTTGTTTATACGATATAGCGGTCCATTGCCGAAAGAACGCGATCCGAAGGGAGAGTCTCTCCGTCTATCCGCGCGAAGCGTCCAGCGGATTGTCGAGAAATATGTGAAAAAAGCGAAAGTCTCAAAAAAAATTACCCCCCATGGACTTCGTCACAGTTTCGCGACAGATTTGCTTTCCGCCGGCGCAGATCTTCGGTCGATTCAGGAAATGCTTGGACATAAAAATGTTTCAACAACGCAGATTTATACTCACATTACGAATACACAGCTTCGCGAAGTGCATAAAAAGTTTCATGAACGACAGACTGCTTAACGAATTTCGTAGCTGATCGTTACGGTTACCGTTACTTCTTGAGAGCCCGGTTCGATCGATGTTGGCGCATCTTTTTCCGTTATAGCGCTTCTTATCATTGGCATCGGATAGAATGGCGGATTTCCGGTGTTCTCGCTATAGTTAATGACTCTTCCCAGCTGAAATCCCGCGATTTTTGCCGCTTGTTGGGCTTTTTTGAATGCGTCTTGAAACGCCTTTTGCCTTGCTTCATCTTCTGCTTTTGATCGATCAGCGATATCAAAATTTATTCCTCCAATAGTATTTGCGCCTTGCGCGGTCGCGATGTCAATGACTTCATTGATCTTGTCCATGTCTCGGACTTTGACGAGAATCGTCGCGTTTGCGTTGTATCCAGTTATCTTTTGAAATCTATCCATATAATCATAATTTGGATAGATGCTGTAGTTAGTTGTTTGTATATCCTTCTCATCAATGTCGAGTTTTTTTATAGCGTCAGACACTGCGTTTATCTTTTTATTAAGATCGTTTTGTGTTTGTTTTGCTGTAGCTCCTTGCGTTTGAACGCCAAGGTTCGTGATCGCAATGTCGGGGACAACCGTAACTTTTCCTTCTCCTGTGACAGAGAATGTATCGGTTTTTTGCGTGACCACGGAGGATACAGAAAGCGGCAACGGATCCGCGAATTTAGTATACAGATACAGCATAGCGAAAAATATGATTGGCCATAGGAGTGTTGCCGGAATGTGTTTATTGTTCATGGAGTGGATCCTCCTTTTTGAAGAATTATACATGCTTGCGTAACATTTTGCATAAGGCACGCAACAGTAATTGGCCCTACCCCTCCTGGAGTCGGTGTATAATATCGAGCTTTGTTGTGAATATCATCTTCATCATAATCTCCGTAGAGCGTTTCATTATTTTGTTTTATTAACCCTACAGAAATAAGTATGCTTCCTTCTTTCATGTTTTGTGATTGAATCGTGTGTCGTTTTCCCACACAGGAAATGAGAATATCCGCGGTTTTTATGATTGTCGTCGGAGAATGCGTTGATCGGTCGATCCCTATATACGGGATGCCATGACGGTTAAGCAAAGATCTTATGGGCGCTCCTGCGGTTTCTCCCTTGCCAATAACAACGATTCGTTGCGATCGAAGCCATGCATGGGTATTAGGAAACCATTGTTTATATTCATGTTGATAAATATGGTCAAGGATAGTGAAGACTGCTGTTGCGGATGGAGGAGTATGAGGCGATGTTGGTGTAAACCCGTCAACATCTTTCAATGGATTAATCGTGTTGACAATGCTTGTCCGTTCATTAGTTGACCATGATGGTAATGGTCGTTGGACGATGATTCCGTGAATGGTATTGTCTTCATTTGCTTTTTGTATGTCAGAGCGAATCACAAGCGGCGATGTGTGTTCAGAGTATTGGTAAATATCGCAGGATATGCCGACCTGCTCCGCTGCGTGTTGTTTTTGCAGGATATAAGAGCGTGATGATGAATTGTTTCCAAGAAAGAACACGAGTAGTCTCGGGTGGATTCCTTGTTCTTGTATATCGCGGGTAAGACGAGTAAGAAGAGTATCCGCTATCGCTTTGCCGTCGATTCTTATTGCCTTCATTCATGTATTATACTACGATTTTTGAATCCTTAGATGAGCGGTGGCTGTTGGTCGTTTCGAGAAGAAGGAGCGATGCAGGTGGCGGATGCGATTGTGTCGCTTCCGCTTTGAAATCTCATGAGGATCACTCCAGATGTCGCTCTGCCGAGACTTGGGATTGACGCGATGGGAAGTTTCACAACTTGCCCTTTTGTTGAAGTGATGATGACGCTTTCTGTTCCGATCGGGATAAGTTGCGACACGGCAACTTTTCCTGTTTTATCTTTCACCGCTGCTACTTTGACGCCTTGCCCTCCTCGTTTTTGTTTTGGAAAGTCTTCAATTGGGGTTTTTTTACCTATCCCTTTCTCCATAATTGTGAGAAACTCAAGATGTTTTGCGTCTTTTGGCGCGATGTCAAGCGAGACCACATAATCGCCTTCTGAAAGCAAGATACCTCGTACACCCATGGTGTCTCGCCTTGTTGCGCGGACTTCTTCTTCGTTAAATCGAATTGCTTTGCCGTCGTGCGTGACAAGGATGATATCGTCTGTTCCTGAGCTTAGTTTCGCCCATGAGAGCGCGTCTCCTTGTTCAAGTTTTATCGAGACAAGTCCGGATCTGCGAATGTTTTCGTATTCTGATAGATGCGTTTTTTTCACCGTGCCGTTTTCTGTCGCCATGAAAATATGCGCGTTCTTGCTATGCTGTTGGGGATTGTAGGTTAAGACAGATGTGACGCGTTCGTCTGATTCAATGTTGATGAGATTCACGATAGCTTGTCCTTTGGATTGTCTGGACGATTCTTGAATATCCCATACGCGAATTTGATAGACTTTTCCTTTATTTGTGAAGAAGAGGATATTATCGTGAGTTTGGGAGGAGATAATTCGTTCTATGCCGTCTTCTTCTTTTGTCGTCATGCCGACGACGCCCTTCCCTCCTCGTTCTTGGGTTTTGAAGGTTGATTTTGGCATCCGTTTAATATATCCCGACGATGTCATGGTGATAATGACGCTTTCGTTTGGAATAAGTTGTTCGTCGCTGAATTCTCCAAGTTTGTGAGGAAACACGCGGGTTTTTCTCGCGTCTCCGTATATTTCTTTAAGTTTTTCGAGTTCTTCTTTGATGACGATAAGCATCTTGTGCGGGTGTGCGAGGAGATCTTCTAAACGAGCAATGATTTTTCGCACCATGTCGAGTTCATCCTCTATTTTCTTTCGTTCCAGTGCGGCAAGTCGTCGAAGTTGCATATCCAGAATTGCTGTTGCTTGAATTTCTGAGAGATTGAATCGGTTCATCAATTGTTCTTTGGCTTTTTCGGCGTTTTCGCTTTTTCTGATAATGTTGATAACTTCATCGATATGGTCAACCGCTGTTTTTAATCCTTCGAGAATGTGCTCTCGCGCTTTTGCTTCTTTAAGTTCAAATTCTGTTCGCCGTTTGATAACAAGGACGCGATGTTTCAGGTATTGTTCAAGAATAAGCGGGAGTGTCAATGTCTGCGGCGTGTTGTCAACTAACGCGACCATATTGACGGGAAATGTGGTTTGCAGCGCCGTAAGTTTGTATAAATTGTTGAGAATTTGCTTTGGCTTCGCGTCTCGTTTGAGCTCCACGACGACGCGAATGCCATGACGATCGGATTCGTCGCGGAGATCGCTGATGCCTTCAATTTTCTTGTCTTTCACGAGATCGGCGATTTTCGCGACGAGCTGCGCTTTATTGACTTGGTACGGAAGTTCAGTAATGATGATCGCGGATTTTCCGTTGCCTATTTCTTCGATTTCCGCTTTGCCTCGAACAGGAATTCTCCCCTTTCCCGTCGCGTAGGCGCGCTTGATTTCTTCTTTGTCAAAGATTATGCCCGCGGTTGGAAAATCCGGTCCTTGAATATGCTGCATGATCTCATCGAGTGTGATGTCAAAAGACATTTGAAAATCTTGTTGAATGGTCGTTTTTGAGATGACGGCAATAATTGCGTCGATGACTTCGGAAAGATTATGCGGGGGGATTTTTGTCGCCATACCAACAGCAATACCTTCCGATCCCATGAGAAGGAGATTGGGAAGTTTTGCTGGAATGAACATTGGTTCGTCGATCGTGTTGTCAAAATTTGGCGCAAATACGACTGTATCTTTTTCGATGTCAACAAGCATTTCTTCCGCGATTCTTGAGAGTCTACATTCGGTATATCGCATTGCCGCTGGGGGGTCGCCGTCGATCGATCCGTAGTTTCCTTGCCCGTCAATCAGCGGGTATCGCATAGAGAAATCTTGCGCGAGACGAACGAGCGCTTCGTACACTGGCGCGTCGCCATGAGGATGGAATTTTCCAAGCACTTCCCCAACAACTTTCGCGCTTTTTGTGTACTTTGCTGAGTGATAGAGCCCCATTTGATGCATGGCGAAGAGAATGCGTCGATGCACGGGTTTCAACCCGTCTCGGACATCGGGGAGCGCCCTCGCGACGATGACGGACATCGCGTAGTCGAGATAGGATTTTTGCATTTCTTTTGTTATTTCTGTTTGGATGACTTTTCCTATGTCCATAAAAAATGAACCTTTTTGCTTGTTTTTATGTAATGATTATGCCCACTTTATCTCAGGATGTAAAAACCTTATAAAAAGGTCTCTGCTTGCAACTCATCATGTCTTGAATCATGTTCAAGATGACAGAGAGACGCATCAGGATGGCTATCATGTTATGAGTTTATACCATGCTCGCTTGAATGCTCGCGATCGCTTCATCCTTTCCCTTCCACTCTCGCAGTTTCACCCATTTACCCGGTTCGAGATCTTTGTAGTGTTCGAAAAAGTGTTTCATTTTATCTTTCATCGCTTGCGGAATATCAGCAATATCTTTATATGAGCCAAATACAGGATCGATTTTTTCTGTCGGCACGGCGATGATTTTCGTGTCTACCCCTTCTTCGTCTTCCATTTCAAGCAATCCAATCGGAACAGACGGAATCATAACGCCGGGTAGAAGTGGTTTGTCGCATAAGACAAGCACATCAATGGGATCACCGTCATCCGCGTGCGTTTCTGGAATGAATCCATAGTTAAACGGATAAGAAAACGCGGTGAACATGAATCGATCCACGACAATGACGTCGTGTTCTTTATCGAGTTCATACTTGACCGAGCTTCCTGCTGGGATTTCAATGCAAACATTGACTTGGTGTGGGGCTTTATTACCTCTGGTAAGATTCATAGATACCTCCTTTTTGTATAAAAAAATCCATGGTTTCTATATACCATATTTATATGTCCAACGTCGCGCTCTTTGCGTGCGTTTGAATAAATTTTTTCCGTGGGGGGACTTCGTCTCCCATCAGCATAGAAAAAATTCGATCCGCTTCCGCAGCGTCCGCAATTGTCACCTGTCGCATGATGCGATGGTTTGGGTTCATTGTTGTTTCCCAAAGCTGTTCGGGATTCATCTCTCCAAGACCTTTGTATCGTTGGACATTTGGCGGCGTCTTTGATCCTTTTGCTTCTCGCTTGATGATTTCGTTTCGTTCTTCATCGGAGTATGCGTAAAATGTTTGTTTTCCTATCGTGATCTTGTAAAGCGGCGGTTGCGCAACATAGAGATGGTTGTGTTCGATAATGTACGGTAAATGCCGATAAAAGAAAGTAAGAAGGAGCGTCATGATGTGTTCTCCGTCTACATCTGCGTCTGTCATAATAATGATGCGATGATACCGAAGTTTTTCGGGATTGAGCGTGTCTCCTATCCCCATCCCTAAAGCGACGACAAGCGCCTTGAGCTCTTCAAATTCTATGATTTTATCTAATCTCGCTCGTTCTGTATTAAGAATTTTCCCTCGCAATGGTAGAATCGCTTGAAATTTTCTATCTCTCCCCTGCTTCGCGCTTCCTCCCGCTGAGTCTCCTTCCACAATGAAGAGTTCGGAAACGGAAGGATCTTTCTCTTGGCAGTCGGCGAGTTTGCCGGGCAGTGTCGCCCCTTCAAGTGCTCCTTTTCGGATAATCGCGTCTTTTGCCGCTTTTGCGGCGAGGCGCGCTTTTGCCGCAAGAAATACTTTTTCTAGAATCCGTTTGGCATCTTGCGGATGTTCTTCAAAATAGGTATCTAGTCCTTCTTTTACCGCCGCATTTACAAATGGCTGAACTTCCGCGTTGCCAAGCTTTCCTTTTGTTTGGCCTTCAAATTGGAGATCCGCCGAGGGCATTTTTACATAGACAACCGCAGTTAATCCTTCTCGCGTATCCTCGCCAATAATGCTGTCGCCGTTTTCTTTGATCGCGCCAATTTTTCTTCCGTAATCATTAATCGCGCGCGTAAGCGCCATGCGGAAGCCGGTAAGGTGCGCGCCTCCTTCAGGCGTATGAATAACATTGACATACGATTCAACGGTTTCTGAAAAGCTATCGGTATATTGGATAGCGACATCGAGCATGATATTTCCATCGTTTGACTGTTTTGTAATATATATTGGATCGTGAAGCGGTTGTTTCGTCCTGTTTAGCGCCTTAACAAGAGACAAAATGCCGCCATCGAAGTAATAGTTTTCTTTTTCCCCTGTTCGTTCATCATAAAGATGGAAAAAGAGTTTTGGAATCAGATACGCTCTGTCGCGAATTTGCTTTTTTACGGTTTCAAAGTTCAGCGTTATACCTTCCTTAAAAATTTCTGGATCAAGGATAAATGTTGTGCTTGTGCCGGTCTCATTGCTTTCTCCAATGACGCGGACAGGGCTTGTTGGAACGCCTTTTCGATAGGTTTGCTCTACGATTTTTCCATCGCGTTTTACTTGAACGGTAAGTTCTTTTGATAGCGCGTTGACGACCGACGCGCCAACGCCGTGAAGTCCACCAGATATTTTATAGGCTTTTCCTTCAAATTTTCCTCCTGCGTGAAGTTTTGTCATCACAAGTTCAAGAGACGACACATTGTATTTTGGGTGAATATCGATAGGGATTCCTCGTCCATCGTCTCGAACGGTCACGCTATCGTCTTTATGGATGGTAATCCAGATGTTTTTTGCATACCCTGCAAGCGCTTCGTCAATTGAATTATCCACAATTTCATTTAAGCAATGATGAACGCCGGCAAGCGATGTGGATCCAATGTACATGGCAGGACGTTTTCGCACTGGCTCCAATCCTTCGAGGACAACAATCTGATCACCTTTGTACTGGTCGCTCATAACGAAGTGTATTGGTTTGGATTATGACATTCTAAAGGAGAAAATGTGTGTTTGTCTAGTGTCGGATAGGTGTATGTCATCCTGAACTCTCTCTGTCATCCTGAATTTGGTTCAGGATCTTGGGTATTAGATGATGAGCTGTAAAGTGGCAAATATTTTTAGAATCTCTGCTAGATGCTGAAACGAGTTCAGCATGATAATGGATGAATCCTAAGATGCGTCCGGTATGACAATAATGAAATTTTTTTACTGAATCTGCGTTGTTAACGAATAAATCGGCGTAATGATGGAGAATACAATAAATCCTACCCCAAGCCCCAACACAACCATAATAATTGGTTCAATGATTGTCGTCAGATTTTTGACCATGTATTCAGATTCTTTCTCAAAATATGTCGATAATTTCTCGAGTGTTTCGTCGAGTTTACCCGTCTCCTCCCCAACTTTGATCATTTGCGAGACAATAACTGGAAACAGCTTGTCATATTGGGCAAAGGTTTCTCCTATAGAAAATCCTTTTTCGATTTTTTTCGAGATCTCAGAGAGTGCGTCTCGATACAACGCGTTTCCCAATGAGTTTTTGAGGAATGACAATCCTTCAAGGATGTGAATGCCTGATGAAATCAGCATACCAAATGTTCTTGCAAACTCTGCAAGAATGACGCTTTTTTGCAATTGTCCCCACACTGGAATACGAAGTATCGCGGCATCTATTATTCGTTCTCCTATGGGAGTTTTTTTCCATTGTTTTACTCCGTATGCACCACCGATTGTTGCAAGAATCATAAGCCACCACCAGCGCCTGAATAGGTTTGAAACAGAGACAAGAAGTCTTGTGGCAAACGGCAATTGAATGCCAAAATCGTTGTACATGTCCGTCAACTTTGGGATAACAACGGTCATCATGATAAAAACAACAACAATCATGCCAATGATGATGATCAATGGGTATATCATGGCGCTTTTGACTTTTGATCGAAACTCTCGCTCTTTTTCAAGCGTTTCCGCAAGACGCGTAAGTACGCGGTCAAGCGTTCCCGACGCTTCTCCAGATCGAATAAGCGCAATATAAACTTTTGAAAATACGTGAGAATGTCGTTCAAGCGCGTTAGCGAGGTTTCCTCCTCCAATCAGATGTTGTTCTATATCAAGAAGCATCGACGCCGTGCGTTGATTGTCTGTTTGAGATCGAATAATTGCTATGCTTTCTGTCAGCGAGAGTCCTGCGGTAAGAAGAGACGCTAATT
Organism: uncultured Patescibacteria group bacterium; assembly: GCA_937921305.1. Taxonomy (GTDB): domain Bacteria; phylum Patescibacteriota; class Microgenomatia; order UBA10105; family UBA927; genus CAKZSU01. Next base: position 92,203 of record CAKZSU010000005.1, read on the forward strand.
GCCTCGTAATATTCACGATTTCGTTAAACGAAACTTTCTTGAGTTTATGCTTTATCAATTCTAATGTTATTGTTTCAGATTTTGGAGAGAGATGAACGATAAATACTTGCTTCTCTCGAAGAAGTTTCAGTGCGGTTCTTTGATCTGGCGCTTCGACGAGCCCACTTAGCGTTTGTCCTTGTTGATTTTTTGCTTTATAAGTAAAAATACGCATAGAAATTAGGCGTGATTCTTAATAGGTTTTTATCAATCTTGCCAATTCTTCTGGTTTTACGGCGTATCGCATCGCTGTTTCTATGGTAATACTTCCTTCCTTTATTTTTTTCGCGAGCGACATTTCCATGGTCATCATCCCAGACTCTACAGATGTTTGAATAATATTATCGATAAGGTGCGTTCTCCCCTCTCGTATTGTCGCGCGAACTGCCGGTGTTCCGATAAGAATTTCAGCGGCCATTGTTCTATCGCCGGTTATTGTTGGGATGAGTCGCTGGGAAATCACTGCTTCCAATGTGTTTGACAGTTGAAGTCGTATCTGCGGCTGTTCGTGTTCTGGAAATACTCCTACGATGCGATCTATTGTTTGGCTTGCCGAATTTGTATGAAGCGTGGCAAAGACAAGATGTCCGGTCTCGGCTATGGTAAGGGCTGCTTGAATCGTTTCAAAATCCCGCATCTCGCCAATCAGCGTGATATCAGGATCTTCTCGTAGTGCGCTTCGCAATGCGATATTCCATGAGTGCGTGTCATTGTTCATTTCCCTTTGGGAGATAATGGATTGTCCTTTAGGATAGATAAATTCTATCGGATCTTCGATCGTGATAATATGCGCTGATCGCGATTGGTTGATTTCTTGGATCATTGAGGCAAGCGTTGTTGATTTTCCGTGTCCTGTCGGTCCGGTGACAAGAATAAACCCTTGGTGAAGTTTTACAAATTCATGACATATTGGCGGGAGACCGAGTTCTTGCATGGATCGAATATTTTGTTGAATGTATCGGAAAGTGCCAGCAATCGTTCCTCGTTGATAATACACATTTGCTCGAAATCTTCCCGCGTTTGTTGAATACGCAAAATCTATTTCTCTATTTGTTTCTAGAAGGTTTTTTTGATCTTCTGAGAGAATCGGGAAAATAATAACTTCAAGATCTTGCGGAGACATGGGTGGTATATTGGGAAGTGCAAAAAGTCTTCCTGCAATTCGAACCATGGGTGGATAGTTGGCAAGCAAATGGAGATCAGACGCGTTCCGTTTTATAGTTTCTGAAAAGAGATCTAATATAGTCATGTTCCCCCCCTTATTCTTCCGCGACGCGAAGCACTTCTTCTATGGTTGTTATTCCTTTTAAGACCTTGAGAAATCCATCTTGTTTCATTGTTAACATACCTTCTTCAATTGCCGTTTTTTCTATCTCTGTCGCTGACGCTCGAGAGAGTGTAAGATGAATAATGGCGTCTGTGACTGGGAATACTTCAAAGATTCCTATCCTTCCCGAATATCCTGTGCCGTTACAAGTTTTGCATGTCACATTATTGACGACTCCTGTCCCTTTATATAAGGATAGCGGTTGATCTTTAGGGAGATACGATCCTATTGTTTGTTCGAGAGCGTTTTTCGTTTCTTCTGGCGGCGAATATGGCGATTTGCATTCAGGGCATATTTTCCTTGCGATGCGTTGCGCCACAACAAGATTAATCGCTGAAGACACGAGAAATGGTTCTATGCCGAGATCAATCAATCGTGGGATGGCGCCCGCTGCGTTGTTTGTGTGCAGTGTTGAGAACACAAGATGGCCAGTAAGCGCTGCTTGAATTCCGAGTTCTGCTGTTTCTTGATCGCGAATTTCTCCGACGAGAATAATATTTGGGTCTTGCCGAAGAAAGGCTCTGAGTCCGGTCGCAAAGGTCAGTCCCGCCGTGGGACTGATTTGTACCTGATTAATTCCTTCTATTTCATATTCAACAGGATCTTCCAGGGTTAAAATATTGACTTTTGTGTTATTAATTTTTGAGAGCACGGAATATAATGTGGTTGTTTTTCCTGACCCTGTGGGTCCAGTGACAAGAATTACTCCATGAGGACGCCTTATATGTTCTTCGAGTCTTTTGAGTCCAAGTCCAGTTAATCCAAGTTCTGTTAACGGAGGAATGCCTCCTGATTTTTGTAAGAGTCTCATGACGATTTTCTCTCCGTGAATCGTAGGAAGCGTTGAAACACGAAGATCAACCTCAAGATTGCCCATTTTGAAGTTAAATCGTCCATCTTGGGGAATTCGTTTCTCATCAATTTTCATATCTGAGAGGATTTTAATACGCGATACGACTCCTTCATGGAGTCTTCGAGGGAGCGAAAGCCGTTCTTGTAAAATGCCATCTACTCGGAATCGAACGCGCGTATCGCCTTTTTGCGGTTCAATATGAACATCCGATGCGCGAATGCGAATCGATTGTTCAAGGATTGATGAGACAATTTGAGCGATCGGCGCTTCTCGAATGACTTCCCCAAGATGTCCAGCTTCGTATGTTTTTACTTGTATATCAGCTCGCTCTTTCAGCGCTTCCGTGACATTCGCCGTAATATTTTGTTGATACAACGACTCAATTGCCTGTTTTACTTCTTGTTCTGTGGAAAAATATGGAACGATGCGTTTGCCTGATTTTTTTTCGAGGAATTCAATGACTTGAAAATCAAGCGGGTCTGCCATCGCGACATGAAGTTCATTTTTTTCTTCAATAAACTGAAATGGAACGAGAATGTATTTTTTGCTAACTGGTTCAGGTATATATGTGGCTATATCAGAAGATATGGCTTTTCCTGAAAGACTGACAAAAGGAATATTGACGGATTTTGCTCTCGCTTTTGCGATATCAACAGGAGTAACAATTCTTCGTTTCAAAAGGATGTCTTCAATGGTTTCTCCTGTGGCCAACGATTCTGTGGATAGTTGATTTGCTATATCTTGAGAAATTTTCCCCTCTGACACAAGGATGGAGAGAATGTGTTGTTGCACGGCAGGCATATGTACAATCATAAAATGTTTGTAGCTTGACAGCAAGAACATTTTTCATCATGATAATAGAAGTATAAGTTTGTAAGCATATGAAAAAATTAAATAAGCGAAGCAAGTCGAACGAAAAAGGATTTACTCTCGTTGAGCTTTTAATTGTTATCGCGCTTTTGGGAGCATTAATCGCTGGTATTCTTATTTCTTTAGACCCGCTTGAACAAACGCGGAGAGGGCAAGATACAGCCTTGCGGAACACGGCATCTGAATTTTTTAATGCGTTGAATCGATATTACGCAACAAAAGGAACATTTCCTTGGGGAAATAACACGACATTTTCAGGGCAAACCTTGAATTCAAGAATGTCAGACATAAACACTCTTATAGATTCTGGTGAATTAAAAACGAATTTTATGCAAAGAGCTGGTAGCCATGTAAATAAGATTTATATAACATCAAATACCCCTACCGATCTTTCTGTGTGTTTTCAGCCGGTTTCAAAATCTATGCAAAAAGATTCATTAACAATTTACGATATGAATGGATCTTCCGAGAACGCGTCATCGTGCAAGTCTCAGACGACAGGATCTAGCGGAACAAATTGTTACATGTGTCTTCGGTAAAATGAATTCTTAATTTTTCTTCTTGTGATACGCTTATATGTAGCATGGATACTACTATTCTTTTTTCTTCGCTTCTAGGAATATATGGAGGGTTCATTGGTTCGTTTTTGGGTGTTATTATTGATAGGCTCCCAGAAGGACGGTCTATTTTTTGGGGAAGATCTCAATGTGATTACTGCAAGAAGACGCTGCGATGGTTTGAGTTGATTCCTGTTTTCTCTTTTATTATTCAGCTGGGAAAGTGTCGTCGATGCAAAAGGCGATTGTCATTCAAATACCCTTTGATAGAAATTTGTTCAGCGATTCTTTTTGTATTTGTTTGGTTTTTTGTTGATTTTTATCTTCTTTTGTATATTCCCGCGGTGATTGTCGCATCTTCTCTATTAGTGATTGTATTCATAGACACGCGTCATATGATTATTCCGGATTCTCTTCTTGTTGTTGGCGTGATTGGAACGACTATATATCATCTGATCCGTCTTCAGTCGATATATTCGATAGTCTTGAATCATCTTACAGCAGGAATTCTTTCTTTCTTTTTGTTTTATGTGTTATGGGAAATTACTCGAAGAAAGGGGATTGGATTTGGCGATGTTAAATTAGTGTTTCTTTTAGGATTTATAACAGGATTCCCTTCGGTTATTGTTGGTATCTATCTTTCGTTCTTGACGGGTGCATTGGTTGGACTCATACTCTTACTTAGTAGAAAGAAAACAATGAAAAGCCCTGTGCCGTTTGGGCCGTTTTTGATAGTTGGCGCAGTGGTTTCCCTATTAATTGACCCAAATATCCTTATCAAACTTTTTTTATGAAGTATCGTGGATTTACTTTAGTTGAACTTCTCATCGTTATTTCTTTAATCGGGATTCTTTCTCTTGCAGGATTGTCTTCATATATGAACGCGCAACGTGTCGCGCGGAATAGTAAACGAATGTCTGATCTTAAAGCGATTCAAAACGCGTTAGAATCGTATTTTGCGCAGGCTGGATCATATCCAAATTCTTCATCGTGCGACCCGGGAGCCGTCCATCTTCCTGGTGGCATTCCTCGAGATCCTCAAACAAAGTCGCAGTATGTGCCATCTCGCTGCACTGATTCGGAGTACTGTTTTTGTGTTGAGTTAGAGCCGGGAACAACGGGAAACGCCTCATCCAATAATTGTTCAAACTTTACGCCAGGATCGTATTTTTGCGTTAATCAATTACAATAATGTTATGTGTTTTATGAAAAGAACGCGTGGTTTTACATTGCTTGAAGTGTTAGTTGCCACAGTCATTATTATTCTTCTTACCACTGTTGGAGTCGCGTCGTACGCAAATATTTCAAAACGGTCGAGAGATGCTCGGCGGTCAAGTGATATCGAACAATTGCGATCTGCGTTAGAAATGTATCGATCGGATTTTGGAAATTATCCAAATGTCGGAGGAGGATCGTGGGTGTCTGTATCGAATCTAAACGGCGTATTGGTTCCAACATATATTCAACGCATTCCCTCTGATCCAAGAGGAACCACGCATCCGTATCAATACAGAGCGACGAATCAAAGCGGTGGTCGATATTACGGGTACTGTCTTTCTTTGCGATTGGAGTCACAATCTGGGGAAAACAATTGCGGTTCGATAACGCTTCCAAATAGCGATTACAATTATGGTCTCAGGCATCCGTAAAGGATTTTCTCTCATTGAACTGCTTATCGCGTCTGGCATAATTTTGACCATTACGGGGCTTGCGATATCAAATTATGGCTCTTTTGCTGATACCCAAAGGATTCGACAAGCGGGAAAAACTTTGCAAAATAATCTTCATTTTATCCAAAACAGAGCGATTGCTTCTGTAAAACCAAGAGAATGCGATCAAAACAATCCGATTCTTGCGTACAGAGTTTCGTTTACAGAGAACGCGTACACCTATGTTCCTGTGTGTTCGAATGGCATTCTTCAAAACGCGAACGCAACAATTGTTCTTCCTGATCGCATCACATTTTCCCCTCCTCCTTCCTCATTTGATTTTTTAGTGTTAACAGGAAAACCCACAAGATCAGTCACGATGACGATTACGAATGGAATCAAACGATATGAGATTCGCGTGACGGAGAGCGGATCGATAGAAGATCTAGGGTTTCAGTAATATATATGAATGTGATGGATTTAAAGGGACAAACATTTGTGGAAATTATTATTATTGTTGCTCTTGTTATTGTGGTTATTGCCGCTTTGGTTGCAAGCGGAACGTTTTCTCTTCGATTAACGAGTTATAACAAATTGAGAAATCAAGCGATCAAATATGTTCAAGAAGGAATAGAATTGGCGCGAAAAGAACGCGATGATAGCTGGGGGACGCTTGTCTCGATGGCGCAACCATCTCCTCGTCGATGGTGTGTAGATAAATCAAGAACATGGTCTCAAGCTTCGTCTGATTGTTCAATAAATATAGACAATATTTTTTCAAGATCGATCCAATTGTCATACGATCCTCTTACACAACGCGTAATAGTGCTTGTCAGCGTGTCATGGAAAGAAGGATCGGAGATGCGGACTAGCAAAGCGGAGACCATACTTACAAAATGGAGATAACGAATGAATAAAGGATTTAGTTTAATCGAGATTCTTATTACAATTGTTATATTGGGAGGAATAACAGTGATTTTATCGCAATCATTTTTTTCTCTTTCTCGATCTTCGTTTCGATCAGACGCCATGAAGCAGATAAAACAATCTGGGAATTTCGCGTTGCAGACAATTGAAAAAATGATTAGAGAAAGCGAAGCTGTTGTAAGCGTTTGCGATGGTAATCCTATTTCAAATAAAGAACTTCTTCTTATAAATCGCGAGGGGTCTCAAACGCGTCTTCATTGCGCATCTGATATGATGGAAGGTGGCGCGATTATGAGAATTGCCTCAACAAGCAGCTCAGCAACACAGTATTTGACGCCAACATATGTAACGCTTGGCGGAAATACCTGTGAGTCTTCTTCGTTAGAATTTTCGTGCATTGCTTCTTCTCGATTTGTTCAATCAGTTCAAGTGAAGTTTCGTCTTTCTCCTGTAGGGATACAAGAGCAACCTATCGAATCGTCAAGTATTGAATTTCAAACAACGGTTAATGTGCGAAAATGAATGAATCACGACAATCAGGTCAAATTCTTCTTATTACTTTGTTAGTTCTTGTCGTGCTTATCACGATAGGATTGGCGTTGATCGGTCGAGTTCGTATCGACACGACGATGACGACAGACATTGAGGAATCGTTGAGAGCGTTTAGCGCCGCGGAAGCCGGAGTGGAAGAAGCGTTAAAAAGCGGCGTTGTGCGATCGCAACCAGTTCAGTTGAGCGATGTTCCAGCGTCTTATACAACGCAAATAAACACTATCAATGCCGCAACAAGTTATTACAAATTTCCTCGCGTTTTATCTCAAGGGGAGGTGGAAACATTTTGGCTGATCAATCATGACGAGAATCAGACACGTCAAGAGATTCCTACGTATACGCGAGACAGAATTACTCTTTGTTGGAGAGGAAAGCAAGGAGAAACTCCCGCGTTATCAATTGCTTTGATGTACAAGCGAGGGGCACAGTATCTTGTTGCGAGAGCAGCGATTGATCCAAATCGAGATCGAGACAACAATTTTTCCGCTCCTGATAGTTTTGGGAGTGGTTGTGGACAACCGAATGTGTTCATAAAAGAGATTCGTTTTTCAGATTTTTCTCCATCGATTAATCCAACCACCGATATACTTATATTTATTCGACTTCGTTCGTTCTACGCCGACGCGTTTCTGTTTGTTGATGGAGGCGGATTTTCACTGCCAAATCAAGGGAATGTTATTATATCGACTGGAACCACAGGGAGCGGTGTTGCAAGGAAAATCGTTGTGGTTCGACCATTTCGAGCGCCGCGAGGAATATTTGACGCGGCGATTATAAGTCAGACTTCTTTTTCCAAATGATCATGGTACACTAAAATTATGCAGACACTTTTGGGACTAGATATTGGTTCACATACAATGAAAATTGTCGAGCTTAAAAAGCAAGGCAACACTGCGTATACGCTATTAACCGCCGCGTCAGCTCCGACACCACCAAAAGTTATCGGTACTACCCCAGAGTTTGAAATTGAATCATTCGCTCAGTCTATCCAAAAATTTATCAAAGACGCAAAGGTAAAATCTAGATCTGTGCATATCGCTCTTCCAGAATCTCAAGTGTTTACAAGGGTGATCGAGGTTCCGCAGTTGTCTCGTCAAGAACTAGCGTCATCTCTTAAATGGGAAGCGGAACAATATATTCCACTTCCGCTTGATCAGGTCAATATGGACTTTGCGATACTAAGGGAAGCGAAAGATACAATGAATAACATGATGCAAGTATTGTTGGTTGCCGCGCCAAAGACATTGATTGACAAATATGTCTCATTTCTTGAGCTTGCCGGTCTTGCCGTTGTTAGCGTGGAGACAGAAATAATTTCTGCGACGCGAGCAATTCTTCCTATGGTCAGTAATACAAAAACTGCGATTCTCGTGTCTCTTGGAGCGCAAACAACGGACTTGGCGATTCTTCGAGATGGCGTGATTGCGTTTACCCGATCAATCAGCGCCGGAGGCGAAGCGTTGTCTCGCGCGTTAGTGCAAATTCTTGGGTTTAAGCAACATCAGGCGGAAGAATTTAAGAGAACATATGGATTAAATAAGCAGCATCTAGAAGGAAGAATTGTTGAAGCGGTAAAGCCGATTATGGATACGATTATTAGCGAGATTAAACGATCGCTTGTGTTTTATCAAGAAAAGTATAAAACAGATCAACTTGATCTCTTGATTCTTTCTGGAGGAACGGCAAAATTGCCGGGAATTGTTGCCTATATGAAAGAATATGTTGGAGTTGATGTTCAAATTGCGAATCCGTGGATAGGGATACAGAGAAATCAGCAATTTGCGTTTCTTGACGCCGAAGCTCCAATGTTTACTGTCGCTGCCGGCTTAGCGCGATTGTAACCGTTGGTGATCGATATATGAATCGTGGTATCGCGATAAATCTTTTTCGACCAACCTCTCGCTTCTCTGATCAAGAACGTGCGTTGTTTCGAAAACTTCGCATATATAGCGCGATCGTTCTTTTTTTCATAATCGCGTTAAGCGCGTTTGTGGCGATTGCATATCTTGCGGGGGCCACGCAGTATTCTCGATTAGAAGAAGAGCGAGCGTTTCTCGCAAAATCAGTGTCAGCGCAAGCGAAAAAAGAAATTCTATTACTCTCATTTCAAGAGAGAGTACCTGTCGTTCAACAGATTATGAAGAATCAACAACCTCTTGATAATTTGCTTGGTTCTTTGGCAGAAATCGCGTCTCCTTTAAGTATACAAACAGTATCTTTTAACAAAGAACATAATTATCAAGTGCAGACAACGATCACTACGGATTCACTGGAGGAAATGCAAGAGATTATTGGTCGCGTGTTACAAAAAACAGAAGAGCGCGATATTCATAGCCCATATATTCAATCGTTGTCGATTGGAGGCAATGGGAAAGTGGAGGCGATTCTTCGATTTGCACCAATATTGTAATCTCGTATGAGAAATATAGTATGATTCGATACAGACGAACATTACAAAAGTATCAACCATATATTCTTCCGATAGGGATATTTGTCTGTTCTATTCTTTGGTGTTTTTTATTTATCGTCCCATTTATTCAAAGAACCATTGAACTTTTTCGCGATGTTAATGTTGTCAGATCTCATGTAGAAAAACTTCAGGAAAAATCGTCTGTTTTGGCAACTATCGATGAGCTTCAATTTGAAAATCAGCTAAACATCTTGACCTCTGCCGTGCCGATCGAACCGTCATTGGCGACAATTCTCATAACATTAGAACAAATCAGTGAACGCTCCGGCGCTCAGTTGATTTCATTCACAATTGAGTCATCAGAATCATTGGCAACGCAGTCGGGATCTCTTGAAGAGCAAAAAGATCGATCAAAAGGACAGGGGACTCAGTTGCCATTTTCGGTTGTTATTGGCGGATCGTTTGAGCAAATTCAAACATTTTTGCGATTTGCCCATACTGTGAGACGATTTTTTTCTATTCATGGCGTGAGAGCGCAGTTAAATGAAGATGATAATCAGCTTCGAGCAACATTGTCCGTTGACGCCTTTTATCTTCCTTTATCAAAGAAACATCAGCAAGAAACGTTGCGACCGATAACAGATGAAGAGTACGCAATCCTTTCAAAAGTGCAGGAATATCAAGATATGGGAAATATTCAGTTGGGAAGCGCCGATGTGTTGCCAAATACTCCTCTTGAAGGCAGAGCTAATCCTTTTTCTCTGGAATAACGGGCGCTTTATTCGTTGTCCTCCATGCGTCGATTTGTTTGTGGTTTCCTGACAAAAGAATATCTGGTACTTTCATGCCTTTATATTCTGGAGGTCTTGTGTACTGAGGATATTCAAGGAAGTTATCGGTAAATGACTCATCGTGTGTCGCTTCTGAATCAAGAACACCAGGGAGAAGTCTTGTGACGCTATCAACAATAACCATCGCTGGTATTTCTCCTCCAGTCAAGACATACTGCCCTATTGAGAGCGACTCATCGACAAGAGATCGAACCCGTTCGTCTACCCCTTCGTAGTGACCGCATAGAAGAATGATATGATCATATGACGTTAATTTTCTAGCAAGTTCTTGTGTGTAGTATCTCCCTTTAGGATCAAGGAGAACCGTGATCGTTTTTGTATCATTCGTTTTAATATGCGTTAATGCTCTATCGATGATATCGACGCGCATAATCATTCCCTTTCCGCCTCCATATGGACGATCATCAACAGATTTATGTTTATCTGTTGCGAAGTCTCGAGTGTTAACAATTGCAATGTCGATGATCTGTTGTTCTTTCGCCCGCTTGATAATCGATGCGTCAAACGGACCGGTGAACATTTCGGGAAAGAGGGTAAGTATTGTATACTTCATTCCGCGATAGCGACATCTACGTAGGTGTGTTGTTTGATCGCCATGATTTTGATGAGGTCTCGAATCGCTCGAATGATTCTTCCTTGCTTGCCAATAATTTTTCCTATATCTTCTTGCGCCGCATGAATAACAAGGATCGTTTTGTGTTCGTGTTGTTGTTCTTCTACAGAAAGCGCGTCTTTGTTTTCAACAATGTGCTCGAGGATGTAGAGAAGCGTATCTTTCATACATTACGATGCTTGATGTTGTAAAAGTTTCTTTACTGCTTCGGTAAGTTGCGCGCCAACAGATTGCCAATACGAAATTCGTTCTGTATCAATTTTTATAATTGGCGGTTTTACTGTCGGGTCATAAAATCCGAGAATCTCTTTTGCTTTTCCGTCGCGTTTTTTTGATTCATCGATCGCGATGATGCGGTATTTTTTCTTATTTTTCGTTCCTGTTTGCGTGAGACGTATTTTTAGCATACTGTTGATTCTATCATCTTCTTCCCATCTTCTCAAGGGCGTTTGCGGCCGCTTGTTGTTCTCCTTCCTGCTTTGATTTGCCGACGCCTGTTCCGAGAATTTTATCTCCCACTAATACTTCAATCCAAAATGTTTTATTGTGATCTGGGCCTTCGGATTTTGCCACGCGGTATGTCGGAGACATTTTTGATTCTTGTTGCACGATTTCTTGAAGAAGACTTTTAAAATCGATGTATGATTTTGTTTCAATGATGTGTTGCGCTTTTGGGAGGATGTATCGTGAGAGAAACGATCGCGCCTGTTCTATCCCCTGGTCTAAATAGATTGCGCCAAGCAAGGCCTCAAAGCAGTCTGCAAGTAATGAATGGTTTCTTCTTCCTCCGGATTCTTCTTCTCCTTTGCTTAACATCAGAAGATCTCCGAGATGAAGGGATTCCGCGACGTCCGCGAGACTTTTTGTTTTGACAAGGCTTGATCGGATGTTTGTAAGTGTTCCTTCGGCAAGGTTGGGATATTGGGTATATAAAAATTCAGAAGTAAGAAGTGAGAGAACGGCGTCGCCAAGAAATTCAAGTCGTTCATTTGATTGCTTGATGTGACGGGCTTCATTGAGATATGAACGATGATAAAACGCTTGGTTCAAAAGCGATACATCATGAAATGATATGCCGATGGTTTGTTGCAATTCGTCAAGCGTTATAGTGGTCTCCTGTTGGTTGTTCATTGTTCAGTTCTTTCATGACTGCTCCCAACGCGCCGTTGATAAACGCCGGGCTGCTCGGATTGCCAAACGCTTTTGCTAATTCGATCGCTTCATCAATGATGACTTTTGGTGGTTCTTTTTGTTCTATCACCAATTCATAAATCGCTAAACGAAGAATGCTAAGGTCGATTTTTGCTATGCGATCAATCGGCCATTCAGGAGCGACACGTTGAATTATGGCGTCTATGCGATTTAGCGATGAAACGATTGGTTCTATGACTGCTTCTGGTGTATGTTCTTGGAAGCTGTGCGCGAATAATTTTTGCATGAGGGTAATTCTTCTCTGGTGTCGTGGATCTTGCGGGGTTTTCATGCTCCTTCGTGCAACAATTAGCGTTCGCGTTTCATGACTTATGAAGGCATAAAGGAACGCCCACTGTTGACGACTTCATGCTTTTGCAATTTTTTCTCCTTTGTAGATGAGATATCCGTCTTGCATATATGCCCTATGAGGGAGATGCAACGGTTCATTGCCTTTTCCTTTTGTGACAGTTGGTAACGAAAGTTTGATTGCCGCTTTTCGTTTTCCGCCTCGTCGTGTTGAATGTCTTCGTTTTACTAATGGAGCCATGCGTATCTCCTAATCATGAATTTCTCCTATTATAGCTTTTTTTATTCGCTCTCTCAAGTGGGGAATGGTTAAACAGTCTGGGTCGTTCTGCATGAGATCTTCCGCGGCGCGTTTTGTTTGTTCTAATAAGTGTGTGTCTCCAAACGAGGCTATTTTTAATGTTGGAAATCCGTGTTGTCTAACGCCAAACACATCTCCAGCTCCTCGGAACAACAAGTCAAGATCAGCTAATTCTGGACCATTGTGGATCGTTTCCATGGCTTTTAATCGTTTCAATGCTCGTTCATCTTGACTTTCTGTGAAAAGCAAGCAGTATGATTGCTTCTGCCCTCTTCCAACGCGTCCGCGCAATTGATGGAGTTGACTTAAGCCAAATCGTTCTGCGGTTTCAATAACAATAATTGTGGCGTTTGGAATATCGATGCCCACTTCTACAACCGGCGTGGCGAGAAGAATGTGGTGCTTTTTCTGAAGCATATCCGTGAGCACCGCGGTTTTTTCTTTTGGTTTCATGTTCCCGTGGAGCAGTCCAATCGAGAATTCTGAGAATATGGTTTTAAGTTTTTCGTACTCTTTTTTTACCGCTTTCACATCGGCAAGCGTTTCTGATTCCGATTCTTCTATTAACGGACAGATGATAAACACTTGGCTATCGGTTTCTTTGATTTGTTTTTTTATCCATTCATAGGCGTTTTCTCGTTTTTCATTGGGGACAAGCCATGTTTTTATGGGTTTCCGTCCTGACGGCATAGAAAGTAAAAAGCTCACATCAATGTTTCCTAAAAATGTTTTTGCGATCGTTCGAGGGATCGGCGTTGCCGTCATCGTGAGAAAATGGGGAACGATTGTTTCGTGTTGTTTCAGAAGCTTAGTTCGTTGTTTGACACCAAATCGATGTTGTTCGTCAATGACGATCAAGCCGACATTCCCAAGTATGTCTTGGTTTGTCAGTAGCGCGTGTGTTCCAACGATGATTCTATGATCGTCGCTAAACATATCGATTGTTGATGTATTTCCTGTGATGAGATCAATTTTTATATCAAATGATTTAAATATGGACGAAAGCATTTTGTGATGTTGTTCTGCAAGAATCTGCGTGGGCGCCATGAGGACAGAGGAATACCGATGTTTCCACAGAAGATACATGGCAAACGCGGCGATAACCGTTTTTCCCGATCCCACATCGCCAATGATTAATCGATTCATCGGGACGTTTTTTGAAAGATCGTCTGAAATGTCTTGGATGACACGTTCCTGATCGGGAGTAAGTGAAAATGGCAACGCATGTTTGAATTGATCGATATCATCGTGATGAATAGAAAGCGCGATTCCCTTTTCTGATGTTTCTCTTTGTCGTCGCAACGCCTGAGATATAACATGGAGTTCAAGGAGTTCATCAAACGCAAGCCGTCGCTTTGCTTCTTTCGCATCTTCAAGCATTTTTGGAAAATGGACACGTTGAATCGCGTCTGAAAGCGTCATAAGGTTATAAGATGATTGAATATGTTCTGGAAGATAGTCGGTGATTTCGTCTGCTAGCTCTGTCAATAACGCGTAAACTTTCTCTCTCAACCATGTGGAAGTGATGCCTTCGGTTTCCGGATAAATTGGCACGATCCGTCCTGTGTGAAGATTGAGGTTTTCCGATGATTCGCGTTCGAATGTGGGGTTTGAGAGGACAATCCTTTTTCCAAACCACGAGACCGTTCCAGAAAAATTTCCTTTGTTGCCTTCTCGAATGACGCGAAGAAGATACTGTTGGTTGAACCAAATAATTGTCATAATCCCAGTATTATCTACGACTTTCCCTTCAATAATTTTCTTCCCATACTTTGTGACGAAAAACTTCATGGAAAGAACGGTGCCGTAAATCGTGATAGTTTCTCCCAGTTGCGCTTCGGCGATTGGAGTAATCAAAGAGTAGTCTTCGTAGCGAAATGGAAAATGATAAAGCATGTCTTTTACTGTATGTATGCCAAGTCGTTTGAGCAACTCCGCTCGTTTCTTCCCTACTGATGAAAGTGCTTCGATAGGCGTGGTGAGAGATAGTGTCATGAGAAGTATTGTACTATTAGTTTTTTACAATCCGCCAAAGAAGAATGGCAACAGAGAGCTTAAGACAAGAGAAAGGGATGCAATAATGACGATGACAGTCCAAAATTTTCTATGTTTTCTAACAAAATCCATATTTATGCTACTATTTTACCAGCTTTTTTCTTTCCGACAACAATAATATCTCCTGATTTAAACGCATGTGGCGTCGCATGATTGCTCACGCTGGCATTGTTGATTGAGACTGCTCTCTGCGCGATAAGTCGTTTCCCCTCGGATTTGCTTTCAATAAGACCGAGAGAGAGCAATTGTTCAACGATTGTTTCTCCGGAAATATGAGAGAGTGGATATTCTGGGAGATCCGCGGCAAGAAAGTTTTTTTCTTGAACGCGAAGCTCAAATTGCCGTTGCGCTTCTTTTGCTTCGTTTTCTGTGTTGAATTGTTTCGTCAGCTCAAATGCGAGCCGTTTTTTCCATGCCAGTGGATCTTTTCGAATATTATCTGCTGATACTAATTGATCTGTAAGAAGATGAAAACATGGAGCGATCGCGTCGTCTCCAAGACTCATAATTTTCGCGTAAAAGTCATTTGGCTGGTCAGTAAGACCAATCACATTTCCTTCAGTTTTTCCAATCTTATTGCCCTTCGCGTCGGTGAGAAGCGGCACGGTTATGACAAATTTTTCTTTTTGTTTCATGATGCGCATGAGTTTTCTTCCCATCATCATGTTAAATAATTGATCTGTTCCGCCGATTTCAACATCAACATCCATTGCGACAGAATCATACCCTTGCAGGATTGGATAGAGAAATTCATTCATGTAGAGTTCCTGGCCTTCTTTGACTCGTTTTTGAAACATGTCTCGTTCAATAACTTGTTGATAGGTTAAATAATGCGCGAGAGAGACAAATTCTACCGCGTTCATCGAGCCAAGCCACGTGCTGTTATATAGAATCTCCACTGGATTCTCGCCGTCAAATCGGAGGATTTTCCCAGCTTGCTCTTTGTATTGTTCCGCGTTTTTGATCACTTCTTCCCGCGTGAGGAGTTTTCTTGCGGTTGTTTTTCCCGATGGATCGCCAATTACTGCCGTCGCGTCGCCGATAAGAAAAATGACATGGTGTCCAAGATCTTGAAACTGTCGAAGTTTTCGGATGGCAACTGCGTGCCCAATGTGAAGCTGGGGGCCTGTAGGATCGAATCCTTGGTACACGCGAAGTTTTTTCCCAGAACGGAGAAACGCTTCGAGTTTTTGTTTGCTCGGATAAATTTCCTCTATTCCTTGTGAAAGCAACAGATCAATTGCGTCCATATGATGCATACTATATCATACATCTGTAAAGTATGCGTAGTTTTTACGATATATTTCAAGAAAAATGGAGTCGTCGGAGGACGCCGATTCAACAACGCATCACCATTCTTCGCATTTTGACATTTATCGCTATCGCGTCGTTATTCCTTATTCTCTCTTCTTTCTTTGTTCTTCTTGGAGTGTTTGCATGGTACGCGCGAGATCTTCCTCGTCCAGATAAAGTGAAACGGCTTGATGGCGTGTCAACGATTATTTATGACCGCAATGGGAAGACATTGTATGATATTTACAAAGATGAACATCGCATTCCCGTGAATCTTGACGATGTTCCTTTGGCGCTAAAGCAAGCGACTATCGCAATCGAAGATAAAGATTTTTATACCCATCAAGGATTGTCGTTTCCGGGTATTGCTCGTGCCATGGTGGGCATGATTCTCTTTCGCAATTATTCCTGGGGTGGCGGTTCGACGCTCACGCAACAATTGGTAAAAAATGTGTTGTTAAACAATCAGCAAGTGTTGTCTCGAAAGATCAGAGAAGCGATTCTTGCGATTCAAATTGAGCGAAAATATTCAAAAGATGAAATTTTAACGATGTATCTTAACGAGGCGCCATACGGCGGTCCGGCGGTTGGCGTCGAAGCCGCGGCACAGTATTTTTTTGGAAAAAGCGTGAAAGAACTTACCTTTCTTGAATCAATCGTTCTTGCCGGTCTTCCGCAGGCTCCAAGCAGATATAATCCGTTTACTTCTCAAGAAAAGTTATGGATTGGGAGAGCAGAACATGTGCTTCGACGAATGCGTGAAGATGGACATATCACGCCGCAAGCGGAAAAAGAAGCAAGAGAACAACTTCCCTTGCTTTCTTTTCGCAAAGAAGACACAAGTTTTAAGGCGCCTCATTTTGTGTTGTATGTAAGAGATCAGCTCATTCGACAGTTTGGCGCCGAGCGTGTTGAAACGGGAGGACTTCGCGTGACAACGACTCTAGATCTTGATTTGCAGGAACAGGCGGAAACAATTGTAAAAGAAGAGGTGAATAAGCTTCAACGACTTCGTGTCTCAAACGGTGCCACGGTTGTTCTGAATCCAAAAACAGGCGAAATTTTGGCGATGGTCGGAAGCAAAGACTATCATGATGCCAGCGAATCGGGAGGATTTAAATTTAATGTGGTGACGCAGGGGCTTCGACAGCCGGGTTCGACGATCAAGCCAATTATTTACGCTGCAGCCTTGCGAAAGGGATATACGCCAGCGACGGTTTTGATGGATGTTGACACGAAGTACCCTTCAGGCGATCCGAATAAACCTGAATATAATCCAAAAAATTATGATGGTAAGTTCCGCGGTCCGATGCATCTTCGGAACGCGCTTGGGAATTCGATTAACACGATTGCCGTGAAAGTGACCGCGTTGGTTGGAGTGCGACAATCTCTGCAGTTGGCGTTTGATATGGGACTCAAGACGCTTGAACCAACGCAACAAAATTTGTCTCGCTTTGGCTTATCAATCGCTCTTGGTGGCGGGGAAGTGTATTTGTTGGATCTTGCGAGCGCGTTTGGCGTGTTCGCGACAGGCGGTCAGCGCGTTGATCCTGTTGCTATTTTGAAAGTGGAAGATATTAATGGAAAAGTGCTCTACGAATACAAACCTCCGCACCCAAAGCGCGTTCTTTCTGAAGATATTGCATATCTCATTTCCGATATACTTTCTGATAATTCGGCTCGGCGTGATGTGTTTGGCGAACGATCGCTTCTTGTGATTCCCAACTATACCGTTGCCGTAAAAACAGGGACAACAGACGATAAGCGAGATAATTGGGCTATTGGCTACACTCCGTCGGTTGTTGTTGGCGCGTGGGTTGGCAATAATGATAATTCACCGATGCATCCATCACTTGCGTCGGGTATTACCGGTGCGTCTCCAATATGGAACAGATTGATGACCGCCGCGCTTAAAGGGAAAAAGGACGAGTCATTCTTAAAACCAGACACGATTATCGAAATGGAGATTGATAGTCTGACGGGTGGACTTCCTATCGAAGGGTATCCAACGAGAAAAGAAAAATTTATTAAAGGCACAGAGCCGAAGACGATTTTTCTTATCGCGCAACGGTTGAAAGTGTCCATACAAGATGAATCTAAGTTAGCTAACCCGGTTGATATCGCAAAAGGCGAATATAGAGAACGATTATTTTTTGTGTTCAAAGAAGACGATCCGGTTTCCACTGATGGAAGAAATCGGTGGCAAGAAGCGATTGACGCATGGGCAAACGCGCAAGTTGACCCGAAATTTAAGCCGCCGAGGGAAACGCAAACTATCACAGATCCGATTGTGATTATTATTCGCGAGCCAAGCGATATGAGCAGAATCAACAGCAATACCGTTCGAGTGAGAGCGGATGCGACGGCAGAGAAAGAGGTGAGAAAAATTGAAGTATTTTTGGATGATGTGTTAATTCGCGATGCGAACGGGAGGACATTTTCTGATGATATTGAAATATCAAACGGTTCTCACAGAATTCGTGTTCGAGCAACCGATGTGGATGGCCGAACAGCAGAACGAACAGTCAAAATAGGAATCAATCAAGAGTATTCCGATAGTCCCTTGCCAACGCCGACAGTAACGCCGTCTCCTGCTCCATAAAAGATTTTATATTGATAACACTCATAAAATGAATTGCAAGGAGAGAGGTTAATTTTGCGAGAGTTGTTGATCTTCAAGTATAGAGATCCGTTGTTCGTGATCTTCAAGTTGATCAGTGTGCTCTGATACGCGTCCAGAAAGAAGGGTTTGTTCTTCATCTACTTTTCTATATAAGCTAAAAAATGCATCTATTTTTTCAAAGATTTCATTTCTAAAAGCGCGTAACTTCTCTTCCAACTTCTCTTCCAACTTTTGCTCTAACTTTTCTTCTAACTTTCTTTCGATAAGCTCTTCGATAATCGCGATATCTTTTTTAGTTAACATAATTCTACCATAGAACTGATATCCGTTGTCTGTCAATGACAGAAATATGAGAGGATTATTTTGGGTTGTGTTTTGTTGCGCTAAATATGTTTCAGCATCTAAGCGGTTGGGAAAAAATTATTTCTTTTAGAAAGTTCTCAGATCTTAAAATACATTCAGGATGACAGATAGCAAAATGAGGAATTCCTTATCCTTCTTTATTTAATCATTTGCAACCGGTTCACGAACAGAATTGTTGAATTGGATATTGAAGCGGTTCACGATGCTGCGAATGAGATCTTCTCGGATTGGTCGCGTTTCTTCTGTCGAGATCGATTTTGTTCGCTCTTGATACACAACGCGGAACGTCCGCTTGTTTTCATACGCGTCAAGAAGCGTCGCGTCCACGAGAAGCGGATGAAACGATCGAATCATTTCGAGGATGTCTCCTGTTTTTGTGTCTGGATTCACAAGAAATGAGATATCTTCAATGATTGGCGGATGCGGAGGCGCGATGATATAAGGCTTTACTTCCGCTTTTTTTGCCACAAGAAGTTCATCAAGCGAATATTCGACAGCAAAGATTGTTGATTCGATTTGTTGAATGCGCGTGGTGTCCATTTGAATTCCAAGGTATTCTGAAAACGCTTCAATGGTGCCCTTGAGATCAAAGTAAGAAATCGGCCGCGGCGTTTTTCCGTAGGATCGAGTGTCTATGACGCCAGTCATCACGATGCCAAGCCGTCGTTCTTCTGTGTATGTGCCATTGTTGTTGAAAAATACGTTTCCAAGTTCAAAAATTGCAACCCGTTCCATTCGTTCATTGAGTAATCGTTTGGCGTAGTTGATGAGGTTTGGTATAAGCGAAGGGCGAAGCGTTGCCATTGCGGGGTCTGGCGGATTTTCGAGGTGAATCGTTGACGGATCATGTATCGTGGGAACGAATGATGAGGTAATTACCTCATTGAGGTGAAGCTTCACAAGAATGTCTCGAATGTCATCTTCTTGTTTTATGCGTGGTGATGTTTGTTCCGGCGGAATTTCTCCATTGAGTAGCATTGGGTGGATTGCTTCGTATCCATGAATGCGAAGTATCTCTTCAACGAGATCTGCCGATCCTTCGATATCTGTTCGAAAGGTCGGAACAGTGACAAGAAACCGATTAGATTCTGAGTGGACAGAACATCCGAGGCGTTCCAAGATTTCTCTTTGGGTAGATGGCGGAATAGCAAGTCCGCTGAGCCGTTCTGTTTCTGTTATTGGAAGGTCTATGCTTGGTGCAGTCTTTGGCGTTGGATAATAGTCTACGACATTCGATGTCGCTTCGGCGTTTGCGTGGCGTTTGAGGAGGAAGAGCGCTCGAGCCAGAGCAAATGATGTCTCATGTGGATCGAGATGTTTTTCAAGTCTTGTTCCCGCTTCTGTTCGAATACCAAGTCGCCTGCTTGTTCGTCGAACACTTGCATAGTTATAGACTGCGGCTTCAAGCAAAATTTCTTTTGTTATTTTTGTCGTTCCTGATGTTCTGCTTCCTACAAGGGTGATTGCTTGAGGAGACTGTTCGTCAGCAAGCGTGAGATCTTCCGTGGAAAGTGTGATGGTTTCTCCCATGAATGTTGTCATTTGTTCTTTGTCTTTTGCTCTCCTGACAACAAGGTGGTTGCCTTGAAGCGCGTGCAGATCAAACGCATGAATCGGGATGCCGGTTTCAATCATGACATAATTTGTGATATCCACCACATTATTAATCGATGTCATGCCATATAACGCGAGGCGTTTTGCAAGCCATTCTGGCGACGGTCCAACGCGGACAGTTGCAGTAAAGGCGGTAAACCGATGGACAAGATCCGGGGCTTCAACGGTAATAAGTGTTGATTTCGGATCTCCATTCGGTAACAACTCAACTTCTGGAAGACGAATCGGCGTGTTCCACGCCGTGCCTATGTCTCTTGCGATACCAATCAATCCAAAGAGATCTGCCCTGTTTCCTCGCAATTCTAAGTCAATGACGGTTTCTCCATTGGTATTAATCGTTTTATCGAGCATATGCCCGATCATTGTGAGTCGATGCGTGAACTCATGAAAATCCGATGGCAGACTGACATAGTCAGAGAGCCATGAGAGCGGCACATTCATAGATTACTCCTTGTACATAATATCGCCGTTGTAAAGGGATCGGATATCGTTGATTCCGTATCGTTGCATAACAATTCGATCTAATCCCATTCCCCACGCGAATCCGCTGATAACGCTTGGGTCGTGTCCCACGCGTCGTAACATGTTTGGATGAATCATGCCAGCGCCGAGCATCTCGATCCATCCTCTTCCCTTGCATACCGCGCATCCTTTTTTCTTGCAAAACGCGCAAGAAATGTCGACGCCGACGCCGGGTTCAACTTCCGGGTAGTATTTACAACGAAATCGCGTTTCTCGATCGTTGCCAAAGAATTTTTTTATAAATGTGTCCAGTGTTCCTTTTAAGTGCGCCATGGTGATGTCTGTTCCTACGGCAAGTCCTTGATATTGATAAAACATAATATTATTTGAGGCGTTGACATTTTCGTATCGATAGACTTTGCCGGGAATGACAAATCGATAGGGAGGCGTAAAGTCTTGAAGGATATGCGCCTCCACTGACGAGGTATGAGTTCTCAGGATATACGGAGAATCTTTGAGATGCAGCGTGTCTTGCAAATCTCTTGCCGGATGATCAAGAGGAAGATTGACGCGGTCGTAATTGTACTCGTCTGTTTCGATTTCTGGTCCGTCGTATACAGAGAAGCCCATGTATTTGAAAATCTCATTCATTTCATGAATGACGATTGTTGTTGGATGATAATGACCGATGGTAGGACGGTGTCCTGGCATTGTCATGTCAATATTAGACAGGTTGTCTTCTTTTTCCTCTTGCTTTTCATCGATTGCATATTCGATTGCGCGTTTTGTCTTGTTGAGTAGTTGTCCAGCTGTTGCTCGGTCTTCTTTTGGAAGCGTTGCAATAAATTTCGATAGTTTCGCAAATTTGCTTTTTGGTCCAAGCAGTGTATGTCGGAGTAGTCCTTTTTCTTGTTCTGATTGGTGGATGTATGTAATTGCGTCTTGTTCGAGTGTTTGCAATGACTGAATAAGACGTTCCAGTGAAAGCGTTTGGTTCATAAGACACTATTATACTATATTATTATATGGCATCCACTGAGATGGAGATGATGAAAAAATATGAATAGAGCGATACTTTTATCGAAGTTTTTCTACGATGGCTTGAAAGGTTTTTGGAGATTCAACGATGAGATGCGCAAGCATTTTTCGATCGAGTTGAATGTTCGCGTCTTTCAGTTTCTTGATGAATACGCTGTATCTCATTCCCTGCTGTTTCACCGCTTCGGAGATTCGTACGATCCACAGTTGTCGGAAATTTCGTTTTCGTTGTTTTCGTCCTGCAAATGCGTATTCACTAGCGTGAAGATGCGCTTCTGTTGCGACTTTGATCAGTCGCCGTTTAGTCATGCGATATCCTTTGTTCGCTTTTAAGATTTTTTTATGTTTTGCGTGTGAAGTGACGCCTCGTTTTACTCTCATATACAAATCTCCTGTTTAATCATGGTTGCAAATTTTGTGTTCGTCAGGACTTTTGGAGCGTCTTGTCTTCTCTGTCTTGCTTTGCTTTTCTTTCGTCGAAGATGCCTCGCTCCTTTTGTTCGATGAATCACTTTTCCTGTTTTTGTAACCTTAAATCGTTTCGCCGCGATTTTTCGTGTTTTTAGTTTTGGCATATTATTAATTTTTTTTATCTCTCGCCATAATGGCGGTGATCATTCTCCCCTCCATACGTGGCTCTCGAACAATTTTAACATGCTCAAGCTGTCGTATAAACTGATTGATAACGCTAAATCCAAATTCTTTTTTTGTCACTTCTCGTCCTTTAAAGAGTAATGTAATCTTTACTTGATTGCCTTGTTCTAAAAATTCTTTCGCTTGTTTTAGTCTGGTCTGAAGATCGTTTTGCGCGATAAATGGTCGCAATCTGATCTCTTTAACGCCGACATTTTTTTGCGTTTTTTTCGCTTCTCGTTCTTTTTTCGCCTCTTGATACTTAAATTTTTTATAATCGATGAGTTTTGCCACCGGAGGATTGGCGTTCGGCGCTATTTCTACCACATCAACATTTCGTTCTTTCGCCTTTTGTAGGGCTTCTAGTTTACTGACTACTCCGATTTGCTTTCCGTCTTCGTCAATAATACGGAGCGTCGGACTCGTGATTTGATAGTTGACGCGATAAAAAAATTTTTGCTGAACTGGTTTTTTATGTTGTATTCTCAATCTTCCGATGCTAGTCGCTTCATGAATGCCTCAAGCGTCATCGCCTTGAGGTCTCCATGATCTCGACTTCTCACAGAAATTGTATGTGAGGCGACTTCACGATCTCCTATTATACCTAAATAAGGAACTTTTTGTAAAGTGTGCGTTCGTATTTTTGCTTGCATCGGGTAGTCTTTGTCATCGACAAGAACACGATGCCCTTTCTCTTGAAGCGTTTTGGCGTAAGTTCGCGCATGATTTACGTGCTTTTCAGAAATTGGGATAAGAACAACTTGAATTGGCGCCAGCCATGTGGGAAACGCTCCGCCATAATGTTCGATAAGAAACGCGATGATTCGTTCTATCGCGCCGATAGACGAACGGTGGATGACAACTGTTTCCTCCTCTTTTCCTTGTTCATTAATGTAAGTGAGATGAAACCGTTTTGGCATGACAAAGTCGTACTGTACAGTGAACGCGGTATCTTCTTTTTCGTTCGCATTTTGCATTTGGATGTCGATTTTTGGTCCATAAAACGCCGCTTCTCGTTTTGCTTCAAAATATTCGGCGGATCGCTCTTGAAGGACTTCTCGAAGAATATTCTCCGCGAAGTCCCATGACGCGTCATCTTTGTAGTATTTTTTTTCATCTGCTCGATTGCCGAGGGATAAACGGTATCGATAGTGTTTCCCTTGTTCAAGCCCAAGTTTTTTGCAGACGAAGTCAATCAAGTCAAGTACAGCATGCGCTTCGCTTTTCGCTTGCGATGGTCTGCAAATGATATGCGCGTCGGCAAGACAAAAGGTTCGCACGCGAAGAAGCCCCATAAGTTCTCCCGATTGTTCGTATCGATAGAGTTGGGCGAGTTCCGCGAATCGAATAGGAAGGTCTCGATAACTATGTTGTTCGCTTAGATATAATTCAAAATGATGCGGGCAAGTCATGGGGCGAAGCATGTATTCTTCGTCGTCAATGACAATTGGGGCGTACATTGAATCTTTGTAGTACGGATAATGTCCAGATTTTTTATAGAGCGCGAGGTTTGCGATATCTGGCGTATAGACATGCAAGTACCCTCGTTTTAGTTCCTCGTCCACGATAAATCGTTCAAGAATTCTCCGAATGGTCGCTCCTTTTGGGGTGAACATTGGCAATCCTTTGCCGACCGTTTCTGAAAAAGTGAACAGTCCGAGTTCTTTTCCAAGTTTTTTGTGATCTCGTTTTTTCGCTTCTTCAAGCTGACAAAGATACGCATCTAGTTCTTCTTTTGTTGGAAAACATGTGCCGTAGATCCGGGTTAACATGGGATTTTTTTCATTCCCTCGCCAATACGCTCCGGCAATAGAGAGGAGCTTAAAATGCTTCAATTCTTCGTTTGGTCTTTTGCAATGACCTCCTTTGCACAGATCCCAATAGTCTCCGGATTTATAAAAAGTTACGAGCTTTTTCCCTTGCTCTGAAAATTCATCAATCAGTTCATGTTTATACGGATTATTGGGAAACTCTTGCTTCGCTTGTTCAGCGGCGAGTTCGTGTCGTTCAAACGATGTCCATGTTGAGACAATTTCTCGCATGGTTTCTTCAATTTTTAGGAAATCCCGCTCCGAGATTGGGTGCTCAAATTCAAAATCAAAATAAAATCCATTGTCTATCGCCGGTCCGATGGCGCGTTTCGTATTTGGCCAGAGTTTCATCACCGCAGACGCGAGCAAATGCGCGCAAGAGTGGCGAAGATTTGCAAGATACTCGTCTTGCGGTGGTTGCTGTTGTTTCGTCATATAATGCTCCTTATTATATCCATGATTGTATGATCAGACTAGCTGGATGTTCTATCTTTCGCGTAAAACTTAAGATGATCTTTATCCTTGACCTTTTGTAATTCTGGTATTGCCATGGACGCGACATCGAGCCATGATTTCTCCGGATACAATTCCTTGTAATAATCGATTACGCTCATTGCCTCGTTTCCTTTTTGAGGATCGGCAAAAAACATAACCGTGTTTGTGGTCGGATCATATACAACATCATCTGACCAATGCACAATGTGGCTCATAAGATGTTCCTTTCTCATCTCTCCGCTTCTTTGTTGGAGAGATGTGTCGTGGGTCTTTTTAGAAGGGAAAACCTACCACACCGCTCCCCAACGAGGAGTGGGAGCAAATCTGTTTTGTGGTAGCAAGAAGACGATGCGAATTTCGCATATAGTTTTACTATAGAGTATACAAAAGAAAAAGTAAAGAGTATCGTAGAAGTATGAGAACGGTTCGCGTTGTATTCTGGGTAATCATGGGGTGTTCCCTTGTCGCGCTTCTTTTGACGGTTATTCGCAGCGGATATTGGTATCAACTTGATAATGACGAGTACTACCATAGTCAGCTTGTGTATCTTATGAATCATGGACAACAGATCTATTCGTCGTTTTATACCTTTTATTCTCCTCTCTTTTATTGGCTTCTCCAGCCAGTATTTCATATTGTTGGGTACACAATAGAGATATTGTATGTAAGTCGAATTGT
This sequence comes from uncultured Patescibacteria group bacterium, assembly GCA_937921305.1. Classification (GTDB taxonomy): domain Bacteria; phylum Patescibacteriota; class Microgenomatia; order UBA10105; family UBA927; genus CAKZSU01. The sequence continues at coordinate 117,717 of CAKZSU010000005.1, forward strand.
AATGATTGTGCTGTTTCTTCTTCGATTATTTATTCTATTTCTATTGATTGGGTCTGTGTTTTCTTGGAAATCCGCGTTATTTGCGTCGTTTTTCCTTCTTCTTGATCCATTTACCGTTATGACGGGTATGCAGATTCGTCCTGATTCATTGATGCTTTTATTATTCACTGTTGCGTTGTTTCTGTATGCGCGTGCGAGAAAGCGAGAGCAAGCGTGGTTTTATTTTGCTTCGGGCGTGTTTCTTGCGTTATCGTTGTTTTCCTTGATAAAAATCATTCCAAGCGTTGTTGTGTTTCTTCTTGTTGTTTTCATTTCTGCGGTAATGAGAAAGAGACTTACGCGGGAAGGGATGTTGTTTTTAGGATTTGCTCTTACGCTTTCGCTTCTATGTGCGATCACGATGGCGCTTGGGATATTTCCTCAGATGATTCAACAGACGATTATCGATCCGTTGACGGTGTTTACCCTATTTCTTTACCCTGTTCCGTATGGGTTTTTTCTTCGAGAAGGAAACATGTGGATCTATGGTCCGGAGAGTCGATCATTGTCATGGGTGTTTGCGCAGTTGTTTCTGCCGTTGGCTGGTATTGGGATGTACGGGGCGTTTGAACTGGTGAAAAAGCGTGAGACATCCGTTTTTGCTCGAGACATCCTTCTTATTCTGCTTGGATCAATGATTGGGCAGTGGCTTTGGTTGATTACTGTCCCATCGATTTTTCTTCAGTATTATCTTCCAATTCATTGGATTGTCGCGTCGCTGGGAGGTATCGCTGTGGCTTCTCTTTTTGAGGGAAGATCTTCTCAACGATCGTCAATCATATGGCATAGTGTTGCGTGTGGGATTGTTCTTTTATTTGTGTATGGGGGTATACAGACAAATGTGTTTCGAAGCGGTATTCGATCTACAGACGCGTTTCATCGGATTCGTTCTATGTGGATCACCGTGCCAAAAAATGAAGCTGTGTTTCCAAGTATATTATTTCGTCCGATTGTATATCCTCCAACGCCGTATTACACAATCTATCCAGGAGAGCTTTCTTCTGAAGTGTTGGGTAGATACCCGTCTGTTCGCCAAGTGTTGGAAGAGAAAAATGTTCGATATGTCTATAATCACACAACTGTTCTTTCAAGTTTGTCGCAAGAAGATCAAGCATATATTCGGTTATGGTATGTTCCAAGTAAGATTGATGACGAGATATTTATCAGAAAGCGTTAAGTTTTGAAGATATACACATGAGCATCTTTGTTTTCCGCGACAATAGGCCAATTCGGAAACACAAAACTGTTGGAAACAATCGTTGTTCCTGGTTTTGTTTCCTTTTTGAGTTTTCTTCCAAGCGCTTCCATCTTCCATGGAAGAAGATAGACAAAAATAATATCTGCGTCGGAAAGATTTGTCCGCCAGAAATCGCTCCATCGCGCGTGAACGCGCGTATTTTTTGAGAGAATTGCTCGAAGATTTGTGTATAGGACCAATAAAGGATTTATTTCAATGCCAATAATCTTCTTTCCTCCCTTTTTGCTTGCTAAAAAGAGTAATTTCCCGTTTCCGGATCCAAGATCGTAAATAACGCTGTCGTTTTTTATATTCGCGAGATCAATCATCTGTTTTGCGGTGTCATTTTTTGATGGAACAAACGGCGCTCCGGTGATAAAGGCGATAAGCAAGAAAAAGATGAATATGCCAAAGACGATATGAATGAACAAAGGAATCATGAGGATGATTATAGTCGTGAATGATTTTGATATACAAGATATGTCTTGACGATTTGTCTATTTTTTCGATATCGTAATATCTACGTTGTTAAGAAGTAACAACAAAAGAATCCAATGCTGCCCAATATTTTATACACTATCTGAATCTTTACCCAATTCAATAGTGTATTTTTTGTGGCAAAAATATTTGCGAAGGGAGGTGAATTACATGATCTATCACACAGCAACATCGATGATGGTCGTTACATCTGTCGCCTTGACATTGGCGATTGTTCCTCGCGTCCTTGCGTCGTCTCATCCAGAGGTGACGGTAAGCGGAAACGGCGCTGGTTCAACGCAGCATGTAACCGTCGATGTATCATCGAATGAATCTGTTCATCAGTCAAATAATACGATGGTAATGACAATCCAAACAGCGCATTCATCCACTGGCGGAAATAGCATTGCGGGATCTACCGGCAACGGTGGAAACAGCGTCATGACTGGTAATGCGATGTCTGAAAATACCGTTTCTGTCAAAACCGGAGAAAATGTCGTGATGACAGGTTCATGTGGATGTCAGCCTGCTAGTATGTCTGCAAATGTGTCGGGCAACGGTGCAAATTCCAAAACAACGGTCAAGATGTCAAGAGCATCTACGCGAACTGCGACACAGCGAATGCGAACGCAGGTCTACAATGACCAGCAAGCGAAAGCAAAGACAGGAAATAACCAAGTGAAAAATGCGACTGGATCTGGCATGAACACGGTTGAAACAGGGTCCGCGATGACCACCAACCATGTGTCTGTCGAATCTGGAAGCAATGTCCTTGGCGACCACATGATGGGAAATTAATAACTGTTTCCCTTTCCGCCTCTCCTCACATCGGTGAGGGGAGGTTTTTTATTGGTTTGGTTTCGCAATGACCACAAGCCGTTTGCTATCCAAAAAACCTGAGCAGGTAAATAGCGTAAGACGATTGTCTTGCGTTTTATTGACGACATACACATCTGTAGGGAACACTTCTCGAATTTCTTCAACTTTGTAGCGATGCCAGTGATGACGGGTAAGGACATAAATATCTCTTCCAATCGCGATGTGCTTGAGTGGAAGAAACAGTCCTTCTCGTGCGTGTGCGAAGATAACAGTATTTCCGACTGTTCCGGGCGGCGCAGAGCCTAGCCCAAACGACGCCGTATATTCCGACACTTCCCAATAGCCATTGTGCAATTTTGATGAAACAACAGGAATGTCAATGTTTAGGCTCGGAATAATGATACGTATTGGTTGCTTGTCATCTTCTGATGGCATGGTGAATGTGGTGTCAGCCCGGATGGGAGCTTCATTCATGGAAACATTGATAAAGAGATTTGTTATATGCGGGGCGCTAATAAGCAATATGCCAAGCAATAGGAATAATATGCCGATTTTTTTTGATCGAGAGAGCGAGATGAGTATTTTTTTTATTCGTAGCATAATGAGAGGAAGCTTTGTTAATCCGTCAAAAAAGAGTAAGAGCCCTGAAGCGGAAGGCGGTTTCGTGTGCGGAACAGATAGAAAGGTAATGGGACGACTTATTCTTTTTTGCCGAGTAGCGCGCTTCCGATGAAGAGGCATAGGAATCCGCCAATCGAGGAAAAAAGAGAAAAGGAATTTACGCTACTTGTTGCGGCAAGTCCTTTCACTTCCCCTCCTCCAATTCCTCCATGTTGGGTGCTTCCGTTTGACCCGTGAGATGATTGCGATTCATGTGGTTGAGATTGTTGGGATGAAGATGTTGGCAATGGGGTCGATGCTGGTTGAGGCGTGGTTTTTGGCGTTCCTGTGGGCGAGAGAAGAAGTGTTGGTTTTGGTTTTCTTGTCGATCCGATTACATTGGTATTTCCTTGATTAGTGATATTAATGTTGACATTCGCGTTTCCTGTTTGAATTGTTGTATTGCCGTTGGTATTTCCTGACGCGCTGTTGTTTCCTGTGTCGGCATTCGCGGTAATGGTGTTATTGATCTGAAGTGTGTTATTTTGTTGGATGCTTCGCGTTGGTTGATGTTCAATCGATACGGTATTTGATGAATTCGCGCTATTCTGTTGAATTTCTACTGTTGCAGCATATCCGGTAGTTATCGCAAGAAGAGTGATGATAAGAAGAGATAGTATTCGGTGTATAAGATTCATATATGCCGTAAGGCAGGTAAAAAGAAGTAGAGTAGGCAGATTATGCTTGATTTTTTTGTGTCATCTTTTTAAGAATGAATAGAATTATACCAATTGGTATGAGAAAAATCAACCACGCGAGGTTGATTCGCACGACGCGTTTTCCCGCTACGATTGGCGTTATCGTTGCTTCCGGTGCGTCGATCGTTGAAAATCCATTGATTTCGGCGTTTTCTTCTTCCATAATTATGGTGTTTGAATGTAGCGCTTCTCCATTCGTTGTGCTTCTCGATGCTCGTTGAACGGTAGATCGACGCGTTAAGCGAATGATTCCATCAGGCAATTTTTCTTGCGATGATGTAGTTGTGACAGATGCGATTGTGGTAGTATTTGTATTGTTTGAACTTTGCGATGAAGAATCAACTGTGATTGAGACAGTTGCGTTTGTTCCTCCGAGAGCGAGAGATTGCTCTTGCGTCTGATTCTCGGTAATCGTTTGAGTTTGTTTCTTGTGCCCTGGAGCGATAAAGTCTCCAATCCAGCTTCCGAATACATTGACAACCGTGACAAAGAGTCTTCCTGTCCCCGTAATATTGTTGTTCACAAAATTTACCATGTTGGCGATAATGTTCGCGTCTCCGGTAACGATGGATGAATTTCCTCCGGTGTTGTTGTTTGCTTGGTTTGTTCCTGTATTAGCTGAAAGATTCAGTGTATTTTTAACAACTGCAGTGTTTGTCTGTGTTGTTGTTTGATTTGATTCATTATCTATTGTTGTGGTGTTTATTGAATTTGCGCTGTTTCCTGTCGTTGCGATAATGTTGCCGTGTTCGTCAGTGGCGACAAGAAATCCTTCGGATCCAGCGATGTTCGATCCATTTCCTCCAATAATTCTTCCTATCCATTTTCCGGCTTCATTTATGATAACGAGCCAAAAGTTTCCATCAGTGATGTTGCTGTTTGCAATATTTACAACATTCGCGTCGATGTTTGCGTTTCCTGTGATTACTCTATTATCTCCACTTGTGTTTCCTGTGGTTTCATTGTTTCCAGTTTGGGCATTGAGAATTAATGTATTTTCTATGATGGCGTCGTTTGATTGGATTGTCGTATCGGTTGTCGATGTGTTGATAGCTGTTGTATTGGTTGAGTTCGCTCCATTATTTGCGGTGCTGATCGCAAGAGGTTGTTCTTCGCAACACGGTGCCATCATGAGATATTCTTCTGGAAAAATGATATCTCCTACGAGATTTCCATAAATATTGACAACGCCGTATAGCACATTTCCTTGAATGTTATTGTTTGCAAATGTCAGTAGGTTCGCCGATACATTTGCGTTTCCTGTATAAATGACACTTTCTCCACCTGTGTTTTCGCTTGACATGTTGTTTCCAGAATTTGCCGAAAGGGTTAGTGTGTTTCCAATAGTCGCGTCATTATTTTGGAATGTCGTGTCGTTTGAACTGTTTGTTATGGTTGTGATGTTTGTCGAGTCTACGCCGTTTCCGTGTGTTTGACCTATTGTTCCACCTTGATTACATCCAGAGACGCATGAAGGAGCGAATTGAAGAACAATATCTCCTCGATGATCATCGGCAACGGTAAATTCAGAGACCATCACGCCGTCGACATTGGTGTTCATAGAAGTTATAACCGTGCCTGACACATTGGCGTTTCCTGTTTTAATGAAGCTATTACTGACATTTCCTGATGCGCTGTTATTTCCTGTCGTTGTTGATTGATTGAGGTCGGTATTAACTGCTGCTGTATTATCTTGGATCATTGCTGATGATGGTTGATTATTTATTAATGTCGTGTTTTTTGAGTCTGCGTCGTTTCCTGTGGTTGCGATAGATCCTGAATAATGTTCATTGCTTTGTGTTCCAGCGTATTGATTCGAATTTCCTGTTGTTATGACGATCGATTCACCTGTCGCATCTCCGGTGATAATTCTTGTCTCTCCATTTTGCTGAGATGGTTGTGTATTTGTTGGTTGAGATTGATTGTTTTGTTGCGTTGATTGCGTTGAAGAATCTTGCGACGGTGTTGGTTCTGGTGACGATGAGCGATCTTGTCTGCGTTCTCTGGGTGTCGGCGTTGGTTCTGGTGTTGGAGAGGCATCTGATAGGGTTGGCGTTGATGGGGCGTTTGGCGCTGTTGGCGACGATGGCGATTGCGGAGGTGTTGGAGGTTCTGGGGAAGCTGGAGCAGTCGGTGCCGATGGGGGTGTTGGAAATTCTTGCGCTCCTACTGGAAGTTGTCCAAGAAATAATGCGATGACAAGAATACTTGTAATGATTTTTTTCATATGTGTATTAGGTTTTTCAAATACATAAAATAAATGGTATGCGTATATGCCATTTCTTGTATGTATTTGATTTTCATTCGTCAAAAATGTTTTGGTATTTTATTAATTAATCGATCAGTTGTGTAGGGTGCTTTGTGGAAGTGACGACACAAAGCAAACCCTACACAGAGATCATTTGATTATCTGGCAAACAGGTGAGCAAAGCTCCAGTGCCATTCAATCATTGGCCATGTCCAATTGCTTCCGCCGAAAACATTTAAGTTTCCAGTGTTAGACACTTCTGTGTGTGACCATGCGTAGCCTGTCATAACAGATGGATCATCTCCAGCTGCGACTGTGTTATACATGGCGTCATTCTCTCCGCTTTTTGCGTCAGAGTCAGCCAAGTTTGTTAATACGGCTACATTTCCTGCTTCATCTCCTTGGAAGACTTCCATGTCGCCTCCGAGCGTTACTCTGATACGATTGTCAGAGTCTGTCCCGTTTTCCGCAACTTTTGCTTCCACATCCATGAGACAACCGCAGTCGATGTCTGCTGCATTGAAGTTGACCATATTGTCGATGCCAACCATGGTTTTTGCATTCCCTGTGTGAATTTGTACTTCACCACCGGTATTGTCATTGGCTCTATTTGCTCCTGTTCTTGCGTTGGACGCGACAGCGTTCAGGACATCAGCCATGTTGTCTTGAACGATGGTTGCATCTCGGCCAATTTCTAATCGGATTTCGTTATTGCTTCGAGAACCATTTCCCATAATTCTCGCCGATACGGATCCGCGTTGGTGACCTTCTCCTCCGACAACCGCGACATTCGCGTTTGCTGTTGTAGAGATTGTTACATTTGTCGAAGCATCACCGGTTCTGACTGTTACGTCACCGCCGGTATTGCGTCTGGCATCGTTTTCCCCTGTTCTCGCTTCGGATTCAACAGTGTTCGTCACAACTGCTTCATTATTCTGGAATACTTGGGTTTCGCTTCCTCGTTTTCCATTGCCGACTTCTACTCTGTTATCAGAGCTTGAGCCGTTTCCGGAGATTCGAACGTCGAGGTCTTCCGCTTCACAACAGTCGACTTTCGCCATATTGTTATTGAGCTTGTTTTCGATTGTTGTGTTGCTTCTCGCGTCACCGGTTTTAATCATGACGTCCCCGCCCGTATTATCGTTGGCTCGATTTCCTCCAGTTGAGGAATTGTTGGATACCGCGTTGGTAACAATTGCAGAATTGGACTGGACGACGGTTGTTCTGTTGGACTGTTCCACTCTGATCACATTGTCAGAGCTTGAACCGTTTCCGGTAATGGTAAGTTCAGCGGCAACCGCCATTGGCGAAAGTCCGCTCAGAGCCGTTGATCCCGCGGCAAGGACAGCGATGATTTGTCGTTTTAATTGTGTCATGATTTCACCTCCTTTCGTTTTTGGATTTCCGCCTATTATAGCGGATATGCCACTTCGATCCGTTTTCTTGTACCTTCTGCCCATAGATTTGGTATGTACAAAAAAACGGAGGCTTCTATATTTGAATACAAACGATATTTATCGTAATTCAAATGCAGAAGCCTCCGTGTACGGTCAGCTTACTTTTAGTATAGTTTTATATAGTTTGTTTTGTACAGATCAACATTAACTCAATTTTATGCTGTTGTCAACAGGGAATTTTACCCGTTTCTAACGACTCCATTCTTCTTTCGTTTTTTCGATGATTCCTGCATATTTTGAAGTGTTTTTTTTATATTTCTCACCGTGATTTGCGTTACAATGTTGTCTTGAACATAAATCTCTACGCTTCCGTATGGGCTTACTCGTTTGAGCGCGTTTGCGATTTCAGCTAGTAGGGCTTCAGAGATCGTCTGAGTTGAATATTGATCCATATGCGAGGTTCTTAAAATATTACTTCTATGGATTCTTTTTCTCCACTTATTTCTCCAACTTTTAGCACAATATTCATGTCTGTATCATTGATTGGAAATCCAAGTCGGGTTATTTTTGTTGATATTGGTTGAATGTTGACGGGATCGTTGTGAATGTCCGCAGCAAGGAGTTCCTGCTCGTTTCCATTTAATGTTAAGCGAACATAATCTCGAGCTCGAAGGTCGATTGCTTTGTCGTAGTCATTGATCAGTTTGATGGTGAAAATAAGGAATGTCCTTCCGCTCACTGCGGTTGCTTTTGATCCTTGGACGATGATCTCGTCTCGAAGTTCCGCGTTTTCAATAATATATTTGATTTTTGTTACTTCTTTTCCTTTTTCATTCCGAATTGGAAACGAAAATTCCTTGTTAATCGCTACAGACGCTTTTGGTCCTTTAATTGTTGTTCGTGTGTCTTGCGGAGTCTGAGATTTTGATGACGCGGAGATCATACGTCCGGAAATGATCACAATCCCGCCAATGAATAAAAGAAGCAACCCGATAGGGATAAATTGTTTTACTCCCTTTTTTCTTTTTTGTGAAGATGTTATTTGCTCGTGACTTTCTTTCATTGTTGCCAATCTTTTTGTTAGGAAATATCTGATAGAGGGAATGAACGATGATACATCTCTTGCGATGTATTGAGGATGTTGTATTGTGTTTGTAGCGATTTTTGAGGTTTTAGATAGTCTTTTACTCATAAAAAAAAGCCCTCACATGATGTGAGGCAGTCAATGAAAGAATGGTGCAATACTATCATTTTAAAAAATATTCTGTCAAGAATAAAAAATGAAAATTTTTATAGATATGGCTCGCCTTGTTCTATGCGTATATGAATATCTTTGTTGTTGCTGTTGTTTTTTGTTTGTGTTACGCGAATTGTTGTCGAGGATTCTTGCGGTTTTTTTGTTATTTCAATCGTAAGTGTTGTATTGTCTTTTTCCGCACCAAGTTTATTCACGACTGTTCCGTTCGTGTTTGTTTTTGCGAATGTTTTGGATCGATACCCGTTTGTTTGAATGTATTGTTCATACCATGTTGTGATAATTTCCGGCGTATCGTTACCTTGGAGGATAAGTGATTGTTCTGACGAAGAGATAATCTTGCTGTTCGGATAAAAGAAATCATTGAGCGATTGAGGCTTCTCGGGTTTTGTTGGATGTGTCGTTGGTGTTGAGAATGGCGTTTGTGTTGAAGAGAGATGCTTGGTTGGTTGTTGAGTCAGAGTTGCTGTGGGAGATGATTCTTCTTGCGTTGGCGTGCGTTGATCTGTTGCCTCCTGTATTTTTTGATTTATTGTTGTGTTTTCTCGCAATGATTGTCGCGTGAGAAGCGCTCCGGAAAGAAACACTGCAATAACAATAAGAATAATTGCAGAATGCATATATCGAATTATCTTAGAGGATGATTGCGATGAAGGCAAGTGGTCGAAGTTTAAACAAGATAAGACATCAAGACAAGATCTTGCAAGAAGATGCTAAACCGAGTTTAGCATGACAGACGGTAAGCTTCATGGTGTAAAATTATCTTTCTATGTCTGAACGATTGCGATTCCATGATGTTCTTACCCTCTCCCCGATTGAGATTCGCTATGTCGCTTCTTGTCATCCGTTCTCTGATCGTCCAGGAATCGAGGCATGTCGAAGTATGAGCGGTTGTCTTCGGTCCTATGTTGTATCTTCTCCTCAAGCATCGTTGACAGTTTCTCTTGCTGATATTGCTGAGCCGTATCCGCATTTGACTCGTCTCGCGCGATCTGGACTATTTCAAAAGATATCTCCTCAAGCATATTTTGAAGGAGTTTCGTTTCCTTCTGCAGAATCTTCACTTGTGTTTCACAATCCCGGCTTGTATCTTTTCGCGAAACGGGCAATCCGTCAACGATTGCCTCCGGAAGTGTTGCGCTCAATTGTTGATCATATAGACGGATGTTCGGTAAAACCAGCATATCGAGATGAGCATAGTCGATGGATTCAGACGACTTATGGCTCTACAAGATTGATTGCCGTTGATCTTTCGTTTTTAACTCATGATGATCACTCCACACCATTTCTTCTTACGCATGGATATGCTGCTGATGGTAATCATTGCGCGATTCGGTATATTTCAGAGGAAGAATATAATATGTTTCATGCATGGTTTATGGAGAGAAAAAGATTATCTCTGTTAATAAAAAGTAAATAATCTTTAATTACATCATATAATTGGAATACCTACATGAATAATCGAATAATAGTATTGAAGCGTTTCATTCTGATTGATATTCTTGCTTGTGTCGCAACGGGGCTTTTTATTTTTGCTGGGACAATGGTATCGCTCCATCGATTTTGGCAATATGAAGTGTTTTATTATAATTTTGGGATTTTTGATCAAGCAATTTGGCATGTTTCTCGATTCCGTCCACCAATTATCGAGCATTTATTGGTTGGCGGAAAACCACTGTTCGCTGATCATTTTGATGTGAGTATTCTGCTTCTTGCGCCGTTATTCTGGATAACAGACAGAAGCGAGATATTGTTAGTTGCGCAAGCGGTGTTTACTGGTCTTGCTGGATTGATTATTTATGCGATTGGCGTTCATGCGCTTCGCGATAAGCTCATGGCGTTGGCGATTTTGCTCTGTTACTTTTTCTTTGTTGGCATTCAAAGCGCGGTAATTACTGATTTTCATGATCTTACGGTCATGACCCTTCCTTTAGCGCTGACTTTTTGGGCGATTGTGAAAGGTCATTTGAAGACATTTTGGTTGTTTTTTTTGATCACCATAGGATTTAAGGAAGTAACAGTATTGCTTGGCATCAGCATCGCGTTGTTTCTTATCATGTATCGTCCATCTTGGAAGATTCATGGGGTGATTGCGATCGTTTTCTCCCTTACGTGGGGAGCGCTTACATTTAAGGTATTGATTCCTTATTTTTCTGGTGGGATCTATTTGCATCAACCCGTGTTTCCGGAAACGATTGGAGGGAAAATTTCGGCGTTGTGGGATCATCCGTTGAAACGGACTACCGTTTGGTATAGTTTGCTCCAATTTGGATTCTTGCCGATCTTTTTTCCCGCGATGTGGTTTGCTATCGTGCAAGACTATGTGGTCCGTTTTCTTCCTAAGTTTGTTGAAACGCGATGGTCGCTCGGGCTTCAGTATAATGCGCCGGTATCGGTCTTGCTTGGCGTCGCATCTGTGTTTGGGTATGCGTTGATACAAAAGCTCGTTAGGTCGTTCCGATATCTCATTGCGTTGTTTCTTGTAGGAAACGCGTTTGTGTTATTTCGATTTGTTCATCACGGACCGTTTCTTTTAGCCGTGAATCCCGCGTTTTATGAGCATACAAACAATTTCCATTTTCTTGACGAGGCGATTGCGGTGATTCCAAAAGATGCATCGATCATGACGCAAAACAATCTTGGGGCTCGATTCACGCATCAGCGGTTTATGTATCTTCGTTTGAATTATGAATCGTTTGCTCCTGATTATATTTTGCTTGATGCGCGAGAAGGACAAAATCCGAATAATACGCTCTTTAGCGGATCGATTGAACAAATACTAAAAAAAGTGCGGTCTGACGAGCAGTATGAACTCATTTATCATCGCGGCGATCAATACGTGTTTAGAAGACGCCCTCGTGAAGAAAAGTAATTTATTCTTTTGTTTTCTTTGTTAAGAAGGCTACCGCCATCCCAAGATTGAAGTATCGTTCTTTCAAAATGCGAAAGTTCGATTCAAGAATGTGTGTTCTTAGTTTTTTCGCGGTATATTCTTGAATATGCGCGTCTTCCCAGACGCCATGCCGCATGTGCGTCCACCAATGCCATACAAGGCGAAACATCCAATTCCCGAATCCATTTCTATAACCGCATATCCGTTTGGCGAGAGAACGCGTTGAATTTCCGATAAGACTTGATGCGGATCGATGACATGTTCAAGTATTTCGCAACAGAGCACTAAGTCTTGGGAGTTGTCCTCCAGGGGAATGGTGTGGCCATCCGCTTCAAGAAATGTGATATGCGGATAGGTTTTTTTCGCGTAGGCAATGGCTTTATCATAGACATCGATTCCGGTCGACCGAGCTTCTTGATATCGTTTCGCCACTTCGGAAAGAAACCATCCGCTTGCCGATCCAACATCAAGGATTGTTGTTGGCTTATGAGGAATTAAAGAAAGAACTGTTCGCAATTTATTGGTATGCCAAATGCGCTGCAATATGTTCCGTTGAATGCCTGTTTGGTAGTAATCTGGAGGGACAGCATCCCAGATTTTTTTTAGTTCTTCAGCAGTTGGAAGTTGATCCATTCATTAATTATCCTATAAAGGAGAAAACAACGGCAAGAAGATAATGTTTAGTGACCGTTGAGGGATTTGAACCCCCGACCTTTGCAATGTGAATGCAACGCTCTTACCAACTGAGCTAAACGGTCAGGAAAGAGGATGCTTCTTGAGTATGATATCACATCATCCTGTTTGCGTTGAAGGTGTTCTATCCGCGGAAAGACCAAATTTTGTCCCATGCTTTTTATACATCGCCCAATACCCTTTTCTCTTTTTTCGTTCATATGAAAGTTGGAGCCACTCTCTGCTTTCATTGACCCGTTTTCGAATCATCTGCAATACTCGTCTAAGTCTCTCAAAAAAATGAACATGATAAACTCCTGGATCAACAGGAGTCTCCATGATCGCTTTTTCGACTTCTTGATTAAGTTGCCCTATGGATTGTGCAAGTAAAAGCAGTTCTGCGCGGACTGCTTCTAATTGTTGTTTTGTTCTTCGTTCTTCTTCCGATATTTTCTCCGGAGAAAGAATGTCTGGTTTTTGGGTCATTTCACCTTTTTCTTTTGGCGAGAATGGGAATGACTCAAATGGATTGCTGGTGAATTCTCCGGATCGAGGCGTTTGTCCAAACAACGATTGAAATCCGTCGGAAATCATTCCTTTTCCTACATCATTTTTCAATGTTTGCGTCACACCAGTTCCCAAATCTCGGAATGCTTCGAGGATACTATCATGATTGATTGGCATTCTCGGTTTTTGGTTTGGTTTTGGTGATGATTGAAAGATATTTGTCGATTTGTTCATAGAGTTATTCGTACCCTACGCGATCTGCGCCAAAAAATCAATGGTTTTTTGTCTTCTGAGAATAGAAGCGAGGTGGTATCGTTGTCCTTCTAGCGTCTTTCGTTCTTCATCAGTTTTTGCTGTTTTAATTACTGCGTCAATATCTTCGTCGGATACGACAATGCCTTCCTTATCCGCAATTTCTTCAAGACCGAACTCTAGCTTGATAGTTTCTTCCGCTTGCTTTTCGTATTCTTTTCGGATGCTTTCGCTTGTCTTCCCTGTGGCACTCAGATATTGTTCAACGGTTAATCCAAGTGTTCGTGTTTGATCAATGAGTTGAGATAGCAATCTATTAACTTCTTGTTCTATTAAAAGTTTCGGTATTGTAATGGTGATTGCTTTACTTGTCCACTGAAGGATCTCTTCAATGTTTGGTTTTTTCTTTTGTTCTTCTTCTTTTTCTTTTTCCTGTCCTGGAAGCCAGATTTTCTTATATCTCGACGATCGTTCTTCCGAAAGAATTTTTTTGTAGTCGAGAAGCGTCACCGTTGGTCGTTCACAAGTAGAAATGACAACGATCCAGTCTTCTCCTTCTTTTGCTTGTTTGAGTTCAATTTTTGGAGAAATAATTGGTTTAAGTTGTTCTTTTTCGATAACTTCCGTATAAACGTTTGGAAGAAGTTTTTTGATGACTTCTTCATACACTCTTGACCGATCGATTTTTTCCTCGACCATGTGGCGAGGAGCTTTTCCTTTTCGAAATCCTGGGAGCTCTGTTTCTTTTACGATGTCGTCTACGACAGCGTCGTACACCGCTGAAACATCTGCCCATGGGATTGTTACTGTCAGTTGAATGGTGCCATCATCCTGCTTATGGAACGCGTGAGTAATCATAGGATTATTATTTTACCATACTATAAGCTCTAATTAAAGACCGAGCGGAAGGACAAGATTTGGGGGATTGAGGGAAGGATCGTCTTTTGAGAAGTCGATCAGTTTTTTTGAAAATGACGCGATGGTTTCTTCTAACGATATAAATGCGCTTGTTGTCGATATGTTCGTTTGATATCGTATTGGAGTTGGGCTTGGGGTTGGCGTAATGACAATCGTTGTTACCTTCGATTCTTCTGGTTTTTTTGTTATCTGTTGTATGGCAATATAGGATCCGATACTAAAAAGAATTCCAATAAACAGAACGATTCCGAGGAGAATGATGGTGCGTTTTTTGTCTGTGGATTTTTGAGGTGTTGGAGTTGCTTGGGTTGAGACCGGTGATGTTATTGGTTGATTAATAATCGGTTGATTATTCATAAAAATAATCCTTATATTTCATCACTGACATGAGTTCTTTCATGTTTGCTATTCCTTCTTGAAATTCTTGTCTCGCTTGAATTCCTACTGACACGACTTCCTCAAATCGTTGGTGGATATCTCTTGAATTTTCAAGCGTTTTTCTCCCTTCTTGAATGATTTGTAGTTTTTGAAGAAAGAGACTTCGTTTGTTGCTAATTCGTTGAAACCAGCGATCAAGGAGAATATGTCGATCAGTTGGAAGTTCTTGTTTTGCTTCTTCCATGAGAATTTGAGCTGCCATCATGATGCTACTATATTCTTGTTCCAATTCTTCAAGCCGAGATTCTGTGAGTCCGATGATGATTTGACGAATCGCCACAGACATTGCGCCATATTGTCGCTCCATGTCTTGATTTGCTTTTTCTGCGTCTTTGATTGTTGCGATAGATTCGATAAGCGACGTATGATTTTCAAGAAATTTGATATTATTGTCAATAAGCGTTTGAAACATGCTTTTATCTTTTTCGTTGACGGTTGATTCGTTTAGTCTCGCTTTAAGGAAAAGAAGATACGCTTGCAGAAGTCTTGCTCTTTGCGCCATCATTTCGCGCGTTTTGACAATCGCGGTTGTTTCAGATGTGAGTGTTTCAAATTTGAGATATTCATTTTTTGCTATGGAAAACTCGTTATATTTATCTCTATACACATTTGTTTGATAGAGATAGTCTTGATACATTTGTTGAGACGACGCATGAAGAGGAAAAGGCAAGAGGAAGAAAATAAAGAGTAGTCCTACAAAGAAAATCCATTTGCTGTTCATGGCGATAGTCATCTATAATCGTAGCACAATGGCATGGAAAATCAAACAGAAAGAAGAGTGTTGGAGGAGTATACTTTCGCTCTGCTCTCATGATGAAATTCCTACCCTTCTTCTTATGTCTGGAGGATCGTCGTTGCGTGTTATGTATGATTTCTCAAAGCATATTCACACATCGCTTTCGCATGTCACGATTGGATTTGTGGACGAGCGATTCGATCCGACGCATAGCAACTATGCCGAATTGATGACAATGTTTCCCGATGTTATGCCAACATTGGCATCGCGAGGCGCGACATGGATTGA
Organism: uncultured Patescibacteria group bacterium; assembly: GCA_937921305.1. Taxonomy (GTDB): domain Bacteria; phylum Patescibacteriota; class Microgenomatia; order UBA10105; family UBA927; genus CAKZSU01. The sequence goes on from CAKZSU010000005.1 coordinate 133,251, forward strand.
TACGCGTCCACATAAAAAAAATGAGTCAGAGATGGCGGATTGGTACGAAAAAACGCTTTTATTATTCGCTTCTTATCGGTGGATCATATTGTTAGGCATGGGAGCAGATGGTCATATTGCTGGCATATTCCCCGACAAAGAGGATATATTCATGAAGCGATTTGTTGCTACCAAGCGGTGGGTTGTGGGATATGAAGCAAACACGCGTTTTTCAAAGCGATTTACTTTGACATTTCCTTCGATCTCTCGAGCGGACATAATTCTTGCGTATATTGCGGGAGAAGAAAAAAAAGACACATTGAGAACCGCGCTTTTTGATGATCTACCGCTTCATGATTGCCCCGCGTCTTTCTTCAAGAACACATCGCAACCATGCGAAATTTACACAGATATTGTGTTATAGACATTAAGAAGTTAACGCATCAAGAAGGGTTTGTAGCTTAATATACGCGCCGCACACTAGCGAATCTGCTCCTCCATAATAGACGATAAGATTTTCTCCTAATATCACCGTTCCGCATCCAAAGACGGTTCCTGGTCGAAGTCCTTCATGGTCATACCATAATTCAGGTTCTAGAATTGGGTGATCTAATCGGCTGATAATGTACTCTGGATGATCGAGGTGTAAAAGAACTGCTCCTAACCGATACTGTTTATCCCATCGAGAGAGCGCATGATAGATAAGCAACCACCCTTTTTCTGTTTTGACTGGCGGACCGGCGATGCCGACTTTTTCACTATCCCATCGGTCATGACGCGGTCGCATCATGATACGACCATGAAGCCATGGTTTGTTTGGAAATGTTAGATCATCCACTGCGTCGATCCAGATTGATGGGGCGATACGATGAAAAAATACATACCGTCCATCGATTTTTTCTGGAAGCAAACACGAATTTTTGTTGTCAATTGAGGGACTAGAAATAAGTTTTGGCATCTCCCAATTCCATCGTTTTTGAAGAAAATCATCCACTGATATTGAAGTCAGAGCGATACGGGTCGGATTGACGCCATCATATGCGGTGTATGTCATATATATTTTTTCTCCCATCTGGACAAGTCGGGGGTCTTCGCAACCGGAAAATCCCGGTCGTTTTTTTTGCTCCTCAGGAATTCTCGGGACATACACCGGTTCAGAAAGGCGTTCGTCAATATGCATGCCGTCTTTTGCCGACGCATATCCCAAAACAGATGTATCATCGTCTCCTTGTGCTCGGTACAAGATGTGAACTCGTCCATCAAGATAGATCGCTCCGGGATTATAGGTGAATTTTGATTCCCACAGGTGATCTTTTATCGGTGTGATAATTGGATTGTTTTCAAATCGTTCAAGTTTTACCACATGCTTGAGAATTTGGGGAACATGTGTTCGTTCCAGCTTTAATTCGTTAAGTAAGTCATCAGCATCACATAATGCGACGGCACAATAGGTATCCGCCGCGCCATAATAGAGCGATATCATATTATTTATTTTGACTGCTCCGGTGGGAAAGGTAATTTTTGGAACAACCCCATGAAGTTCGTACTCTGCCTCTGGCATAAGGAGCGGCGACGGGATGACGGATTCAATGCCTTGTGGGGTTTCGTGGTGCAGAAGCGCCACTTCAACACCAAAGACGCTGTCGCTCATGCCGTAGTTTTGGATGTACGAATAAAAAAAGAGCCAACCGTCTTGCGTTTTGATCGGCGGCGCTCCCACTTCGATATGATCAATCGGTGACCGCTGAAGCGGAATGGCGTAATTTTCAAATGTTCGATACCATTTGTCCCAAAAAGAGATAGACCACAGTTCTTCAACAGTATCAACTTGGGCGTAACAAATCCGCGATGGTGGCATATCGGTATGAACGCTGAGAAGCACAGTGACTTTTCCATTGATTCGCTCTGGAAACAGTGTCATCGCTTTCGCGTTAAATGGGGTTATTAAATATTTCTGAAAACTTTGAAAATTATCGGTGATAGCGACTGCGCATTTAATCCCCGCGGCTGTGAATGGATAGGTAGAAAGGGCTGTATAAAAAATATAGTACTTTCCTTCAAAATAGGTAATTCGCGGATCTTCGCATCCGTATTGTTCCCACTCATACTCTGGTACGATAAGTTGTCGTCGTTCGGAAAAGTGAATACCGTCGTGACTTGTAGCATAGCCAATCGTTGATAGTTCCATTTCTTTTCTGTTATGAATCGATTTTTTCCCTTGCGCTCGATAGACCATATGATAGGTGTCCATGAAGCGAACGACAGATCCATTAAATGTTGCGACGGCTTCCCAATCGTGCTCAGGATTTGGTTTAATCAGTGGATTTGCGTTAGATCGTTTAAAGCTGATCATGCAACGGAACTCCTTTCGGTGTATAGGTGTGAACATAATGCAATCGGGTAGATCCAGTCGCAAGGAGTTCTTTTAGGAAGTCATAAAGATTTGCGGAGGCGGCACAGACAACGGTATCTGCACCTCCATAATACACAATAAGTTGATCATCTTTGATAATTGCTCCGCAGGGATAAACAACGCCTCCCTTGAATCCTACGTTGTCATGCGGATGGTCTGGCTGAAGAATTGGTACAACAGACCGCGCGATGACTTTTGTTGGATCGTGAAGATCAAGGAGCATCGCTCCGACTTTATATCTTCCGCCGTCTTTCTCTCCCACAGCATGATAAATAAGAAGCCATCCGAAAGGCGTTTTTAGTGGTGGCGCTCCAGCTCCGACTTTTCTTGTATCCCATAATGTTCTGCTTGGTTTTATTCGATATTCTCCTTTTAAGAAGGTTTCTCCGTCAAAATCGAGGTGATCGACATAATCAAGCAAAATATTTGGATAAATTCGGTGCATGATGGCGTATTTTCCATTAATTTTCTCTGGAAAGATCACGCAGTTTTTGTCCACAACGCCTGGCGGAGAGATAAGAATGGGCGTTTTCCAATTCCATTGCTTGGCGTGAAAGTCTTCTACTGAGATAGACGACAATGCAACGCGCGGTGGATTTGCCCCGTCATACGCGACGTAGGTAAGGTAATATCGATCTTGAATTTTTGTTAGTCTTGGATCTTCACACCCGCCATACCCTCCACCGCCAGATTCGTATGGACTTTTTGCTGATGCAACCGCTGCTGACCAATGTGGCATAGTGACGGGAAGTTCAAATGGCTGTGTCGGCACATAGACTGGTTCATCGGGATGATCGTCAAAGGTGAATCCATCGGCGCTTGAGGCATATCCTAACACCGATGTGTCCGTGTCTCCTATGGCGCGATACACTAGATGTACGCGGTCCTTATCATATATCGCGGCGGCGTTAAATGTTTGTTTGCTTTCCCAGAAATTTTCTGGTCTCGGCTGAATGACTGGGTTTGTTTCAGATCGTTTTAATAGAATATTTGTAAATTGCGTTGTTTTGGTAACCATGTGATGAAATGTAGTGTGTGTAATCGCAAATACACCCTCTCCTTCAAAATCCCAGTAGGATACAAGTTCTTTTCCGTTGTATACAATCCCTATTGGTTCAACAATTTTCCCTTCCCACCCTTGATGGTGTTCCCAGATGGTTTCTGCTTGCCATGATACTGAAAGAAGATTAGTTTTATCAATCATCGCGCCATGGAGCGACCAATGTCTTCCGCCAAATCCTCTCGCAAAGTAGAGCAACGCGATTCCCTGATCCATGATAATTGCCGTTCCTGCAATGTGCGACAGTGTTCCCCATTGGTCGCTTTGAGCTGGCAGTATTGGCGTCGAGTGAACTTTCCATTGGAGAAAATCTGGCGATTCTGCCACGCGAATATCATGATTTCCAAAAAACATGGCGAATTTCCCTTGATGATAATAGTTGGGCACGATTGTTCCCGTTTCCGCAATTTCATGAATCCACCCGACTTCTTTCCACTGAATAAGATTTTTCGATAGCGCAAGATGCATTCTCCTCGGCGAATGATTCCAATCGATATATGTCATCGCAAAGACATTCCCAAGCATCGATATGCGGATGTTGTTGATGTTTCTTACATCAACGAGATTATTATGTTTGTCTTTGATTGATGGATGCTCGTGAAATGTTTTGATCGACATGGTATCGTCTGATGAAAGCAATTGGAGCGCGCATCGTTCGCCGTCATGAACCATATAGTATAGATAGATATTTCCTTCATGATAATAGACGCCAAGCCCTCGAGAAGTGTCGGATCTTGGTGGGATAAGAATAGTGTTCATAACAATTACCTAGAATAAATCCACCGGATTTTTACCCGATTTATATTAGTAGTATCGTGTTTCATGTCTGAATGCAATATGGAACTTTTGGGAATAATTGAAAAAGAATTTAGGATGGTAGGATGACGAAAATGAACGTTTATACATCTTTGTCGTGCTGAAACGAGTTCAGCATGATACGAAATGAGGTTTTAGAATGATAAAAGAATGTCGTACAAGTAACTATGCATAAAATACTCATGATAATAGATAAATGTCTGGACAATTCTAAAAAAAGCTCGTAACATACAATTAAAGAAATCATATGCCAAGCAAAAATTATACCCTCTTTTTCATTCTTAGCGTAGGATTTGTGTTGATCACGATGGCGTTTATTACGATTTTGGGCCAAACAACTAGCAAAGATGGTGAAGCGACAGATATTCGCGCGAAAGCGACAGTTGCGAATTCCTTAAAACTTGTTGGGAATGTTATATCGATTGATCCATCTACTAGAACATTGGTTGTTAGTGATGTCAAATTTGAAAGTAAAAAAAATGAAACGCAAACAATGGGAACATGGACGGTAACGATAGCGGGAGATGTCAATATGACAACGATTACACCAGGAAGACAGGTGCTTATCAGCGCTGACGCTTCTACATTTAATATTACAAATAATACGATGACCGCTCTTGCCGTCTCGCCCTTGTAAACGAATTATTTTCTTTTTGTAACCTTGGAGCCTTCTGTCGTATCGATAATGTTGTACCCTCGTTGTGTTATTTCTTCTCGTATCGCGTCTGCGTCTTGGAATTTTCCTTGTTTCCGAAGTGTTTGACGTTCTTCAAGAAGGCGTATGATTTCCTCTGGAATGGGTTCATCAGTGTTTTTTTTGTCTGAAAACGCGTCTAATTTTAGTCCAAGCACGGTGTCAAAATCGAGGAGAAGATCGGCTTTGTCTTGCGGAGGAATATTTGATTTTGCTGTTTCCCAAACAATCGAAAGCGCTTGCGGTGTGTTAAAATCGTTTGCGAGCACAGCGTCGAATCGCGTTCTGAAATCGTCGATTTTTTTGAGCTTTTCCTCTGACAATTGGTCTCGTTCGTGACGATCGGCGGTTTCTTGAATATTTTTCATATATCGTCGAAGTTCATGAAGCGCGTTTTCCGCTCCTCGAATCGCTTCCCATGTGAAGTTTAATGGTTTTCTATAATGCGCCGTGAGATAGAAATAGCGAAGCGTGAGTGGGTCTATACCCCGTTCTATCACATCTGCGATGCGGCAAAAGTTGCCAAGAGACTTGCTCATTTTTTGTCCATCCACCATGAGAAACGCATGATGCATCCAATATTTTACAAATTGCTTGCCCGTCGCTCCTTCGCTTTGCGCGATTTCGTTGGGATGGTGAATTGGGATATGGTCGATTCCTCCGGTGTGAATGTCAAACGATTCGCCGAGATATTTCATGCTCATTGCGGAACATTCGATATGCCACCCGGGGAATCCGTCTCCCCACGGACTGTCCCAGTGCATCGCGTGATTGGCAAATCGTCCAACGCGTTTAAACCAGAGCGCAAAGTCTTGCGGATTTCGTTTATGCGATCCAGTCTGCACTTCCTCTCGAACTGCTTGTTTTTTTTCTTCCAATGATTGTCCAAATAGTGTTTCGTATCGGGGAAAGGTTGTGACATCAAAATAGACTGCTTCGGGCGTGTCGTAGGCGTGACCATTTTTAAACAGGCGTTCGATGAGCGAGATTTGCTCAGAAATATGATCTGTCGCTTTGCAGACGATATGTGGTCGAAGAATGTTCAGTTGGTCCATCGCGTGATAAAAATCATTGGTAAAAAATTCCGCGACTTCCCAGACGGTTTTTCCTATTTTTTTTGCTCCTTTTTCTAATTTGTCTTCCCCTTCGTCTGCGTCGGAGGAAAGATGGCCAACATCTGTGACATTTTGTACATGCGTTACTTTATACCCAAATCGCACAAGCGTTCTCCTGATAATGTCGTCACCGACATATTTTCTTCCGTGACCGATATGCGCGTAGTCGTACACGGTCATACCGCAAGTGTACATGCCAACATGAGGTGGAGAGATTGGATGAAATTCTTCTATTGATCGTGAGAAGGTGTTGTAGATGTTCATATTAGTCTGATTTAATATTTTTCCCTAATTCAGATCCAAATTGCTTCGCCTTTCTTACACTTTTTAGACCAGGCATTTTGCTGACGCCAGATGATGGAAGGTGAACAGGTTTTGCCTTCTTTTCTTGTTCCGCGAGTTGTTTCTTCTTTTCTTCTTCCTCCATTTGCATCCGTTCCCACACCGATGGTTCTTTTTTTCGCGGTCTTAACAATTCGGCGATAGCTTTTCGTGCGATTGCTTTTTTCTCTTCTTGCGTTCTCATGTCGTCAAGCTGGTGAAGATAACTCTGTTCATTTTGCCCGGTTTGCATTTGCGGCGTTTGCGATTGGTTGCCTTGTTTGCTTCCTCCCGTCTTCATTCCGACGCTTTCCATTGCCGCTTGACCAATATCTTTTGGAAGTTGTTTGACTTGCGAGACAATTTGTTCTCCAATATCTTCAAACGCTCCGATGATAGGATTTCTGACAGGGTTAAATTTTTGCGGCATAGGTTTTAGGGTCCTAACCCGAGCTCCTCCCTTGCTTCTGGTGTCATTTTATCAACATTCCATGGCGGATCAAAGGTTAGTTCCACGATCACATCGGAGACATCGTCGAGCTCTTTCAATCGTTCTTTGATTGGTTCGGCAATCATATTAAACAACGGGCATCCGATCGTGGTAAGCGTCATGACGATTGTTATCACATTGGTTTCTTCATCAATGCGAATATCGTAGATAAGCCCGAGATCATAAATCGAAATCCCTATTTCAGGATCCGGGATGGTTTTTAATATGGCTTCGATATCTTGTTTTGTCGGCATGATTAGTATGTCCGCCTTCCTTCGAGGGCTCGTTTGAGCGTAATTTCATCTGCGTATTCAAGGTCTGCCCCCACAGGAAGTCCATGCGCAAGTCGAGTGATGGTAATCGCGTCTGCGTTGGGGAGTTTCATAAGTTCTTTTTGAAGATACATTGCGGTC
>CAKZSU010000006.1 GCA_937921305.1 uncultured Patescibacteria group bacterium
GTATCCTTCATATAATTCATAATCACCAATATCGGTTTTGAATAATGCCTCTTCTTCTTCACTGGCATTATAACCGCCAAGTTGCCAAAGTGTCTTAGTTTCGTTTATTAGATCCAAATAAGAGTCTGATCCAAATCTTAGTACGGATTCGGTCATTGGAATCTTATTCTCCAAGTGAAAATCTAGATTTTCTACAATATCTATATATCGAGAATCTACTGGAATAAAACAATAAAAAATAACATTATTAAATTTCTGAATTTCATTTTTTAGTTCATGAATACTATCAATCAAAGGGTCAATACTTACACGGTAAACATTTTTACCAAAAATACTAGAGTCAAAATTATCAAAGAGAATATTCATATGAAATATTATTCCTTTATCTGTCCATAGCTATTTAACAAAGGAACATATCCAATAAACTTAGAAAATTTAAAAAAAATAATTAAGGTAGCAGTATAAAACGACAAGATGACATGAATAAAATAATAACCACTTCTTCTTGTTATGGCAAGATAAAAAGAATCAAATAATGGAAGAATCAAAGAATATGCGTAAGGAATAAAAAAATATTTTTTATATTTCATAAAACCCGAATCAAATTGATTTCTTCCCTTAAATCCCTCATGAGCGTCAGTAAAAATATTACTTATAATTCGTGAATTAATTTTTCCTAAATATCTGCGATATGAAACACTAGAATAATGAATTAATGGATCGTCTTTCATAATAGCAATATTAACATGTTTAGAAACTAATAGATAAAAGCAATGAATAATGCTACTAGGATTTTTATTAATTTCAGGAAAATTTTCTCTTAAATAATGAACATCAACAATACTTCCCATCGCAACCAATTCAAACAATGGCAATCTTTTACTTTCTGAAAAATTAAAAATCACACAGTCTTTATCTTCTTGTAAAACTTTGTAATACTTTTTCATTGATCGAATAAAAAACATATGATTCTTTGAAATTCTATACAAAAACATTGAAAATGGATCTCCGAATTCATTAATGTAACTATTTATGGGATGATATCCTTCGGGATTTTTATATCCAGAACAAGTAACTGCACGAACAGAAGCATATCGTGAAAAAACATTCATCTTCTTTTCAATACTTCTTTTGGATTCGATAACTTCATCGCTATCTAAAAACATAATATATCTTCCACGCGCATGAATAAATCCGAGATACTTTGCGTAAGCTGGAAAAATTTTCTCATTGTAAAAGATTCTACAATGATATGATTTTGCTATATCTATAGTATTATCCGTTGACCCACCATCTACAATAAAAATTTCAATTTTTTTAGATGGAAAAGTCTGATGGTTGATCGAATCTAAAACAAAAGGGAGTAATTTCGCAGAGTTTAATGTTGCTATAACAATTGTTAATTCTGGAGATCTTCTGTCGTTCATTTAATATCATTTAAAGAAAATTAACAATAATTTCTGATGGTCTTTTTCTTAAGGAGATTTTTCTCCTTTGAAATTTATGATAATTATTTATAAATTCTTCTATTATTCCAATATTATTTTTACTTAAGACAACATTTTGACCTAATCCTTCGATTCGCTCAGTAACATTTCTCAACAAGAGACAAGGTTTGCCCATGTAATACAATTCTTCCTGATTGCTTCCACCATCAGTTATAACAAATTCAGAATTTTCGAATAAATGAATAAAATCAACATAAGGAAGACGAGAAATTCTTATGATTCTTTTCGAAATTTCTAAGGGCAAAACTTGAGATAGTAGTTTAATAAAACTATTAGAAAGATCGTGAGCTAAAAAGACACAATAAAAATTAGAAGGAACAATATCTAAAACTTTGCTTATAACCTCTACCATTTTTTTCTTTCCGAAAACAACATGTTCTTGTCTGTGAACAACAAGGACAAAATATTTTTTATTATTTTCTTTAAGAGTTGTAACTAAAGGATGGATGCTTCTTTTTTTGATAGCGTTTAAATATATTTCTATGAGCGTATTTTGATAAGTATTCAATTTTTTCCCTCCTTTATTTTGAAGATTTTTCATTGCCCATTCATTTGGACAACAATGCACATCTGCCAAAAAAGAGATAATATATCTACTCATTTCTTCTGGAAAAGGCTCAAAAAAATTAAAAGATCTCAATCCTGATTCAATATGAACAAGTTTCAAACCATATATCTTAGCAATAAAAGATCCAATAACAGAAGAAATAGTGTCTCCATGAACAATAAAGATTGAATTTGACTTATTTAAACCATGAAATGCATCGCGCATTCCTATTAATAAAGATATAAATGCTCTGACTGCCCATAGAAAAAATAACAACAAACAAGAATCTTTTGATTTTGGAGTAACAGCATATACAATGTCTGAATTCTTTATAGAATCAGCAAATTCTTCAAATTGAACATCGTTTTGACCCGAAGTAATGATCATGAATCGCAACGATCTTTTGTTCATTTCTTTAATAAGAGGAATAAGTTTAATTAATTCCGCTGTTGTTCCTATAAAAAAAAATATTTTTTTATGCTTCATAACATAGAAAAAATGATTTTTAAATTTATATTGTTATTCTTAACAAATCTTAAAAATCATAAAAGATAAATAAAAATAATAACGTCTTTCCATAATTTATTTAATAAGAAATAGCTAATCTTCTAAAAAAATTCATAAAAGCAACTCTTTTTTTCCATGGAATGGATAACACAAGTGTAAATATTAAAGCGCTCATCTTACTTAATAAAAATTCTGATCTAGTTTGTACACTTCTAGAAGAGGAACATAAAATGTTCTCATTCTGAGAAAAATATGAAAAAGCTTCTCTAGAAATCTTCCCTTTTTCAACAACCCTTAAAAAGGTAAATAAAGGAATCATGTATGTGTAATATCCATCAAAATACGAAGATCTATAAGAACCCATAATTTCAAAATTCCAAGGATTTTCTCCCGGTATCAATAATTTTTCTAAATGACTTTTTTTCCAAAAACCTTCAATAATAACCCTATAGGGCACTCCTTTTTCATAATAACCAAATATGTTATTTTCTAAAAATACTCCATCGGGAGATATAAAAGGAGAAAAATGGATATGATTCGCTTTTCTATCAATCATAAATTCGAAACATGTGTAAAAATTTTGTGTTTGCACATAATCAGCAAGAAAGAAATCTTCTAACCAAATAAAAAGATACTCTTCTTTTATTTGACTTAGAATTCTTAGTAAATCTGTTGACCAATCAACGCCTTCACCTGACAAAACAGTTTTGACTCGAAGAGAACGATTATTATGTGATACTGTGTTGCTTCCTAAATAAATCTTAAAAGGACAGCCTGACCAATATTTATTAAATAAATAGAAGAAAGGATCCCATAAGTCAGAATATTTATCACAGGACAATACAAGAATAGCACATTTATCTTTCATGAAAAATTATCCTGTTTCTATAAAATTAATGAAACAAAGAATTATTCATAAAAAGTCCTTCCAATTGCTTGATAAAAATAATATCTGAATGGAGTTTTTTTAACGGTTCTTTTCATATACCACTTATCCGAAACTTTGCGAATATTTTTTTGTATATAACATCTTTTCCTTATTGTATCTTTGATATGCACCATATTCCAAAGCAACGCTTTTTGAACGGAAAAAAATATTGAAAACGTTCCTTTGATGGCATGCAACAACGCATACACTTCGCACGCAATAATGTGAACAGGTAATATCGTGACTAATGATATGATTTCTAAATTTTTAAGATAGCTTGCGATTCTATTCTTGAACGAATGGTATTGAATAAACGCTTTATTCATGGTTTCACTTGTGCCTCCCATTTTATGATAAATAACGGCATCTGGAACATAGACAATCCTTTTCCCTGACAACCATATCCGATTCGCCATATCTGTTTCCTCAAAATATGCAAAAGCTTCTGGATCAAATAACTTACCATCAACCAAGACATTTTGAAGAGCGGATCGCTTAAATATCATACACGCTCCCTTTGGAGTAAAAATATCAATACTTTTTTCATATATCTTGTTCACTCGATTCATAAAACAGTAATGATACAAAAAACCTGTCGATGTTAAAAACGCTCCTATTGTATCGTATCTATCCCTATCGTTCATGAGAAGAATTTTGCTTTGCGCGCCGGCAATTGTATCATCCTTTTCTATCGCACTAACAAGATTATTCACAAATTCCGATTCCACTTCGACATCGTTATTCAAAAATAAAACATACGCGCCTCTTGATACTTCAAACCCTCTATTATTCGCTTCCGCGTATCCAAGATTCTTATCAATAGAAATAATAGAAACATCTGGGAAATGCTCGCTCACCCATTCTTTTGTGCCGTCTGTTGAAGAATTATCGACAAGAATAATTTCAAACGGTCTATAAGAAACTCTGAACAAAGAAGGAATGCTTTTTTTTAACCAATGCAATCCATTCCATGAAACGATAATAATGGAAACTAATTCCCTATTTTTTTTATTATCGACTCTTTTTTTTTTACTCATGACAAAAAATGCTGATTATTTCTATATCTTCCAACAAGATATCCCAATGCGAGAGCAATCATCTCAAGAGTTTTCAAAACAATAGTTCCGATAAAGATATGCACAATTCGAAAAGACAATCGAGGATTTTTTATAAACAAGAGAAATCTTTGGAAAAGACTCGATTGCTTCATAAAATTGTTTTTGTTCTCTATTTTTTTTCTAAAATTACTCATAGACAATCCATAATAAAATTTCTTTCTTAAATGAGATAAAAGATGTATTCTTCCTTCATTGTGAATAATTACCTCGTTTATTCTTGAAATCGATTTTTCTCCGTAATGGAATATCAACCGTTGAGGAAGATCAAAATCTTCAGGACCTGTTAACGACTCATCATACCCTTCTAATTCCCAGAAAACATCTTTCCTAAACGCTCTTGGCATCTCAATCCATGCAGCGCCAAGATAACTCTGCCTTTCATACATTTTGCATGCTGACCAGAATCCAATCCCAATAGACTCCTCAGGAATAATAATTGCCTTAACATGTGGATCTTTCTTAAAGACAGCAATAATCTCCGAAAGAACACCATCGGACATCATCATGTCTGAATCTAAGAAAACGAGATATCTTCCTTTCGCTTTTTTCGCTCCAAAATTTCGCTGAGATGATCGCTCAACACCATGAATATAAACTTTTTTTGTATATTGCTTCGCTATCTCTCGTGTTTGATCATGAGAATGATTGTCAACCACAATAATTTCAAATGATCTATATCGTTGTTTTCTCAAGCTTTCTAAAAGATTTTTCAAATGAAATTCTGAATTTTTTGTTGTGATGATAACGCTTACATCAACTCTCATAAATATGATTTATTACTGTTCGTTATACCCAAGAATTGTCCATATGTTTAAGATGAAAATCAATAGAAAAACAAAAATGATGCTTGCCAACTCTATTTTTCTAAACGCCTTATGATGAAAAAAATAAGAGATTCCAGTAAGTCCGCACAGAATAAGAAACAATCGATATGCTCCATAAGAAAATCCAAAGAATGGCTCCCATGTGTTTTGAAACAATGATAAACCAATCACTGTCGATGAAAAGAATAAAAACAACGATCGATATTTCAACGCATCGATAAATACAACAGCTAACGCAATAGCGAGAAAGGGATAAAAGGGATATCGATACCAGCCATGACCTGGCTCATTCGGAATGCCGAAGATATAAATCGCGAAGTAAGAAAGCAAACCAAAAATGATAACCGCGTGTCGTTTCGTGTTTGAAAGAAGGATAAAAAACGCAAACCACCCCGCGTATAACCATCCATCCAAAAATGATCGATCAACAAGCATTGGATTCGTGAATAAAGAAAACACACCGTCGAATGTTATATCGTATCGATGCAATTGAAATCGCCAAAGATTGATAAACACTTCCCAGTCCCATAGATACCCCCAAAGAAAGTACAGAGAAAAAATACCAGCAACCAAACAAATGTATTGAATTACCCTTGCGTACATACGATGATAGAACAGGAGAAAAGATCCGCCTATTGCCGCCGACCACCAAGGAACTTTCGCAAGCGTAAGCAAACCAGCGACAATCGCGCTTCCATAAAAATATCGAGTTCGTTTTACCTTTATATATTTAACCATCGCATACAACACCAAAAGAAATCCTGGAATAAAAAAATTCTCGTTTTGAACAATCCGAGAACCTACAACAACGGTAGGGATAATCGCGTATAAAAATGAGGAAACGAGCCCAATCTCATCACCATACATCTCTCGCGCCAGAAGAAATACCATAAGAATACTCGATATCCCCAATATCAATGCCAATCCTCGAATATGAGAAATATCAACAGTGCGCATATCTTTTGCCCCCGAGAATAATGCGTAGCTTCCGACAATGAGTCCAAATAATGGCGGATGTTCAAGATATGGTTCGACAAGCCAATATGGCGTTCCCTTTTCACTCACATAGTGCGTTCGAAGTTTATATTGCGGATGAGGAGACCACGATACCGGCTTTCCTTTTTGAAGAATATTCATACCAAGCCATGTCCATGCATATTCATCAAAAGTCGATCCTTCCCGTGGCCATGTGAGATAATTATGTCTTCTCAATAGAAATCCCAAGAAGAGAATACACAGCAAACTAATAATCGTAATCTTTTTCATATTTGAAAGGATTGAATCGTCTTTTCCAACAATCCAAGACTTTGCTCTGTGACATCTTCCCATCGCAAGGAATGAACCCATCGTTTACCGTTTTCTTGAAATGTTTTATAGAGTTTTTTATTTCGAAGCAAAAAAACAGCTTGCTTTGCCAATTCCTCTGGAGAATTTTTTCGTATTACAATTCCAGTTTCTCCGTCCTTTACGACATCTCGAAGACCATGAACATTGTACACAACAGATGGCGTTCCTTGTTTTGCCGCTTCAAGAACAACAAGCCCCCATCCTTCTCGCATGGAAGCGTGCAATAAGATGTGAGATCTTGCCATAATTAACAACTTTTCATCTTCGGAAACTTTGCCAAAGAATGTTGTCGAATCCTGCAGATGTAATTCTTTAATTATATCTTTTACCTTGTAAACATACCTCTCTTCTCCCGAACCGACGATAAATAGTTTCGCTTTGGGTTCTTCTTTTCTGATGTAGGAAAATGCTCGAATGACATCCTCCACCCCTTTCATTGGGACAATTCGACTCACAAATAAATATGTGGGATTCTTTTCTTTCTCTTCAGATTTTGTTTCATAGTGACGAAGAATTGGACATGGAATTGCGTGACATAGATTAGAAGATATCCCCACAGAAATTAATTCCTGAACCATTGATGGAGAATCTGTCCAGAACGGAATATTCCTTTTATTATATAAACGAAGCAAGCGAAGTTCTAACCACTTTCCAAACAAACTTATTGGAAAAGGAAATACCGTATCCCAGATATCGCCGGCGACTTCATGAATAAACGCGACAGTGGGACGACGAAACACAAAGAATGAAAAAAACGGCAATCCATGAATTTCATCAACAATAATGTCATACGATGATGCATTGCGAAGAAGATACATGGCCGCAAAAATACAAAAAGAATACTCCCCTCCTTTTCGGATAACCCGAATTCCATCTCGAATCTCTAATGGACTTGCGGACGGAAAAGAAGAGGTAAAAAGATCAACTGCATGCCCCTTCGTAATCCATGCTTTTGCGTGTTCTTCTGTGACAATTTCCGCGCCGCCGGATTTTGGATGAGATGTGTCTCGCCAATTGAGAATCAATATATTCATAAGCGTTTTTTTGAAAACGTAAGATTTGGATCGTTATGCCACCGAAAGATACTTTTGCTATCGTAATACCCAAGTAATCGCAACTTTAAGAAGATATCGATCGTGTCTCTCAGCATGCGGAGTATAACTCTCCATGTATTCCACCCTGTAATGCTTGAACCAACTTTTGAGAAATCAAGTTCTACCGGAGATTCATAAATTCTTGTATATCCCAAATGATTCGTGACAGCGAGTAATTCAATATCAAATGAAAATCCATCATGAGACATTCTTGGCAAGACGTCCTCAAGAACTTTCCGCTTATAAATTTTTAATCCAACCTGTGTATCTCTTACTTGCAATCCAAATAACACTTTTACCAGTAATTGATATCCAAATGACAAAATAGTTCTATGCCATGGATATGAAACTTTTGACGCCGGATGACGTTTACTCCCAACGATAATATCCGCGTTATACCACCGCATATGTTCAAGAAGCATAGAAATGCCAGACTCTCGAATTTCTCCTCCAGCATCGATAAACGCGACGACATCTCCACGCGATCTCGCCATTCCATATCGAACCGCGTAGCCCTTTCCTTTGTTTTGCTCATATCCATAAATTCTTAAGTGCTTATTTTTCACTTTTTTTGCTTGCTGAAGTGTGTTGTCAACAAATCCATCCACAACAACAATCACTTCATATGGAAGGCGAGTCATGTCCAATTCCGCGATAATTGAAAGAAGATTTTTTTTTATCGTCTTTTCTTGGCGAAACACCGGGATAATGACGGAGAGAAATTCATTGGAATGATTTTCCATATCGGTAGTATAGCAAAAGAACAAGGGTAAGAATTCCTGAAACAAACGATATGCTAACAATCACTTCATAGAGCGACGCATGAAAAAATAAAATGACAACAGAATGCACTATGCTTCCTATAAAAACAAGAAATCCAGCAATCGTTTTATTGATCGCAAGACAAACTGTCATTAAATAATTCAGCATGGTAACAAACGCCATAAAGACGCCATATTGACTAATATATTGATTTGCATTCATAAACGCTTCCCCAAATAGGATTCGTATAACAAACTCTCCGAGAAACATATACATCCCAACAATTGCTGATGAAAGAATCGCAACAGAAAACAAACCAAAGTAAAACAAACTCGCGTATGGAATGCTCTTTTCCTTTCGTTCAGCAATCATTGGAAAAACAACAATAACGATTGGCGAAGCAGCAAAAAAAATAATTTTGCCAAATATCGTCAACGACGCGTAAATACCAGCTTCGGTCGCATCAAAAAAATGCTTTACCCAAATCACATCCATATTAAAAAACGCTGTCATGCCGAGCGTTGAAAACAATACGGGCACCGCGAATGAAAAAACAGTTGAGAATTTTATCTGTATCCGTTCAGCTGGTTTCGCGAAAAGAAAACGAACGGAAAGCGCGTAAAATACTATGGCAATATATTCAGACATTGCGTTTCCAAGGATTGTAAGAGGAACGCTGATTGGCGCAAACGCTATACCGGAGAGCAATCGAAGAAATGTCAAAATAGACATATTCAAACTCGACAAAAAAAATCGTTGATATCCATTTAATAAAGAAGAAAATACCGCGATCCCAAACGAGCCAACAACAGTAATATATAAATAAATAAAACTATCAAATCGATAGATGTGCGTTAAGCGCTGAAGAAACGGAAGGAAAAATAAAAATATAGGAAATGCAAGCAATGAAAGACCGATAATCCATCGCATGGTTTTTACAAATAACGAACGAGCCTCTCCAATATGATCTCTTGCTTTATAGATAGAAAAATACTTTGTTAACACGATTTGAAGAACATTCGCGGGAACGCTAAATAAAAAGAGAAAAGAAATAAGTGTGGCAAATTCGCCATATTGTTCCGGACCAAAAATTCTTATAACAACAAGCTGATAAAGATATGCTCCAAAATTTATAATCATTGTTCCAAAAAACATAATGAAACTATTTCGGGCTGCTGGATTACGAAAGAGATGAAGAACGTTTTTGAAGATCATATTAATCAATAAATCGATATTTTATTAATGTCCATACGGCGCTAACCCCATCCCTCCATGTTAACTTTTTTCCTTCTTCAAATTTTCTTCCCAAATATGAAATAGGAACTTCATAAATTTGATATCCTCTTTTCAAGAGCTTTGCCGTAACTTCTGGCTCAAAATCAAATCGTCTCGCTCGAAGACGAAGATCTTTGATGACTTCTCTTCTAAATAACTTGTATCCTGTTTCCATATCGGTGATATTCGAGTTGTATATAACATTTGTGAGAAATGTGACAAATTTATTCCCTATCGTGTAAAGAAACATCGTTGAAAGATGAGATCCTAAAAATCTAGATCCATAAACAACATGAACGCGGGGATTATTGAATGGTTTCAACAATTGTTCATAGTCATCCGGCGTATATTCAAAGTCAGCGTCTTGAATCAACAAAATATCTCCTGTCGCTTTTTTAAATCCTCTACAGACAGCGTATCCTTTTCCGTAATTTCTATCCAAAAAAATAATCCTGTGCTTTTTTACATATTTTTGCAATACATCTCTCGTGCCATCGGTCGAACCATCATCGATGATGATAAGTTCTTTTCTCCAACCCGGAATATGTTTTTTTGAAACAACCTCGAGCACGAGATCAATCATCGATCGTTCGTTATATACCGGAATAATAATCGAAACCTTTTTCATATAACGCTGTTATACACTGTTGTTGTTTCATCGACAACACGTCTCCATGTAAACTGTTTTACCCATGATAACGCCTTCTTTCCTTCTTTTTCTTTATCTTTTTGAAGAGCGATTCTAATCCCGCGAACGACATCTTCAATACTCCACGGATTCACAAGAACTGATGGTCCGGCAATCTCCACAGGACTTGAAACATTTGACACAACACATGGTGTTCCACACGCCATAGATTCAACAATTGGAAATCCAAATCCCTCGGCGTAAGAAAGACACAATGTTAGTCTTGCGAAAGAGTATATACTCTTCAATTCATCCGTTTCAACAAAACCCAATGTTATAATTTTTTTCTTCAACCCTTCTTTGTCGATAATTCTTTCTATTTCTTGTACTTCTTGTATCGATACATTTAAAAATGCTTTGCCAACAAGCACAAGCGGGATATCAATGTTTCTCATTGCGCGAAGCATGGTGGGAATATTTTTATTCCAATTGACATCACCAACATATAACAAATATTCATCAGGGAGACGATATTTTTTCTTAACCGATCGATCGTATGTCGGAGTAAATGAAGGATCCGGCGCGATAGGTACAACATGAACATTCGCATCAGGAACATGGACGATCCGAACGATATCGTTCTTTGACGCAAATGAATCAGTAATAATGGCTGAAACGCGTTGAAGTTTCCATTTTTGTATTCGCCATGCAATCGATCCTCGGATACCCGCAGGAAAGTGTTTTGGGTATACCAATGGAATAAGATCGTGAACCGTAACCACAACTGGTTTGTTTTTTATAAACGGCATCGTGAAAAAAAACGGATCGAAAAACGGATAGTGAATACAATCAATATCTGGAAGATCGCGGAATGAAAGAAATTGATAATAGATATTGTTTTTATCAAACAAAGAAAACGCTTGAAGAAGAAGACGAAGATATGTCCCAGATCCTCTCGCGGCATGAGCGTTACGAAGCGGCAAGATATTTATTCCGACGCGCATAGAAATAACGAAAAACGACAAAATTAATCATCAACGACAATGTAATCAGAGACAGCGCATTTGCGCTCCTTCTTGTTTGCGTTTCTTCAAATATAGCTTCTACATTATACACGCCCCGTTCTGGAAGATTAATATCAATGACTCCGCGAGAATAATCGACAGGAATTTCCCGACCATTTGCTATTATTCGCCATCCCGGATAGTATGTTCTATGAATACGAAGGGATGTTTCTTGATTTGTTTCAACAGAAAAAGACACAGATATGGATGTTTCTTGAACATTACGTATCTTCCCTCCTCCGCTGACAACGCTTGTATATCGCTCGCGAATCCACGGCGTCCAAATAGTTGAAAAACTATTTCCAAGAGACGATGTTCCATCGGTGAATGAAGGATTATTCAGATAATACGAATCTTCTCTTGGTTCATAGGCAACAGGTCTCATATAAGAAAAAGAAAGGACTATTGCTATTCCTCCAAAGAGGATAAGAGAGGTAATCCGACGAACAAAAAACGCGCCAAGAAATGGAATCGTTATCAGCAAAATTGACAACAAACGCCATGGATATTGAATAAATTGAAGAAAGGAGATAATTCTCCAAATAAAATCTGACATTGGCAAAAGAAAGAATATTCCAATAAAGGAAAAAACAAAAAAAACTAGTCGAATCGGTGAATGTTGTTTCCATAAAAAAATAAAAGAAACTAGCAAAATAACCAATGGAACAATACCAATCTGCTGAGAAATTTCTCCAGCAATAATACCTGGTTGAGAAAAATTTGTTCCCCATGATGGAAAGAGCAATTGCGTAATATGAGGAAAGTGATCGCTATAGGTGACGGTATTCAACCCAATCACATACTGTCTTTCAAACAAAGCGGGAATCCAAAAATATGCACTTAGACCTATTCCTCCAATCAAAGAAATGAACGCATTTCGATAAAACAACTCCGTAAATATAGTCAAAAATGGAATCATAATCATCGCCATGATATTGTGACTTACAATAATCAAAGCGATGCATAAAGAAAAAAGAATTACCCTTCTCCATACGATACTGGCTAATGCGCACCATGTCCACGCAATCGCCCACAACTCGCCAATAGATCCTCGAACATACACATCAACATAGAGATATGGAACAGAAAAAAACAACACAACCCCAAAGACTGATGAAATAACAGAATAATATCTTCTTAAGAAGATATAACAACCAATCATCGCAACAAAAAGACTCATGCCGAGACTATACTGAAATGATTGAACAAGAGGAAATCCTAGCAGAAAAAATAATGAACCGACATAATTAGGAAATGGATAATGAAAAATAAATAAAGGAAATCCATAACCGCTGTTTAATCCCGGAGCCCATCGAGGAAATATATGTCCCTCTCTCAACATTTTGGAAAATTCATAGATTCGAATTAAATGATATTCACCGTCATGCGTTGGAATAAAACGATTCCCAAATAACGGAAATGCGGCGAACAACCAAAGAAAAAGGAGTATGCCAATCCCTACCGCTTCTTTTTTGTAACGATGTATCGTCTCCATAATATTAAAGACATAAGCATTACAAGAGGAAGCCACGTCACGGCTGTCCGAATGATCTGATTATATCCTTCATATTGTCTCGTCACGATATAAGGAAGATTTCTTAATAGCAATCCAAAGCACAACGAAAAAGAAAACATATACAACAGACGATGAGATGTATATGGCAATAACACTAAGAATGACAAACACCAAACAAAATACCACGGATACATTTCCTCTCGAAATGGAGAAATCATAAATATCACAAACATGAACCAATACGCCTGCGCAAACGATCTTGAAAATACAAGAAGTATCGTCGCCCCCTTTACGAGAACAGATAAACACCACAAAGCAAACTTAAAACGAGGTATCAGCAACGCCAATACAGCAAACGTCATCATCACCATATCGTTGTGCCCTTCGTTTAATACAGTAATCAACACTAATGGATTCAAAGCAAACGCGGTGACATTCCATACGCTTTTTGTTACTCGCCACACAATATACAAAAAGAAGAAGAAAAATGCAGCGACAAACCCTTTGAACGCGATAATTGCCACCCACACATGATTCATGCTCACAAGATGAGGAATAACCGTCAACGCAATCCATGTCGGACCATAAAGCGCTGTTTTATTTGCGGCTCGAGTAAATGCAAGATTCGGTTCGTTTGGAATCTCAATCGGTCGAACTAACCACGGATTTTCCGTGTAAGTATAGACAACTTTCGATGTCAATATGTAATTGAATATGTCATACGAAAACGCCGGAAAAGAAAATAAAAATATCGCGCTAACAATCACGATTATTTTTTTTATTTCAAAAAAAGTTAACCGTTGATGATGAACTAAATGAAGTGTCACCCCGTAAAACCCCCACAAGGAAAGCAAAAATACCACATACATCATTCCCGCCCATCCTCGCTTCTCAAACACAAAATATTGCAATGGAGCATGTATTGTTTGATAGATTGGATGAGTCGAAAGGACAAGATTTTTGTCAACAAACCCATATGAATATATGAGAAACAATAAAGCGATAAAAATATATCCCAGGATGACGAATTGTTTCATTGTCGAATGTGTTTTGCTTCTTCAAGAATAGATCGCAAAGATAATAAAATCGGATCCTTTTTTTCATCCTGCCAAACAAATGATTTGGGAAGATAGTCTATCAATTGCTCAATAACTGTTGCATGCGTTACGGCTTGTTCGCGATGGCGTTTATACAATTCCGTTACATCTTTTCCTTCGCTCTTCGCCGCGTCTATATATCGCTGAATTTCTACCCAATATTGATTGGAACGCTTAAGAGCGTTTACGGCAAGAATATATTGTTTATATTCAAAAAGCGTTTTTGCTTCAACAAGATACTTATCAGACAATTCAGTGTAGTAATGAACTTTCGCGATATTTCCCCAATGCCAATAATATTGAAAGGCGTCTAAAATTTTCATGAGTATTCGCAGTTTGTTTCCTGGCATCGGACCTGGATATGGGAGAATATACTCAGCTCTAACAGTAAAACTAACAATGTGCAACATGAAAAGCATCATAACAATGCTTTTTATCACTTTCATCATGGTTCACCTTTCAAATATTTCCAATAGGCAATTGGAACATGCAATGCAGAAAACAGTGAAAATAAAAATCCATATATTCCATCAATAAATCCTTTCTTTTGAATAAAAAATACAACGAATATTTTTATGGGCTGAAGAAAAAAATATGAAAAAAATGCTCTTTTTGAAATCTTTTTTCTTCTCAATTCATCAGCAGTCAACGATGTGTATGTATCAGCTTTTCTCCAATAATCCGCTATGGTTTCATAAGAATAGTGATAAAGATGATGAGTGAGATATCCAACAGAACCATCAACATCTATCTGCTCGTGAACACTTTTGCATGGAAATCTTGCTTTTCCTCTTTTCACAAGTCGAATCACATAATCAGGATACACTCCTGTTTTTCTCATCCAATGTCCCCAAAAGTTATTTTTTCTTGGAATAAAAAAACCACAATTCGTTGTTGTGTTGATTACTTCTTGAATTTCATTTTTTAATTCTGGAGAAACAACTTCGTCAGCGTCTAATTGCAAAATCCAATCAGATCGACAAGAGTCTAACGCTTTTTGCTTATTGATATGAAAAATTGGCGGATTGTCCGCATAAATAATTCTTGCGTTAAATCGTTTTGCTATATCCAATGTGCCATCGGTGGATCCTCCATCGACAATCACGATTTCATCTGCAATATCAACAATAGAAGATAAGCATCGCTCTAGATATTTTTCTTCATTATACACAGCTAACGCGATAGAAAGTTTTTTCATTGTCTCGCTAAAATAAGTAAGGGAAACAATAATATAACGCTTGCCATAGAAACAATCGTTGATATCATCCGAAACTTTGTGTCTTGAAAGACAATGCGAATTGCATGCTCACCTTGATCAACCCAAAATGTTATTCTCCCTCTCCATCGAGGATCTTGAAATTCTATATCAGCTCGTTGATTATTCACAAAGACATTCCATCCCGGAAAATACAGCGTGTTCTCAACCAATCGCGTTCGTTCTTTTGCGATAACATGATACTCTCTCATCGTCGTTATTCTTCGTTGTTCCTTAATGATCGCGTTTCCTTCAGCGATTTCCATATGAGAAGACGGCTCGAATTCCATAAACCGAACAGACCAAATGGGACTACTTTCTCCTGTATCTGTTGTGCTTTTGTACACTCCAGTAAAAAATGATTCATCGTATGTTTTATACGCTTTCGGTTTCCACATGTGAGCAGTGGACACAACGGCAATCACGCACAACAACAATCCAAGTATCGATTGATATCGTTTTCGGACTTGAACAATGACTGAAGCTCCAATAAGACTTCCAATAAATGTCGTCATGACAAGTAATCGCCAAGGAAACTGAAATTTTTGCAAAAGAGAAATTTTCTCCCAAATAGGCAACGATGGAGATGTCATGAGGACAAGATATCCACAAAACATCGCCCATAACCCAAAAATCAATCCTTTCTTTTTTATAAAAATGGTTAAAAAGAAAAGAATAATCATCGGCATGCCAATTTCTTTTGTAAATTCATTCCCGCCACCATAGTTCCATGGAGAACGGAGAAATGATGCAAATGGAACCATTCGTTGTCCAATTTCTCCTTTTGTCACAATATCTCGCAATGTGTACTTTCCCTCAAAAAACGCTGGAAATAGAAAAAATGCCGATAGCAAAACACTATACATGCCAAAAAGAAAAACAAAAACCAAAAATCGTTTTTTTTGTTTAGTATGAATCATCATGTATAGAACAAAGAACACTATACATGGAATCATCATGATGCTTACAGCATTATGCGACAACAACAATCCAGCGAGAGATAGAGAGAAAAACAATCCCCACAGAATTTTTCTTTTTTTTCTCGCCAAATCAGCAATTCCCCAAAGAATAAGCGGTAAAAAGATAAACGACACATGCTCTCCTATCGCGCCGCGAACATAAAGGTTTACAAATCTATACGGAGCGAATCCGTACAATATCGCGGCAACAATACCGGGAATAGTTCCCCAGAAATCTTTAACAAACCAATACATCGCAAGAATGCTTGCAGCATATCCAAAAGCAAACACTAACTTTACGCTATCAACGAGTGAAAATCCTATCGCATGAAAAAAAGAAGCGATGTAAGAAGGCAATGGATACAGAAACATAAGTACAGGATGACCAAAACCCCAATTCAAGTTATTTCCCCACCGTGGGATGATATTTCCTTCGGATAAAGATTGATAAAAATTCGCTATTCTTGCGACATGGTCTTGCCCATCATGCGTCACAGGCAATCCCGGAGACAGCAAAGAACGAAGAGGAAACAATGAAAGTATCATCAAAAACAAGGGAAAGAGCAATCGTTTATTCATAGACATAAAGAATAACCCCCGGCGTTTCATTGAGATATCTTGCAATATATTGCACTCGTATTCCTTGATGATCTTCAAAGTAATTAGTTACATACAATGTTTTTTCGTTGCGTTCATTTTTTTTAATTGATCGAAACTCATAGACATCAAACGCGTGATGCGCGTCAAAACTTCCAGACTGTGTTCCTCCGTAATGATGGTACATCTTTGGATGATATCGAGAAAAAAATAAAAAAAACATATATGACGGGTAAGAGTATCGTTGACCCAATCGATTCGAGATAACAATCGAATCAAAAGCATCACGATAGTTTAGAAGATACTTCATTGCATCTGCGGCAGCGTATGAAAACGCTTCTGATTGGTCCCGAGGAAAAACAAAAAAATAATTTCTATAAAAATGATACAAACTTACACTAATAACAAAAAGAAATATAGCAACGGTTATTACGCTCTTTTTTAGAAGAGCATAACGAGAAAACACGTGCCATAAACCAATCGCGCCAAATACTTGCCATGTTGGAAGAAATGTGTATGATCGCATCGCGTGCGGAGCTTGCGTTGTTATTGCTGCAGGGATTGGAGAGGATAAAAACCATATCATCATAAAGAAAAAAACTTTTTTAGAAAACAGTTTATACGCTAAAACAAAGCCAATCAGAATAAATGGAAGCTCCCATGGATACAATAATCCCATGTATGGAACTTTATGTGCTTCATACGCTTTTCCTTGAAATAGCCAAGAAAAGGAAAAATGCGACATATATTGCTGAAGAAAAATTTTCAATGACGTTAATCGAGGATGATGCCATAACTGCACAAAGATATTCTTTTCTTCTCTTGCTTGAACAAACGCCAGCCGATCTCGTTCGTAAAACGGATGACTTCCATTAAAGACCGTCGTTCCTTGAAACCGAATTAATCCCTTATCTGAAAATGTGACAAGAATCAGGGGAAAAAGAAGAATGAAGCAAAAAAAGAGAAGCACGATTATTTTTTTAAACTGTTTGAGAAGAACGCGAAAAAAAAGACCAAACAGTGAACAAACAATAATCGGAATAATAATTTTTTGACTTTGATAACTATATAACGCCAAAACAAACGAAAAAAGTGAAAATGCAATAATGCTCGTCTTATTGCATTCATAAATATAGTAAAAAAACAATGCAATCCCTATCACACCGAACGCGAGACCAGCGTTTACTTCGTGTCCTAATCGAGATATATAGATATGCCATGGAGATATCGCCAATAAAACCATAGCGATCAATCCGATCCACATGTTCTTTGTTAAAATTTTCGCAAGAAAAAATGTTGCGACAACAGTAAGCAAAGAAAGAACGACCGAAGGCGCGCGAACCGCCTCGACAGTTAATCCAAATATAAAAAGAAATGGAAGAATTAAATATACATACAACGCCGGTCTGTAATCATCGTATGCTCGAAGGAGAATAGGAAAAAATGTTCCATATTCATCTCTCCCCGTATGAAATATCGAGTAAGCGTTCCACCCCAAGGAAACTTCATCAAGAGACGGAGATGGAGGAACAGAGGAAAGATGATAGAAACGAAGGATAAAAGCGAATATAATTATGGCGATAAATATTATTGTTTTATGCATACCGAAATAATTTTGCATTCAATCTACGATGAAATTCGTATCGCTTCTATTCCATTTAAATAATAAATTGTGTGTATGCTATGAGGAATTTCACTTGGCGTCCCAATGTAAAGAATCGTTCCATCGCGTTTTTCATTCTCCCATTGAATAGGACGAAATCGAAACTTATCAAACGCATTTTGTGTTTCTTTAAATCCTCCAGATTTTGTACCTCCTTGTGAAAGATATAATGAAGGATCGTATCGCAAATGGAACAAAAAAAACATATGAGGCTGTTCCAATTTTGTTGAAACGACAATCGTTTCATATTTATCATAATGTTGAACCGCGTATTCAACCGCCTGCTTGTATCCATACTGCCAATACTCAGAATATTCATAATTTTGTTGAATAAAGTATGAAGAGAGATAATATGTAACATTCCATAACCCAACGATACACACAATAATAAAAACGCCATAACGAATCCGATAGATTGATTTGAAAAGAAAAAATGTATATATCGTTCCAATAGCAATGACTATTTGAAATGTCGGAAGGAACACAAGCGTTCGTATAGCATGAGGCAATTCTGTTGTCGGGGACGCGGGAATAGGAGCAATCAACATCCATCCAAGAATAAAAAAGGCAACTTTTTTTCCATGCTGTATTAACCACAATAAACCAACAAATAATAGCGGCAACTCGATATGATAAAGCAACCCCATTCTAGGGGCATGATGCCGAGCGTTATCACCCTCTAAAAACAACCACTTCAACGAAAAATGAGAAAGATACCCATTGAGGATCGTTTTCGCATAAACAAATCGACGATTATCCAACAATAAACCAATCTGGCTATTCATCTCCCTGTCTCGCTCCAATTTTCTTACGGTATCTCTTAATAAACCAGTTGTATCCGCAAGCGTGCTTGTCCCCCTGAGTCTCATAAGCGTTGTTGGATTGGTAAATACTGGAATTAATGGAAGGATGGTCAAAAATAATGAAAGAAAAAATAGACCAATATATCGTTTCCGTTCCCATATCTCTTTTCTAAAGGCAACAAAAAAAAGAAGAATCAACAAAGGTATGAAAACTCGTTGACTATGATACGCGTATAAACTCGCTCCCATAAGACATCCTGATACAACAAAAAAGAAAGGATTTCTTAACCCTCGAAGCAGGGCATAGATACCCCAAATGTTCAATGTCACTCCTATATTTGCTTCAAAGGCGATCCGAGAAAAATGAACATGCCACGGAGAAATCGCGAGAAGAAACGCGCCAAGATATGGTAAATATTTCCATTTTTGCAGTAATGAAGCATGCCGAGAAAATTCTCTTACAAGAAAGAAAACGCCAATAACAGCGATTACACCATTTATTGCAGCAGGCAAACGCGTAGACCATAGATCAAGGCCAAAGATTGCGACACTTGGAATCGCAAGATACATGTAAAGAGGCGGTTTGTAATCATCGTAAGATCGCAGAGACAATGGGAAGCGTTCTCCATACTCATCTCTTCCAGTCTTCAATATGGAATACGCATTCCATCCAAGTGCCGCTTCATCCCAATTTGGCCCAACCGGAACCTCGCCTAATTTACAAAAGCGAATCGCTATCGCAACAACAACAATACAAACTAATAAAAGATAATCTTTGAAACGATTCATAAATGAAATCCAACCAAACGAGATTCTCCATTCAACAAACGAACGCGAAACACTTCTTTAGATCCCTGAGGAACTTCAATTAAAGGAAGTATATACAATGTATTTTGTTCATACGATTCTGGATTGTGTCGGACAAATTCATATGATCCAAACCCTTTGACAGTATAAAATCCAACCGCGTCAAAATATGCATGTTTCGTTCTCCAAAACTCTCTCGGATCGTATGCTCCATAAAACAACGCATAGGCGTATGGTCTGCCTATTACATCCGACACCACAATTTTTTGATATTTATCTTTTACAGATTCTGAAAAACGAAACGCTTCTCTGTACCCATACTGCCATTCTCCTGAGTACTCTATTGGATAATGTGCATAGTAGTTGTGAAGATAATACATGATAAAAAATCCATATCCAAAAATGACGAATATCCTGGAAGAGAAAGAAACCAATACGTGCTTTTGTTCAAACAGCACATAAACAATTCCATACGCAATCCATATATGCCATGTCGGAAGCGTATTTAAAATACGTAACGCGTGAGGAGTCTCTCGAGCAACACCGGCAGGAATGACTGCAAGCAACAACCAAAGCAACAATAATATACCCACCTTTTTATACCTAAGAAGTACCCCAAAAAATCCAACGACAAGAAACGGAATTTCAACAATATATAACTGTCCCACATCTTGAATGGAGAACTTTGGATTGCCGTCTCCTTTAATAAATAAAAATCTCGGCTCGAAATGATCAAGATAGTGCTTGGCGAATTCCATCGCATAATATATACGTCGATTATGAATAATTCTTGCCCACATTGTGTTTCCAGCTTGCTCAATTCGTTGATTTGCCGTTCGAACAATATCAACATTGCTAAAGATATTCACTTCTTTATATCGAAGGCGAGCTTCAGGAGAAAGTAAGTGTGGAAGAATTGGCAACAGCGCAAACACTCCTATCATCCATCCAATCGCAACCTTTTTCCTTTCCTTCCATGCATATTCTTTTGTATACCACAATAAGAAAAGAAGAAACATTGGCGAAAAATATCGAGCGCTATTAAACGTATATACCGCGGCAACAAAAGGCAAAAACACTCCGTACCATATGGTTGATCGAGATCGAGCAAGAAGAAACAACACAGTCGCAAGAACGATAAAAAACAACGCGATAACCGCTTCAAATCCGACTCGCGAAAGATTTACATGCCAAGGTGATATTCCTAGGACAAAAGATGAAAGAAGCGCAAGAGTATACTTCTTTTTGTGAGATGAAAATAATTCAAGAACAAGCACGTACGTTAACGCAACTGTAGCAGTTCCAAACAATACAGAAGGAATGCGAACAGAAAATTCATTCAAGCCAAAAAACGCGATAAATGGAACAGTGATGTAAATGGGAATGGGCGGTTTATAATCTCCATATGCAATAAATGTATCCAATGGTAACAATCTTCCGTGTTCATCTTTTCCTGTTTTTAAAATTGAGTATCCATTATATCCAATTGATACTTCATCCCATGATAATGAGGGGGGAATTTGATCAACTTTATATACTCGAAAACAAAAAGAGATACAAATAATAATGAACAAAAAAAATCTATAATAGGTCGTCATACTGCTTGAATATACCCAATGCGATGAGATCCGCAATTACAGCGACATGACTATCATTAAAATATCTACTTGTGTACCAGAATGAAAACAAAATTATTGCAAATCCAAGAAAAAATTTTGCAATGGAAGGATTTTTACTGAAAAACCGCAAAACAACCATTGTGGTCACGCCTCCCACGAGAATCTGCCATACGATAAAAGGATAATATTCATGAATATCATTAATCAATCTAAATTGATACAGCATCATCGATAATCCATACCCGCTTATAGGATACCCTCGTTCTCCGCCAGAGCTTAAATACCGAATCGTACTATCAATGAACGCGTTTGCATCCCACACAAGAAAAGGACCAACAAACAATCCAATGGTAATGAGAAACACAATACCTGATCGAACAATCGTCTTCCGTTGTGGAGTCGTATAAAACATATATAGGAGAAACAGTGGAGCGGCAAACCACATTGTTTGTTTGCTTAAGAACGCAAACGCAAACGATATAGACGCAAGATATGGTCGTTTCTGATTTAGGAACAATAAACTTGCGACAAGAAAAAATAATGCAAAACTGTCGCTTCTACCTTCAATGAAAAAGTGAACAGACGCTGGAGAAAGCGATGCAAATACGATGGCAAGTTCCGCAAGGTCAAATTTCTTAAATAACCGCAAAAACATCCACCATATGCCAACCATAAATACAACAAGAACCATTCTTCCATCGAAATAACCAAATATCCTATTTGCTAGCCAATAAAACGGAAATGGAACAAGTAAATACGCCGGTGGCATAACAAAGTGATAGAGAGCAGGATTCACCGCGTCTTGATTTCCCGGCTCATCGTAATTAAACAATTCCACAGGAGTGCCAAAATATGTTTCTTTATATGGATTCTTTCCTTGAAGGAGATATCGCATCGCCGCCTCTTGTTGCAGCACGATATCATGAACTTTCCACGAAGGCGCTACCACGTGCCGTTCATAAATAGCTCCAGTCGTCGCTCCCAAAAAAACAATCCCGAGAGATACCCAAAAAGAAACCAATCGAGCCTTTTGAAAACGGTCGGTGTAAAAAAGGGATGTCAACGCAAGAGTCATGAACGAAACAAGAAGAATACCATACAACCAATATTGATTTCCTTCCGTTGGAAACAACTTGTATCGCGTTATGACAGGAATGCTAAAAGAAAAGAGCAATACAGCCGTCAATGTCCTAAAATTCATGAGGTTATTGTACTATAATGTGTCTCATACCGCATGAAAAAAAGCCTTAATATTCTGATTATTCTTATTGTTCTTTCTTCGCTTCCGTTTATTCACATGTTTGTATCGCCTGACTTACCACACACAAGCGACGGAGAAGTGCAAATCCCTCGAATGGCTGCGTTTTATAAAGCGATTCGAGACGGACACATTCCTGTTCGATGGGCTGGAGATTTAAATTATGGCTATGGCATGCCGTTGTTTACTTTCATCTATCATACGCCGTTTTATGTTTCTTCTTTTCTAATCGCTCTTGGCATCCCTCTTGTTTCTGTGTTTAAACTCACTCTTTATTTCAGTTTTCTATTATCTTGCATATTCATGTTTTTATTCGCAAAGACATTTTTTAAGAGAGAGAAGATAGCATTCCTTGTCACGCTTCTATATCAATTCGCTCCGTATCATCTCGTTGATGTGCTAATCCGCGGAGCTATTGGAACAATCTATGTGTATGCTTTTTTCCCTCTTGTCCTCTGGGGATGTTTACGAGCGAACATTCCAATTGTCACAATTTCCCTCTCTCTTATGATTCTTTCTCATAATTCTATGGCGCTTGTTTTCTTCTTTATTACTATTGGATTTCTCTTATTATTTGCTGAAAACAAACGAAAGGCGATTCTTGGCATATCTCTTGGGCTTGGTCTCGCTTCTTTTTATTGGATTCCAGCGCTTATTGAACATAAATATACCTATGGAGATCTCTTTATGAAGGATCTTTTTCGGGTGAACTTTCCTCAGTTTCATCACTTTTTCATTCCGAACCTATTTAACGATCCGCACCTTCGCGTTTCTGAGATTGTTGTTCACTGGGGAATAGCACACACACTTCTAACAGTTCTTGCTATCATCTTTTGGAGGTCATTGCCATCAACAATGAAAATTATGTCGATATTTTGTTATGCAATCATCATTATTTCAATTTTCTTCATGCATCCTCTATCAACGCCACTATGGGAACGCGTATCGTATCTTCGACAATTTCAATTTCCGTGGAGATTCTTGTCGGTCATCGTATTCGCCACAGCAATGCTCGGAGGAATAGTCATCCATCGATATTTACCAAGAAAACCATATCTTTTTATTATTCTCGCACTTATGATCGTGTTGCCGACAATGCACTATTGGAAACCAACACAAGGATATGATCAAATTCAAGATGAACAAGTATTTTGGAATTATCCATTGAATACCACATACTTTGGCGAAACAGATGTGATATGGTCAGCCGGACCAGCAACTGCGTATCCTAAGTCCCGAGTACAAATCATAGAAGGAGAAGGAAGAATTCATAATTTCAGAAAAATAAATCACAAACAAACATTTTCTGTTAAATCGACAACAAGCGCTCGCATAGTCAGCCACACGCAGTACTTTCCCGGATGGAGAGTTTACATAAACGGTGAAAAAACCTCCATTCAATTTCAAGATCCGAATTGGCGAGGACTAATAACATTTTTTGTTCCTGAAGGAACACATGCTGTTCGCATACAATTTGAAGAAACTCCGATACGATTACTAGCAAATCTTATATCTGTGGGATCCATAATTATATTGATAAGTTTTCTCATTAGAAAACATTTATGCAAACGCGCATAACAAAAATTTTTCCATTTCTCATTCTTGCTGGAATAACCTGCGTATTTTTTTATAAAACATTGATCTTCCGACTTCTTCCTTTTCCCGGAGACCTTCTCGTCTCCGAGTATCAACCATGGAGATCATACTCATTTCTTGGATACAATCCAGGCAGTTACCCTAGCAAAAAACAATACTTTGATACAATCCGTCAGATCTACCCATGGAGAACATTTGTCAATCAAGAGTTAAAACAAGGAAGAATTCCGCTGTGGAATCCTCATAATTTTTCAGGACATCCATTATTGGCAAATCTTCAATCTCAAGTTTTCTATCCTTTTACAGTTTTATACTTTATATTCTCTCAACCGATGGCATGGACCATCCTCGTCATGCTTCAACCATTCTTGGCAATGATTGGCATGTTTCTGTATCTTCGATCAATTCATCGATCAATATACGCAAGTCTTATTTGCTCTCTTTCGTACGGATTCAGTCACTATATGACGGTGTTTCTTGAATACAATACGATTGGACATGTCATTCTTTGGATTCCTTTTATCCTTTATTCGATAGAAAAAATACATGAAACAAAAAAAACGATATTTAAGACGCTGCTTGTTTTTTCAATCGCGTCAAGCGCTGTTGCTGGACATCTTCAAATATTTGGAGGAATCGCCATATTTGCAATCCTTTATGCTCTTGTAATAAAGAAACCCGTTGCGCTTGATATCATAATACTGCTCATTATTGGCATGGGCATCGCTGGAATCCAACTCATTCCAACAATTGAATTGCTCTATCACTCAGCAAGGGTAAATCACCCATATGAAGACTTTGTCACAAGATTGCTGATTCAACCGAAACAATTACTCACATTTATCAATCCAGATCTCTTTGGAAATCCAGCGACAGAGAATTATCTTCTTCACGATTCCTATCCGGGAAAAGCGTTGTTTGTTGGTTTCTTAATATTCTTTTTCAGTGTGTTAAGTTCTATAAGTAAAAAGAAAACACCATGGGAACGCTTTTTTCTTTTCCTCTCTATAATACTTCTATTTCTTTTAACAAGAAATCCGATCACGGAATTGCTTTATCGCGTTCCAATTCCGCTCGTATTACAGAGCGGTCCTGGAAATTTTATTATTTTTATTACATTCACTCTTACGACTCTCGCCTCCTTTGGCATCGACAAATGGATGAAGCATGCTAAAACCAACATCGCCTATGGTATCATTCTCGGATTAATTAGTATCATCTTTATAGGAGCGCTCACAAACAGCACCCCTCACATTCGATCAATGGTTATTTTTTCTCTTCTCTCCTTTTCTTTTCTTTCTATCCTTCTCTTCGTATCAAAATTTATTAGAAAGAAAGTTTTACTATACGCTACTTTTCTATTCACCGCTTTTGAGCTCTTTTATTTCTTTCATAAATTCAATCCATTTGTTCCAGTATCGCTTATCTATCCCGAAACTCCACTTGTTTCATTTCTTAAACAACAACGATCAATTGGAAGACTTTATGGATACGGTCATGGTGCGATCGAAGCAAATTTCGCAACACAACTTGGATTATATGATCCAAACGGATATGACCCGCTATATCCAAAATCATACGGCATATTTATTTATGGAGAAAAAAACAAACCATTTGCGTTTAATCAATCAACACGATCAGACGCGACAATCATTCCGGGATTTGGCGATGAGCCTTTTGACAGCAATAAAAAAAGAAAAGAGCTTATTGACGGGCTAGGTGTAGAATATATCATTAGCGGAAAAGAAAATAATGCGACAGAAAGAACATTTCCTCCATCAGAATATCCAATTGTGTATCAGGATGATGTATTTATTGTTTACAAAAATATGACCGCTCAACCAAGACTGTCATTTTCATCGCCAGACAATCAAGGAACAACGAATATCCTTTTATACAAATCAACAGTTGTTGAACTAGAAGTTTCATCACCAATTCGTCAACATCTCATCCTGTCAGACACCTATATGCCGGGATGGAAAGCCTTTGTTAATGGGGAAAAAGTTCCATTTGTTCAATCCTCGCATCCATTTCGAGAAATTGAAATTCCAGAAGGCAAACATATTGTAAAATTTGAATACGCCCCATTATCATTTATCGTTGGAATTGGAATCTCATCCGCAAGCATTACTTTTTTTATTTTTTTCATTAATTCCAAAAAGAGAAAGATTGTTTCATAAAAAACTATGAAATATAAATATAATATTATTCTCTTCCTGATTATCCTTTTTGGTTCATTTATACGATTGTATCGAATTGATAGCATTCCTAATGGTCTTCAACAAGACGAGCTTTCTATTGGTTATAACGCATACTCTATTCTCAAAACTGGGAAAGACGAACATGGAAAAATCATGCCACTCCAATTCATTGCGTTCGGCGAATATAAACTGCCAGTATCCATCTACGCAACTGTACCATTTATTTATATATTTGGTTTAAACGAAATAGCAGTTCGTCTTCCATTTGGGATATTCGGCATCGCCACTATCATTGTTTTTACTCTAATCATTAGAGATGTATTTTTAGAGAATCACAATAGAAATATAGCAATGATCATCGGCGCGTTTCTTCTTGCAACAAATCCATGGCATATATTCTTCTCTCGAGCCGCTTTTGAAGTAACTATCGCGCTGTTTTTTCTTTCTCTTTGTCTTTTATTATTGTTTTTCTATCTTCGAAAAAAACAGAATATTATTCTTTACGCTTCAATCGTCTCAGGAATGTTTGCTTTTTATACCTATAACACCATGCGATTAATCATTCCGCTGTTATTGATCTCATTGCTTTACACCATAAGAAACAATAAAAAACACGTGTGGATGTCAATAATTATCATTTTCCTTTTTGCTATCCCATTTTTAGTGACAATATCAGATTCAACATCCGCAGTTTCCGGAACGCTTATTCACTCAAGCGCGAGAATTCAAGCTGAATTAATTGAGACGCGAAGTTATATGGTAAACATTCATCCATTCATTCAAAAAATATTTTTTTCTATACCACTGCAAACTGTCGTTGTTTTTATAAAAAACATCCTAAACAATATAAACGCTTCGTTTTATCTCCTCCATGGTCCTTTTCATGGAAATCATGGCATAGGGACGCACGGATTATTTTTCATCTATCAATTACCACTATTTCTCATAGGTATCGTTTTTTACTTAAAGAATAAAACCATACAAACAACTCTTTTGCTTCTTGTCATGTTTTTCACAATTATTGCAACCGCCATAACAAGAGAAAGTCCGTACGGCACAAGAAGTTTTTTCATGGTGCCAGCAATTCTTGTTATAACAACCATAGGGGTCTTACATGTTTGGAGATGGATGGTAAAAAGAAACGTTACTATGAAATGCTTCATAATCGGAACAGTTTCTTTCTCAATCCTATATGAAGGAACTACCTATGCACTAAGCTATGCACAACGATTCCCGCAAGCATATGCAAAAGAATGGAGGTCTGCAGATAAAGCATTAATTGCGTACCTTCAAGAAAAAAACGATGAATACGATCGAATTGTCATCGACCCAGAAGCAAATCTTCTTTATATTTCATACTTATTCTATTCAAAAATAGATCCGAATGAATTCATTAATTCTGTCGAAAAAGAGAAACCAGACAATGAGGGATTCATAAATGTAAAAAAATTTATCAATGTGGAATATCGATCGATTCATTGGGAGGAAGATCTAAAGAAGAAACGCACAATTTTTATAACTCGACCAGAAAAAAAACCAGAGACAGCGCAAAAATTTAAAACTTTTTATTATCCAAAAAGACCTGTTGCCATAGCAAAAAAACAAGAAATTATTCAATATCCTTTTCAGGATATCGCGTATGTTGTCATATCATCGCTTGAATAAATCTCTCTTGATCATTCTCTTTCTCTTTTTTGTTCATCTTGTCTTTCTTCATCATTTTTTTAGACAAGGAGTTCCAGAAACACATGATGGAGATCTTCATATGGCAAGATTTGCCACATATAAAAAAGCGTTTATCGATTTTCATATTCCTCCGCGATGGGCTAAAGATTTAAATTATACTTATGGTTTGCCGGAACTTAATTTCTTCTATCCCGTATCAGGGTATATCGCTACAATGCTTTCATTATTAGGAGTATCATATGAAGTGATTTTTAAACTCCTTCTAAGCATCTCTTTTCTTATAGCGCCAATAGGTATGTTTTTTTTCCTGTCATTGTTAAGTTCTCGAATCAACGCAATTCTTGGAGCGTTTCTCTTTGGATTAGCACCATACCAATTTCTAAACATGTATGTTCGAGGAGCATTGGGAGAAATACTTTCGATTTCGATTGTTCCGTTTGCTTTATATTTCTTAACCATGGGAATTCAAAAGAAAGCATTACATTTATTTATTCTTGGAGGTATTATATCTTCTCTTATTATTCTGACGCACCATGGCGTAGGACTCATGACATTTCCATTTTTTATAGCATTTTTATGCTTCATGATATGGAAATATAAAACGCCTTTTAGTTATATGTTAATGTATTTTATTCTTACTCTTGGAATCTCAGCGTTCTTCTGGATTCCGGCATTTTTTGAATCGAAATATACACATGCAGCTCTTTTCTTTGGAAATATATATAAAGAACATTTTATCTCTCCGCTTGAAATGATTCTAAAATCATGGGGATTTGCTCCAAATCCGAATGAACCAGATGGACAATCGCCTCAAATAGGATTAGTTGGAGCTATTATTTTAATAATAAGCATAGTTTCTCTAATAAAGAGAAAACAATTATGTTCGCTAACACTATTAATAGTATTGACTTTGTTTATCTGTTATTTTCTACCTCTCTCTATTTCAAGTCCAGTATGGGAAAACATTAAAATATTAAAACTCTATCAATTTCCATGGAGATTTATAGGATTGGCAAGCATACTGTTGCCAATATTCGTTAGCTTATCAAATATCACAAAGAAACCAATAATTTTATTTTTTCTTATCTTATCACTCGTGGCACAAGCATTCTTGTATATTCCACAAAAGAATATTATTCACAGAGAAAATAATTGGTATGAAAATTTTCAGTCGACAACAGCTGTTCATGGAGAATCGACACCAATATGGACAGATGGATTAAAGTCATCCTATCCAAAACAATAT
The DNA here is from genome assembly GCA_937921305.1 of uncultured Patescibacteria group bacterium. Classification (GTDB taxonomy): domain Bacteria; phylum Patescibacteriota; class Microgenomatia; order UBA10105; family UBA927; genus CAKZSU01. The sequence goes on from CAKZSU010000006.1 coordinate 29,906, forward strand.
ATAGAAATCATTGAAGGAGTCGCTTCAGGAGAGCTTACTCAAAGGAAAACGCAACAGATTGAAACAATCATAAACGCGCAAACCGATGCGAATATTCGCTTCAACACATTATACTATCCCGGATGGAAAGCATACATAAATAATCAAGAAACACCAATAGAATTTCAAGATCCAAATCATAAAGGCATCATTACGGTTAGAGTTCCGAAGGGTCTCCATACCGTTGTTCTTCAATTTGAAGAAACAAAACTCCGAATGGTAGCAAATATAATAACAATTGGCAGTGTCATGTTTGCGATAGGTTCTTTCCTATGGATAAGAAAACGTTATTCATGATTGTCATCATTACTTGTTTTGGAGCCTTACTGCGATTCTATAAGCTTGGAATCGTTCCTGACGGTTTTCATAGGGACGAAGCGTTTCTTGGCTATAACGCATATTCGTTATTAAAAACAGGAAAAGATATGTCTGGAAAACTCCTCCCCTTACATTTCGAATCATTTATTTATAGTCCAGGAGGATATAGCTACGCTAGCATACCATTTATCGCGATCTTTAGACTTGATGAATTTTCTACTCGATTCGCGTCGGCGTTTTTTGGAACACTGACAATTCCGTTATTATTTCTCTTAGCGTACAAACTATTTCCAAAAACACCACGTATTGGAATTCTGGGATCCTTTATTCTCGTCATAACTCCTTGGCACATTAATCTTTCAAGAACCGCCACAGAAAACATTCTTGTTACATTTTTTCTTTTGCTCGGAATATATTTTTTATTTGTATGGAAAGACCATCAAAACAAACTTCTATTTCTTTTGCTTGGATTTATCTCAATCTCTCTTACGCTCGTTATATATCAAGCGCCAAGAGCATTTCTTCCTATGTTTATTCCATTTATGTTTAGTATCTTGTTCTTCGATAAAAAACGTTCTATATTTCTTCCATTAGTTTTGTATAGTATTTTCATACTTCTTCCTGTTGGATTAGTTTTAAGCAACTCTCATCTCTCAACAAGAATGAAAACTGTTAGTATTTGGAGCACAGAAAAAACATCGCTTATAATTCAAGAACAAATAAGAGAAGATGGCGTAAGAAATATTCATCCTCTTGTTTCTAGAATAACCCACAATAAAATTATCGGATATACGGAAGAATTTTTAAGAAATTACTTTCTTCATTTCTCCTACGATTTTCTCTTTACTGACAGAGGAATGCCAGACAGATATAGAATCCCGCATGCCGGACTTCTGTATATATCCATGATTCCTCTCGTGCTTTCAGGAATTTATTACCTCATGACGGAGAAAAAAAGGATCGGATGGTTTCTGATCGGCTGGATAAGTATCGGCATTATTGGAAGCGCATTAACATTTGATGATATTCCAAATCTGCAACGAACCGTTTTTATCGTTCCAGCGGTTTCTCTAATCATAAGCGTTGGAACATATTCATTACTTGGCATACGATCAAACATTCTTAGAATTGCCACAACGGGGATCTTTCTTTTCGCTTTCTTTTTTGAAGGATATCGCTATCTTCATCATTATTATGTCCAACAAATCGTTCATCGTCCATGGTATAGACAGGAAGGATACCGAGAATTAGTTCAATTCATTCAGAAAATTGAACATAAATACAACAATATCGTTATTACAAATAGAGAATCGGCGCCGACTATCTTTTTTCTCTTTTATACAAAATACGATCCAAAGCAATTTCAAGAAGAAACAAAATATTCCACATTTAGAGATTTTGATAGAATATCATTTTATAAATATATTTTTTCAGAAGAAGAATGCCCATTGAAAGAAGTGTCCTATCAAAGCGAGAAGAATCCGAACATCATAGTAACGAATTGCTATGGAGAAAAAAATTCGCTTTATGTAAATTCTGGTCTGTGCAAAGAACCAAAAGTGTGTGCCAATATACTCCGCACTGTTCGAAGAAATGATGGAACGAATGCATTTTTTATCTTAGAACCAACAGGTGTTACTTCTACTTCAACGTCTCTTCAATAATTCTCGATCCTTTTTCTTAAACAATCGTTGCGATTCTTTTCTCTTACGAAGGACAACGAATAGACGCTTCAACGCGTCAAAATATCCGAAAATAAAACTTGTATCTCCTTTTATAGACGATTGGATAAGACGTATATGAAGATAGACTACATGCTCACAGAGATAAGAATAATCAGTAATATTTTTCCATATACAAAACAATTGATTTCTATACGAAACTCGCTTGACATGCGAGGATTTCATCCTTGTTTTTATCATTCCTTCCTCATGTCTATGAATGACCACGCTTCTTGATTCAAAAATAATTCGATATCCGCTCTTTCTTGCTCGATATGAAAGATCAATGTCCTCCCAATAAAACGGATTAAACAATTCATCCATTCCGCCAAGTTTCATCCAATATGATCGACGAAACGCCCCGCTTCCTCCAGAAACCCACGCGGTATCGGTTTTTTCGACCTCTCCTCGCTCATGCATAATCATTCCTTTGTGCCAATAAGCAATTCCCCTTCCTCGAAGGATAATCTGATATCCTTCAACGCTCTTATCCATGCATCCTACGGCAAAAACAGAAGAATCGGAAAAATGAGGAAGCAAGTATTCTAAAAAATGATCTTCTGGTTCAACATCTGAATTCAACAATACAACAATATCTCCTAAAGCATGAGCAACACCTACATTAACCGTGCTTGAAAATCCATCATGACTTTTCTTTTTTATTAATCGAACATGCGGATAATAGTTTGTAATAAAGTCAACAGAATCATCCGTAGAGGCATCGTCAACAACGATAATTTCATGATTTTTTGCCGCTTTTATAACTGCGGGAAGATACTTTTGTAGCAGATTTTTCCCATTCCAATTTGGAATAACAATGCTAACAGAGTATTTACAATTCATACCTCAATTCTAGTCTATGTTCTCCATCTGGAATGACAATGCCCATAAACGCGCCGTTGGTCTGATATATTTTCACAGATGTTCCATCAACATATGCTTTCCACTGCGGCGTATATTGCGTTCCTATCACAAAAAATCGATGAAATATCGCTCGTGTTTCAATAACAGCTCGAGCATCTTCATATGTTTCTATACGAACATATTCTGACGAATCAAGCGGGTACGATTGAATATCAAGATTTCCTAATACAACAGCTTCTTGATGTGGATTGATCTGAAATAATGTTTGAAACATTGAGGAATACTCTGATTTTGAAATCACCCGAGAAACAAAGAAAAATCTTGATAAAACAGAAGATCGTTCATAAAGATATGTCTGTCCTTCATTCATAATAAACTTTATATCTTCACGATCAGTCATTGGCCCATATGATAGAACATATTTAATGTTTAACAAATTAAAAAGTGGATGATCCACATATGACGGATGAATCATACGATTGAATCTATACGGTCGCTCCAACAGTCCATTTCCTCTTTGAATAGATGCTATGAAATCTTCATAATGTTTTGTGTACAAAGGATCGTATCCCGAAACCATCTCTATGCCGTAATACGCAGCGACATTTGATGAAAGAATACGATCATCCAAAGAGATAACTCTGAACGGCTTTTCTTGCCGTTGCAAATAAGTAATAATTTTTGTTGAAGGGAAAAAATAAGACACATCGGTAAATGGCGTAAATTTTCTGCCGAAACGAAACAGATCAAAAAAAACAATCAAAAGAAGCAATATTCCAACAAGAACCAAAGGTATTTTTTTTCTTAATAAGAAAATACCGCCACCTATAAAAAGGAGCATCGTTGGAAGAATACTGTTGCGAAACGCGATTCGCATATACTCAACCATGTCTTCTTCTCCATGGCGAAACAACATCCACGATATGAATGCAATCGACGCGACACATGCGAATACCATCCCCCACAAAACGTTAAATCTTCTCATATTTTCTTGGTTTGTTTCTAAAAATCTTTGAAATCCATACGCAGAAAAAATAGAAAGAATAAAAACAATAAGAACTAATAAACGCGTTGGTTGAAGAGAAGAAAGAAGAGGAATAGAGTATTCATATGGCAATTTCGCGATAGATGTGGGTAAAATAAAAAGGAAACTCAAACAAAGGATAAACAAAAAAAGCTTCTTTTCTCGAAATGAACTATATAAAATTCCTCCAATTGAAAATACTACTGAAACTATTCCTATATACCCCACAAGTTCTCCGTAATTCCATGTTCCCCAATAATTCATCGTTGCCGGATTCCCAAAGAAATCTGGAATCAAAAATTGAAGAAGATGTTTCCATGGAACAAACCATCCTTCTTTTAACATCACATCGTGTTCGATAACTCTACTAGACTGAACGACAATCGAATAAAATTCTTTCCATTGAATGGAAGTAATACTAAAAAAAACTGGCAATGCGAGAAAAAACCTACGTATTCTCTTCTTCGCGATGACGTAGAAACACAAAAAAATAAACACATACAAAAATATCTGCGCATGACCTGCGAGAAATGAACATGACATAACGACACCTAATGTAATTCCATTGAATATTCTACTTTTACTTCGATCAATAAAAAAAAGCATCAATGGCAACCATAAAGCGGTATGAACCATTGTTCCCCATGTGAGCCACGCAATGGAAAATCCAGAAAACGCCCATGCTATACTTCCCAAAAGACATGCAAAAGGATGCAATTTTTTTGATGAAAGATAGATATAAAGAAATACGCCAGCAAGAGTTGGTTGAAGTATTATAAGCAAAGACCATGCAATTGGAAATGAAAAAATAAAAAATAATGCATTCAGCGGATATAACGCTCCTGCTTGAATATTCCCAAGTAATGGACTTCCGCTAAACGCATAAGGATTCCAAAGGGGAAGTTTACCTTCTTTCAGCGAATCGATGGCAATCTTCCTCCACGGAATCTGTTGACGAATGGGATCGGTAATTAAAAAATTCTTAAATGGAATACCTCGAGGATATTCCTCTGCGTAAAGATCTCTCCACGGATGATACATGCCAACCAATGTGTCCGATGGTACAGGCAATTTGCCTTGAAAAAAGAATGGGGCAAAAAATAAGAAAACAAATAGGAGAAAAAACAAGATACCGATGCATTGTTTCATATATTTATTTCGATTAAACCTATTGAATCTCATATAAGACGCAACATTCTTTATCAATCAAAGGTTTTAATTATTTTTCTTTTAAGAAGATATTTTTCAGAAGATTTTCTTAGCATAATATGCGTTACCCCCTGCTCCTTAAGATATTGAACATCGTTTATCATTTCTCTTCTTTTCATTTCTTCCTTTTTTGCTTCTTCGCTATTTAATTATGATAAAACATATATTGGTCTATGTATCATATAGGAAAGATATAATTGTCCATAATCAAAAGGATATCCAATCGGCAAGATGAGAGCATTCTTAGACAATACGTTTTGTGCATCGTTATAAAACTCAGCCTCGTGATGTGTGATAAAGGTATAGGATAATTTCGCTATATTTTCATAGGTGACATATAAGGTTCTTGGAAGAGTAATCGAAATAATAAATAGCGATAAAAGACTAGATACAATAGGAGGAAATCGATGAAATACATACGTCATCGCCAATGACGCGAAAATACTCATCAATATAACCGTTGTAATTAAAAAATTTACCGATGTTGATCCCCCGACCTTCTGCAAATAAAACATCCAGACAAAAAAACTGCTTATCATCGAAAAAAGAAAAAAGAGAAGAAGCGAAAGAGAAAGGATGCGAAGAGATACTCTTGTTTGTATGATTCCAATGATTTTTGATCCGTATGTCACAACCACAAAAATACAAAACATCATACTATCTAAAAACCATACGCGTGGCATGTTGTGATGTTGCATAAACACTTCTCTCGTAAGTAACCAATGAGAAACTCCCAATTCTGGCATAGCAAAAAAATCATGAACTCTCCATAAACCGCTAAAAAAGAATCCACCAGATTCCCCTTTGACTTTTGGCATAAATAAAACGATGCTTATCAAGACAGTCGCCACAGCATAAGCCATTAATTGCATATCTCTTTTAAACAATGAATAAAGAAAAACGCCAACCATCCCAGCCCAAACAAAAATACCCGTATACGCTTTATAATGAATAAGAGAAGCGAATATAAATACTCCCGCAATAAAAAGAAGAAATCTTCTTTCTTTAATACAAAATATAAGAAACGATAAACCAGTAAATAATCCAACGATTGAAAACGCCCGCGGATAATTAAACAAAAATCCAGCGCCACTCTCCATAGCGGCAAAATAAAACATAAACTGAGTATTTAATAAAAGAACAAATAAAAATACCGCGTCAGCCCCAAAGTAAAGGAAAAATAACAGACACCGTAAATATGTTTTATTCGCGTTTATTGCCTTCGCAAACACATACGCGGATAACCCCAAAGATATGGACAATACGATAGAAAAAAATTGATATGTTGTCGTGACAAGAGGAAGACGAAATATCCTGACAAATTCCACAATAACTAAATGACTAAGATAATGATAATCGTATAATTCTACGCCAAATAATCCCGGTTCATGTGGAGGAAATCGTTGTGTTAGTTCATGAGTAATAGCCAAAAAAAGAATATTATCAGGCACATGACCACAACATCCTATAACGCCGCGTGATGTAAGAATTCCCATGAACCACACGCCGAGCACCTGCGTTATCACGCCAAACAACATAATCAAAAGAGCAACAATATCCACTGAACGGAATAATCGAGAAATAGTAAGTTTCTGTTTTGTAAACAGAAACCATGCAAGAAAAAATATCAAATATACAACTATTCCAGATCGGATATGCAATCTTCCAAAGATATAGGAAGCCGCTCCCCAAAGAAACATTCCTGTTAAAAACGACAACACATGAAAAACATGCTGATTTTGAATGTTTTCTATATGACGAAGAAAAAATCTCCCGGGAATATAAAACGCAAAAACCATCGCAAAGAGAAAGATAAAAAGATGTATAAAGAACTCGATAGTGAATGTTGTAGCCATGTGTTAAAGAAAAATTCTATCCAATGTTTGATAAAAAATACTTGTATCAAATTGTTTTGCCCTATTTATCGTTTTTTTTCTCACTAATGTTGCCTTTTTCTGATCTTTGATTAACGATAGTGTTCTCTCTGTCAATTCCTCTTTTGACTTCCAAAACATCCCAGAGATTCCGTGTTCCACAATCTCTTTCTGACCACCCGCAGGATAGACAAGAGGAATAGCTCCTGACGCCATCGCTTCAACTGTCGAAATGCCAAAATGCTCAACACACTCCGGATGGTTCGATTCATCCTCGCCATATCCAGTCGCATGCCAGTAGACCATTGCTTCTCCATATAAATCTAATAAGGTATCTCTTGAGATGTTAATCAACAATTCAATCGGGTATCCGTGAATCATTCGCCGAATTCTTTGTTCTTCATCTTTGTCAGCGTCTAATATCCCACCAGCAAGAATAAGTTTCCATTCCTTCAATCCATCATCAACCATCCGTTGAAACGCTTGAATCAATATTTCTTGTTTTTTTGCATTCATGCCTTTTGTCAATCTTCCAACAGAGAGAATAATTTTCTCTTTTTTCTTCTCTTTATAATCGTCTATATGAATTGATGGATATACGACATGGGCGTTCGCAAAAAATGTTTTATCGATGAATTTCTTCGTGAATTCTGAATTAACAATTATGTCAGCAATTCGCAAACGTTTAAGCAAAGTTATTGGAGAAAAAAGACGCACCCATGGAACAGGAAACTGAAAAATACAATATGTTTTCTTTGCAAAAGAAAAGGGCAAGCTGCCATCGCTATAAAACAACAAAACATCTAATCCGCGAGAGTCGAATACATCTCTCGTTTCAAGATGAGACAATGATATACCAAACCGTTCTTCGGCAAGAGATACTTCGCCAGGATTATTCGTAAAGTACAAAACTGAATGATTCTTTTTCAAAAAATATGACGCAAAAGTGAACATGTACTGTTCTCCTCCGCCCAATGTATCATGATATGGATTATAGATTCCGACGATCATAAAAATATCTTCTTAATGACTCAAATAAAAGCACCACACATGTGAATCCAGAAATCCAAACGCCAATCATAAACAATCGAGGTTGATAATACAAATCGACAATCGATATTCCTTCTGGAATCGCCACGGCTCTAAACGCGTGATTGGCGCGGAGCACCTTTGACTCTTTTTCATTTACTTTTACTTTCCATCCAGGATCAAATACCTCTGAAAGAAACAGTATCCGCGGAGTATCTGTTGTCGCTTTGATTCGGACACTGTTTGGTCGATATGAAATGACTTCAACATTTCCGACTTCTCCTTTTTTCGGCTCGATAGAAGGATCTTCTTCCAAAACCACAAGACCTCTCTCAACCCGATTTGCGAGGAATGATAGTATCTTGTTTTTATCTGATAAGATAACATAGTCATGAAACAACGCAAATCGAGGAGAAGGAGTTACATCTTTAAGAATTTCATAGTGTTCATCTTCGTATACAGATACATAGTCAGGATATTCCCAATGAGGAAATGTCCATATATGTCGTCCATCGCTCTTTCTATAAAGAACCCAATTCACGCCAAGAATATCAAACCATGTTTTTGTATAAACGCCGTGCTTATCGATGCGAACGACAGATCGCTCCAATGGTTCAATAGTTCCTTTTGACGCAGCAGAGATAAACTCTCCATATCGCTTTTGATACATCGCGTCATAACCTTCAATAAAGGGGATATGCGCATGCATCGCAAGTTCATTGCCAAATGTTCCGAATGCTCGATCATTTCCGATTTCTTTTTGAAGATATGAAATGAGTGGAATTGAAGGATACACATAGTCTCTTGGATCAAATGGCATCCACTTGAGAGAAAATCGAAGGAGATCAAACGAAACGCATAGAAGAAAAACAATTATTATTGCTTTTCTTATTCTTCGGAATTTCCTTCCAAGGATGAGACATCCTACAAATACAATAGACAACACTGTTGGAAGAGTCATATTTCGTTTCACAATTTGCATATACTGTTCTTGAATGTGAAAAAAGAAAAGAATATATACCCAAGCAATTCCCAAAAAGAATACGATGAAAAGAGAAAAACTTTGTATTCTCAAAGATCCCTTCTTTTGCCAATCTTCTTTCAATTGATCAAATCCAAACGATGAAAGAACGATAAGCGAAAAACTAAACAATACAATCATTCTTGTCGCCACACTTGTTGAGATGATAGAAATCTTCATCGCGTACAATAACGCATTCAACGGCGAAGCAAAAGAGACTAACAAACTCATAATCGCCATCACGAGAAATACGATCTTTCCTTTCTTTTTTGAGAATATAGCTCCGTATATCGCAAGAAATAAGGGAATGACGCCGATATAACTCGCCCACTCGGCGTATTGACCAAACCAATCATTCCTTGTCACAGGATTTCCATATACATCAGGAGCAAAAAGCGTAAGAATATAGCTCCACGGAATCGAACCAGTGGTAAAACTTTCTCCTCGATTTGATTGCAGATATGCATGAAGTGTTGTCAACACCTGCACGCTTGATAGCAACATTCCGAGAAATACAAAAAGGAATAACGCTCCTTTTTTCTTTGTATACCCGAGGATAAATAGCATTAACGCTCCCACCACATACATGCTTATTTGATAATGACCAGAAAGAAATGAAAACGCGATACTCAACGCAATAAGAACGCCATATCTCCAACGAGATGATTCTTCGTACAAAACAACACCAAATAATGCAAGTGGAAACACAACGATCGCCCACCCCAATGTTCCATATGCCATCCAAACTGTCATAAATCCAAAAAACATAAAACTTACGGTTCCAAGCAACGATGAAATAGTTGACACTTTAATTGCCCGTAAAAATAAAAACATGCAGAATCCCGCGCATAGTGGTTGCAGAAGCACATGAAGACTCCATGCGTCAATAAATGGAAAAACAAAAAACAGAATATTAATAGGAGAAAACACTGCTGATTGATAATTGCCTGCGTGGGGAGTTCCCGAGAATAGGTACGGATTCCACAATGGAACTTCTCCAGATTTCCATGTGTCTATTGTTAGTTTTTTCCACGGAAATATCTGAGTAATAACATCCGGCATCGCGTTATTCTTTACCGGCATGCCATAATATGCGTTCCACGGAGGGAAAAACGACACAAGATATGTTGATGGAAATGGAACGCTTCCATGAAGAAAATATTGAGAAGAAAAAATAAACCAAATAACAACAATAAAACAATATGGCAAAATTTTTACAATAACTGACGATGTTGTTTTTCCCATAATTTTGTATAGGTAATCAACATACTAAACCCTTGATACACGCTCTCGATAATTCCGATCGTTCCAACGCTCCATCCGCGTTGCTTCAGATATGAATCAAAAAATCCAGTAAAAAACACGCGAAATAATCTCCATGAAACAACTGGCGGATGATTCGAGGAAAAACGAAGATCCGCTTCTATCTCAGACCAATCATTTGTTTGCTGAAGCATATCCTCCAATGTGTTGTGACTTCTATGAATAAGCGGATGACGCAATGTTCCCACTGATCCTTTAATCCGCGCTGTTTCATGAATTCTTCCTTCCCACCGTTCCAACGCGTCTTTTCTTATCAAGCGAATCATTCCGTCCATGTATGGCCAAAGATGATTCATATAGATATTTCTTCTTCTTAAAAAAAACGCTTGATAGATATCTTGCTTTGTCGACAAAAGAATTTCTTGTTTAAGCTTCTCTGTCACTTCTTCATCTGTGTCCACATAGAATAACCAATCTCCTCTTGCATAAGATGCTCCAGCGTTTCTCATGCGAGAAAAATCCATCTCAGAAACATGGATCACTCGAGCTCCGGCGTCTCTAGCAAATCGAACAGTCGAATCAATTGATCCATTGTCAACCACAATAATGTCATTGATCCATGATCGAAAACTACTAATCAGCGATGCAATTCGAGATTCTTCATTTTTCGTCAAAATAATACAACTTATCATACGAGCTTTGTTATGCTTTCTTCCATGAATATCGATTTCCAAATCTTCTACACGCCGCATCTATAATTGCGCGCTTTTGTGAAAATGAACCGAAGCGCATCATCCGAATTGCTTCTTTTACCAACGCGAATTTTGTTCGAGCAGAGGTATACGAATACCCAAACAACAACCTATTTCGGGTAAAATAATATTGGTGAAACGGATTACCCGGACGATCAGTCGATCCGGCGTTTTTATGCCAGACAATGGATTTTGGCACATATACTACTCTCCACCCCTGTTGTTTCATCCTCAAAGAAAAATCCATATCTTCCACATACGCAAAATATCGTTCATCAAATAGTCCCACATCATCAAAACAAGAAGTTCGAATCATCATTGAACATCCTGTCGCAAAATCAATGTCGCATATTGCATCATACTTACCATGATCTACTTCATCAACGCCTCGATGAAATCCATTCACATGATCCCAATCAATCATTCCTCCCGCATACCATAAAACTCTACCCCGATCGCCATCCTGATATCGCTCATAGTGAAATTCTCGACCGTTCATAAAATAAATTTTTGATGAAGCGATGCCAATCGATGAATCAGAAAACACATCCAAAAGCGCTTTTAAAGAAAAAGAATCAACAATAGTGTCATTATTGAGAAGCCAAACATATTCAGCTCCGTCACGCATCGCTTGTCGAATTCCTCTATTATTTCCTCCCGTAAATCCTTCATTTTTTTTATTTTGAATAAAAAAGACATCTGGAAATTGATCGATCATTGTATCAATCCTTCTATCGTTCGATCCATTGTCAATAACATATATTTTTAATGAAATGTTACTCTTTTCAAGTTTCTTAAGGGACGAAAGACAGTTGATGGTATCATCGGTTCCGTTCCAATTCACAATAATAATTGCGACATAGGAAATACTATTCTTCATAGATATCGAGTTAATATCAATCGAATTCGCAACAATAATCGATGAAAAATTGACTTCGCTTCTTGCATCTGTTCATGAATAAGCCAATAGTTGAAATCTTTTCTCGCTTTTTTCAATTCTCTTGAAATATCCGATAACACAACATCTTGAGAGGGAAATTCACCTCTCTCCCATATCTTCGCAAAAACAACAAACGTATAAAACGCCTGAAGCATCGCCAACACCAATCCGTGCATCCCATCTTTATATCCTTGCTGAGCGAAATATATTTTTATAAAGTCGTTTATTGGCATGCGTATAGCGTCATACCAAACAATTTGTTTGCCCGTTTGTCGCAAATGCAACACTTCATTTTCTGTATAGAGCACATCCATTTTTCTAAGAAATTGTGAAATCGAATCATAATTATGATGGAGAATAGGAGAAGAAAGCTCCGCTGTTTTTCCATCGACAACAAGATGCTCATGAATATGATTGCAAGGGAATCGTCCTTTTCCTCGCCTAAATAAACGAAGTTGTTTGTCTGGCCACCATAACCCATGCCGTATCCATTTTCCAAAGATTATATTTTTTCTTGGAATCCAGTACCCATCAACAGTGCTGCTATCTTTCTTTAATACCCCCCGAATCTCATACTGCAATTCATTTGTGACTTCTTCATCGCCATCAAGATTAAGAATCCAATCTTTTGTCGCTTGCTCAAATCCAAGATTCTTATTCTTATTTAGCATCGGATCATTCTTCTTATGATATACCTTTGCTCCAAAAGACTTTGCTATATTAGGAGTTTTATCCGTTGACTCGTTGTCAACAACAATAATCTCGTCAGCCCACGACACAGAACGAAGAACTCGCTCGATATATTGTTCTTCGTTTTTCACTGATAGAACAACGCTTATACTATACATAATGCCTCCGATGAAATAATTGAATAAACGAACGAATATTCTGATAATCGATTATCCATAATGTCACCATATATAGTCCCATTCCTGCGCCCGCTAACGCAAGAAGTCCTAAAAGCGAATGAGGAATGATTGAAAGAAACAAAGCGTAGAAGACGATTTGAGGAAAAATCGCAAGAAGAGGACGAGACGCGTTTCTGTAAAAGTCAAACGGAATAATTCGCCGAACCACATGCAAGACAAGAAACACGCTCACCAATGAAATAAGCATAAGCGCAAACGCAAATCCATGAAATCCGACCAAGAAAATGAATAACACGACAAAAATCCATGTAGAAATAACCCATCCAATCATAAAATAGAGTGTAATATGAATTTTTCCAATAGCGTTTAATGAGTTTGTCAGCGGTGTTGAAACGCTCGCGGTAATAGAACCAATACAAAAAAATAAAAACGAAAGAAACGCTCCCTCCCATTTTTGATATTTCGGTATTATCTGAACAACTGGTTGGTAAAAAAATATCATCGCTGTGTAAATCGGCAATACACACGCCATGATGCCAAAAACAGTTCTGTTCAACGCGACTCGAAGCGCGTGTTGATCGTGTTGAATCCGAGAAAACGCTGGAAACGTCACTTTCGTAATATTATCCATAATCGTTCGAAGAGGAAGTTCTGAAACTTTTTTTGCAAATGAAATAAGACCAATAATATCAAGCGAAAAGACCCTTCCTAGAAAAAGGATCATGAGATCATCCTTAAGCAACGCGAGAAATGAATTTGATTGAAATGGAATGCCGTATTTTATCAATTTTTTCGCGGATTGCGCGGAAATTCCAATCTGAATCATCCACGGAGCAATCAGATACAACGAGACCAAACCAATAATTGCCCTTGCCGTTACGCCATACACAAAGCTCATGACACCAAATCCCTTCCACGCAAAGAATACGGTAACAATATTGAACGAGAGAACTTCAAGAATTTGTGGAATCACCAATTTTTGAAATTGAAGACCTCGCTCAAGAAGAATCGATGGAATAGTCTTCAATGAAGAAAGAAAAAAAGAAAACAGTAACGCTCTGAACAACCAAATACCATCATGATCCAACTTATACATATTTGTTATCCAAGGCGTGAGAAAAATTCCAACAGCAATAATTGTTCCGACAAGAAGTTGTTGAATCGTAAACGTTGTGGCAAGATCCTCTCGCGTTACCGATTCCTTCTTTTGAATCAAGGCGCCGGCAAGACCAATATCGGAAAAATATGTTAAAAACGCGATAAGAGAATTAACAACCCCAAACACGCCCCAATGTTCGCTTGAAAGAAACGCGGCAAAAAAACCAGTTGAAACAATCCCAACGATCTGAATAATAAACGTTCGTTGAATGAGAATGAATATACTTGTTGTCGATCGACGTTTAACTTCTTCAAGATTAAGTTCAGTCATAGCGACGGAGAAGGCGATTCCATGGACGTTCTCTCAACATGCGAAGCAATCCTTCCAAATCTCTTTGCGCTGTTTTCATAACTCTCACGGTTGATCCCGGATTGTCGATCCATGTTACCGGCTCTTCATAAATACGATACCCCGCTTTTTCCGCGATCAGCAATAATTCCGTATCAAAGAACCATTCATTATCTTGAACAAATGGAAGCACCTCTCGAACAACTTGGCGTGTGACCGCCTTAAATCCGCATTGCGCGTCGGTGAAATGAACCCAAAAGAACAGTTTAATTAACGCAATATATCCTTTTGATGTTATTGTTCGCAGCATTCCTCGTTTAAAAACACGGCTTCCTTTCGCGTTTCTTGTGCCAATAGCAAAGTCATACCCGCGGAGCAACGAACGAACGAGCGGAGGAAAATGCTTTAAATCAGTGGACAAATCAACATCCATATACGCGAGAATATCATCGTCAGACTCCATCCATGCTTTTTTAACTGCCCTTCCTCTTCCTTTTTCATCAAGATGATGATAGCGAACATGCGGCATTGTTTTACTTAATCGTTTTGCAATCGCTAGGGTGCTATCTGTTGACGCGTTGTCAACTATTGCGATGTTCCAAGAAAAATCTGACAACGCGGTTTTCAAGTACTCAGAGATCGTCTTGACACTCTGCTCAAGCTCCGCTTCTTCATTGTACACCGGGATAGCGATGTTAAGAGACGGTTTTTTTCCCATAGGAATACACTAATAATAACACGCTCAAAACGCTTATTATATTTCCTATAAATCGAACAGGTGTATCGATAAATCTCATTTCAATTGTGCTAAATCCTTCTGGAATGCGAACAATAGCTCTGCTGTTATCAAGACGAATATATTGCTCTTTGCCATTGACCCAATATCGCCATCCAGGGAAATGCGCGTGCTGAAGAATTATGTCATGTTGTTTTTGACTCATGATTTCAAATTTTTTATATGTTTCTTTATTGATAGCTTGCTTAAATTGATATACCGTACTCTCCGGAATAGGAAGTTTTATAATTTCCTCGGCGGATTTCGGTTTTGGGATATCTGGCGGCAAATACTCATCGGAAATTTTTGATGCTCTATATCGAAGATCTTCCTGTGTTTCAAAACTCGCGGGTGATCGATCATACAGATATTGAGGAACGAAAAATTTTTTGTTTACGAAGATATTTCCAATCATAATCATACAACTTATAAGAAAAAAACCATATCGATATCGATATCGATGAGGAATCGACAAAACCAAAGAAATTGTTAATAACGATATCCCGAATGCCGTATAAGCAAGAAACCGCCATGGATATTGAACATAAGAAAATCCAGGAATTAAGATCCATAAAAATTCAGAAAGACTTGTCATAAAAAAAATCGAAAGCAAAACAACTCCCCAGCCGAATACCCCAACAAACACCAACTGATTCTTTCGCTTCCACGAATAAAGCAAAGCAAATCCGCTACTCACCATAATAAAAAACGCCAACTTGCCAAGCATAAATGACAGTCCATCTTCGCATCCAGAGACAGATCCTCCGTACCCCCATGGGGAATACCAAAATTGACGAAGACATACAAAGTGATCGACAACGTTCGCAGTCGGTCCAATTTGCTCTGAAACAGAAATAAATCTCATTTCTACGATCGCTGGAAGCCAGAAAAACGCGGAGAGACCTAATCCGAATAATAAACCAATCTTCAAAATGCCAAAAGGAAGAACCGATTTCTTTTTTATAACTACAACAATAGCAAAAAATACTAAGAAAAAGAGAAAAAACACTACTGTAGTAAATCCAAGAATCGTGTGAGACAAGACAACTCCCGCTACGCCGATTGCTCCAAGATATATCCCTATTCTATATCGTCGCTCAATCAGTGTCGCGTATACCGAACCAAACAAAAACGGAAAGAACACAAGCGTCCATAATTCTCCAATCGCGCCGCGAACATATAATTGCGTCGCATGATACGGCGCATAAACATACACAATAGCAGCAACTAACGCGATCACAATTCCAAAAAAACTGGAATAGATCAACACCATTAGTATGGCTGGAAGCACCATACCGATTACCATCATTATTTTTGTCGCAGCAAGGCCAGAGAAGCCTAATGCGTAGAAAAAACCGCCGACATAATACGGAAGCGGTCCATAAAAATTAAACAGTGGATATCCATAACCATATCCCAAATCAGAAATCCATCGAACAGGAAATTGACCATTGAGAAGAGCTCTTCCCATAGAAACAACTCGCGCAACCTGCGTATCATCATGCATAGGGAAAAATCCATCAGAAAGAATAGGTTGAACAACTGGCAAGCATAACACAAAAGACAATAAAACAACAAAAAAATATTTAACGATCATATCGTTTCGGTATGAAAAATTTATAACCAAGCAATCCGCCGTAACACAGCATAAAACAGAGAGACGCGCTATTCGCGACAAATCGCGGAATCGTCTCTCGAAACTCGGCAAATATTTCGTGTTCTCCTTTGAGAACAAAAAAACGAATAAGACCATTTGGATTATCATAGGAGATCTTTTGCGGCAAACCATTGACCAACACACCCCATCCCGGATAATAAATCGAATTAATCTGAAGCACGCTATCTTCTTCCGCAATAACGCGAGCTTTGATCGTTTGAGTAGTGGCAACATCAAACACAATCTTCCCTCGTCCTTGCTGAAAAATCATCCGTTTATAGGATCGCTCTGAGGGAATTTCTCGCACCCATCGCGGCATATATTCTCCTGAAACAGTTGTAGTTGACTCGTTTGTCGCGTAAAATCCTTCTGGATGATTCATATACTCAATAAGGCGAAAAAACGAAAGCGCATGAGCGTAAAAAGAAATAATAACCAAAACAATATATAACATCCGAAACCTGTCTCTCAATACATCAACTACCAACGCGATGAAATAAGCTGACAAAAAAATTGAAAGAGAAAACATTCGAAATGGAAATTGAAACAATCGAGCAAATGATTCAATTGACCAGACCCATTGGGAAAAAGATGTTAATAAAAACAATAGAAAAATATTACTAAAAAAATAAAAAGATATGTACGATTTTTTTAGGAAAAAGATCAATAGCGATGATAATAGACCAATCGTTGGGAATAGATACGAGAATCGATTATCAAGAAAAAAACTTTGAGGATTTGAAATTATTTTTGAATCAAATATAACGTATCGTTTCTCATATAGCGCAGGAAACCAAAAAAATGTCGCCATACCAATACCTAAACAAAATAACAAAATTCCCTTAATATTTCTTCGCAAAGCAAGAAGCAAAAGAAAAAAACAACAGAATATCAATGCCACAGAATTATGACTAATAACAAGGAAAAACACCGCAGGAGCGATCAGCATATACCGTTGTCTTTCAATCGCGTACAACACTATCGCCGCGAAAGAAAACGCAAGCACCTCGCCGACAGATCCCCGCTCGTAAAGATCAAATAAAAGATAAGGAGAAACAAGATAACTAACGCTGCCAATAAACGCTGAAAATGGAGAAACAAATACCCGAAGCCAAAGATAAACAAAGATTCCAGAAATAATAACTGATCCCCCCATAATGATTTTCACAGCGTCAAGAAAAGAAAAACCAATACCATGAAGCATCGATCCGATGTACAAATATCCTGGATATAAAAAATTTGAAACAGGATATCCATAGCTATTGTTCAACCTTCCTAAAAACCGAACAGGAAATTGTCCTTCTCGAAGACTTTGATAAAACGCCGAAAGACGAATAATCATCCAATCGCCATCGTGTGTCACGGGAAATCCCGAATGAAACAATGGAATAAGAGAAGCACATGCGGCAAATATGACCGCAACAAGGAACACGATGTGTGTACGATTATGAATATTCATGGGAGGAAATGATGGACAATTGGTTGAGTAACGCGAAATAATCGAAGTTTCACTGTTGGATTTGTTCCCTTCTGATATTCGCCAATCAATTCAAGCGGCCAATCAGGGGGAGCGCCTTGTGTTTGATTAAGAATAAGATATGTTGGTCTCTTCAACGCAGATTGAACAATCTCTTGAGGCAATACTTCAGGTAATGGCCATATCCCCTTAATCATAACATTTGGATTGTTTGCCAAATATATTTCTAACGCGTAAGGAAATAATCCAAATGTTCCCTCTGTATACACTGCGATTGCTCCCTTCTTTGCTTCGCCTCTAAGAAATTCAAGGGATTCCTTTACGCCGTATCCAGACGGCCAATCATCGATAAACTGTCCTCTGTCCGCGTACGGGATGGGAGCATACATTGGATTTGTAATAATCACATATGAAGCCCACACCGAAGGTAAAAAAACAATCAATGAGAAAAAATTTTTATACCAACGAGATCGAAGAACAGAAAAGATATGATAAAACGAATACGCGGCAAGAGGAAGAAGCGGCATAGACATAAATAAAATAAATCGAGGATATAACACTTTTCCAAAATATGCCAATCCAATCAATGGAAGAAAATAATATAAAAATAATAAAATCATACTTTTCTTTCGAAATGCGAGAGAGAAGAGCGCAAGAAACACAATAGGAATCGTCAAATATCCAATCAACCAGTCAAGCAATCCTCGAAGGTTTCCAAGAAAAAAAGGATAGAGGAAATAAAAATTCCTAAACGGATGAACAAACACAAAATCCTTCTGCGCGATCATATGAAAAAACGGAGAAAGACGAAGAATACCATATATAAGTTGAGAAATCACAAGTGATACAAACGCCAACCCGACCCAATGAAGCAATCGCTGTTTCCATCGCTTATGATGGAAATCAAAAAGAATCAATATGATAGGCAATAGATACAATGCTATAAATCCAGATGTTTTATTCAACATTCCCGCTCCCAACGACATACCCAACAATAACGCGACATCCAATCGACGATACCGAACCAAAAGAATAGAAAAATAGAGACTCCATATCGCCAACGCTGCGGATAACGAATCATATAACGCAAGACGGTCATACGTAAGCGAAAAAGGAGAAAGTATATACATGAAAGCGACAATAAGAATGATTTTCTTTGAGCGAAAAAGTTCATAAGAAAGCATTACAAGTCCAACCAATGTTAATGCTCCTGCAGATACGGAGACTATCCTACCCGCCAAAAGAGGATCGGCAAATAAACGCAAAGAAACCATCATTATCCACGGGAATAATGGCTGTTTTCCGTCAGTAAGAGAAATGAAGCGCCAATTCGGATCTTGTCCACCTATTTGCGCCCATCGAATGTAGATTGCCTCGTCGGTAAAAATCGGAAGCGCAGTAAGATTAATACTTCTTGTCAGAAAATAGAGAAATAATATCCCAAATCCAATCAAAATCATTTTCCATGTCATTAAAAACTTCATGATGGATTGTATTATATCCTAGATACAATGAGTCAGACAAAATTTTTTCTAAAAAAAGAGCAACCATATCAAAGTTGTATAAAAGTCTCTTGAAACTATGGATATTTCGTAAAATCATCGAATGAATTCGAATGAAAATTTATAAATCATAAAACATCTATGGAAAAAATCTTCTACCATTATTAGCGTAGCTCAAAAACAATACAAACATAACGGAACACACTATCAAAGCGACAAATGCATCAAAGAATCGTTGAGGATATATTGCCTGATCACCGATGCCAAAGTATAAAAAAGGAATATACTTAAAAAGAAGAATAAATCCGACGATACCGATCGTCCAAAATAAACGAGACAGAGGAAGTAACGAAGCAAACGAAAGCATCCATAACCAATACCACGGCAAAAATTCTCTTCTCGTCAATACCAACAACGACGCAAGAGACATCAATGCAACTGCTTTCTTCGATGACCAACCGATAATAAATAAAGGGAGAAGAATAATAGTCATAAACTTTGTCGCCACAGACAATGAATAAAAGAGCAACGATGATAAAACATGTCGCTTTAACCACAAAAAATATGAAAGCAACGCAAACATCATCATGACAATGTCATTGTGTCCACTTACTAATACTTCAATAATCACCAACGGATGAAATGCAAACGAAGCCATCCCGATCAATCGATAAGTATTTTTCGTGATTGTCAGTATCTTGCCAATCATCCAAATCAAACCGATATATGAACCAATCTGAATAATTTTCATCGTCCACAACAAAAAAAGCATTTTCTCAAAACTCAACAGGTACTGAACTATGCTTAAAAAAATCCAGAACGGCGTATACGGACTGTTCACATGCGTCCACCGCATAAATGAAAGCATCGCGTCAATACCTCGAAACGCCAACGGTTTTACTTCAAATGGGTTAACCCCATACACAAGAATCATCCGTGGATAAAAGATATAATTGAAAATATCGTACGAAAACGCGGCAGAATAAGAACATAAAAGAATACCAGCCATGGCGAATACTATACACCACAGATGACGTTCAAAAATCATTCGCTTCCACAACGCAAATAACACACTTCCATACAATCCCATCATGGAAAGTAATACCGAGATATATATCCCTGTCGCCAACGGACGTTGATAAAATCCGACATATTGAAATTCTTTCTGAATCGTTTGAACAATCGTTTCTTCAGAAAGCGTTAAACTCAAATCAATTTGCGTGTAACTGAAAAAAAATAACGCAAGAGCGTTTATAATCGAGAACAATAAAAGAAATAAGAAGACAAATCGTTGACGACGCGCATTCATGCTTATTTATACAACCCTCGCCATGCGTTAAGCCGAATTGCAATAATATCCATAATCCCCTGAAGAGAGTCTTTGATGGGATTGACTCGCCTTGTCTCAACATAATGCCATTCTACCGGAACTTCCTTTATCTTGTATCCTTTTCTCTTTGCAACAAACAGAATTTCAATATCAAAACCAGCCGTAACCATCGCGCCGGAGACTTCGTGCCCTTTCCCATATCGCTTTAATGAACGGAATACATCATACGCGACTTCGCGACGAAACGCCTTAAATCCACACTGCGTATCAATAATCCCGTGCAATCCAAGAATAATGCTTCGCAACGCCATAAAGCCTCGAGCCATAATCTTTCGTGACAATGGCGCTCCATGACGCTCACCACTTCTTGAGCCGATAACAACATCGTACCCTTTACCGAAAAATGGAAGCAATTTCCGAATCTCATGAAGCGGCGTTGCCTGATCAAGATCGGAAAATAATACGATATTCCCTTTTGCCGCAAGCATACCAGTAATAACTGTTGCCGCTTTTCCTTGATGAGGATTAAATATCGCCTGAAATCCTTTGTTTTGATCAACAAAATCGGCAAGCAACCGTTTTGTCATATCTGTCGATCCATCGTCAACAATAATCACTTCCCATGAAAAGAAAACATGCTGAAGATATCGAACAACCTTATCCAACGTACCTAATCGTATATTTGTTTCTTCATTGTACGCTGGAATAACAATAGAGATATCACATGGTTTCATTCTTCTCCTTTGTAATGAACGAGCTTAAATAATTTTACTGGAAAGACATCCTTTTCTTCGACAATTTCCGCTCTTCCAAACCCAGCAACCTCCCAGCTAGCATGCCCTAATGGCTGACATGATGGATTTTCACAGATAACAATAAGCTGATCGGTCACAGTTGTTCGTTCTGGATCTACGGACGGTTGTTGAATAACAATCGGCGATCTTCCCCATATTTCAAAGAAATATCGATATGCATGATCGGAGTTTGTCGCCGTGATTAATGCAAAATTAAATGGTTTTCCTTCCGAGAGATCCAACGCCGCCTTCGCGATTCGTTTTGTTTGCTCCAATTGATTATTCGGAGGGTACATAAATGGTCTTCCCTGCCAATTATAGTAAAACAGTCCGCCCCATACGAACAAGCCAATCGCAATTCCCGCTTTTGTTTTCATAAGTTGCCAAAGAACAATGCCCACCGCAATAAACGGAAACGCAAAAAAAATGCCGAAGTAATAATCATAAATACTTCGCTGATAAAATCCAAACGACAAAATAGACCATAAAAACCATCCAGATAATAACATTGCTCCCAACCATTGCTTACGCGTCAGTATATTTTGCGAAGATTTCCGAATAAAACGAATACTCATATAGACCACAACACCAATTGAAATATAGAGCGTCGTACGTATCAATATGACTAAAAGATTGATATACCAATCAGAATATCCATTCCACACTTCATATTGAGGCATGCGAAACAACAACCGTCCATAAGAACGAAACGTAACATCATGAACAATCTCGATGAATTTTCCTGGAACAAACACTGTTTCATTTCCTCCCAGAAAAAAATTGATAAGCGCTGTTGTATTGGGAAACGAATGGCGAAATTCAAACGCCACAAACGGGGAAAGCATAAGAAAAAATCCACAACACCACACCGCAATATGCTTAAAAAGCGACCTTATTGAAGAAACAATAAGAATCAATAAAGAAAACGCGATGAGTATTGAATATAAATAATGAAATTGGATACCCATCCCAGACACCACCCCAATAAAAAAAACAAGGATTGTCTTCTTCTGAACAATGAATCTCCATAAAAGGTAGAGAAGAAGCAAGGAAAAAAAAGGCACAAGGTTAGGATTCCACGATGATCGAGCATACGCGATCACCAAGGGAGAAACAGCATATAAACTCGCTCCAACAAGCCCGACAACAGGATGAAACATTGTGCTTCCCACATGAAAGACTAAATAAATTGTCGCAATTCCGAATAACGCGACCATAATCGCGGGACCAACTGGATCAAGATTCCACAACCAAAGAAACGGCGCCATGAAGTAGTAATACAATGGTCCAAGAAAGAATCCGCCGACCGACGCTGTTGGCCCAAGAAAGACCATGTCTCTATCAACGATCATCCGTTTCACAATTAATACATCTCTTCCTTCATCGCCTAAAAACGTTAAATACTCATGAATACGATGTAATCGAAGATATGCGCCAAGGAGCATAATTATTGTTATGCAAGAAATCAGAAGATGCTTTAAAGAACTACAATTCATGAGTGTAGTATACCTTACACCAATCTCTTTTTTCTCCAAATAACTTTTGAATACATCGCATAGTTATAAAACAACCCTATCCCAACGCCAATGATGTAGAACAATCGATACCACGAAACGCCAAAGAGATGCGTTCCAATAAACACTGAACTTCCTTGAATGAGGATTGCGCCAAGCGCAGAAAGATTAAACTGGAAAAATTTTATTAAATACCTTCCGTGCTGAATTTTTCTATCGCGAAATGTCCACGCGTTATTGAAAATAAAATTCGAAATAATCGCACATTCAGCGCCAATAACGCTTCCAATACTTGGGTGCAATCCAATAAGATGAACTGCAATCTCCAAAACAATCGTATTGATGATAAATCCAAAACCGCCTACAACAAGAAACTTTTTAAAGTTTCCATAACGAAGCCAAATAAGACGCTGACGAAATACATATGCAAACACATCTCTGATATATTCAGACGGAGCTATCTTCGAATGACCAAATTTTCTATCAACAAATCGTATTGGAATTTCTTTAATTCTTGCTCCTGCTAACACTGCGTTGTGCAAAAACGCGATTTGAAACACATAACCGGAATATTTTGCTACCTTTTGTTTATTTAATTCATAATATTTTTTATAAAATGCACGATACCCTCCTGTCCAATCATGCAAATATGAACATCCAAGACCAAATCGAACAAACATATTACCAACCACGCTAAATATTTTTCTATGAATGCCCCAATCAGAAGGAATCGCGCCTCCCGGAATATATCTGCTTCCCACAGCTATATCATATCCATCATCCAATGCTTGAATAAACGAGGGAAGCACTGCTGGATCGTGTGAAAGATCAGCATCCATCTGTACAATAATATCTGCGCCCAGTTTCTCTACCGCATAGGTCATTCCTCGCAACAACGCCTTCCCTAATCCTTGTTTTTCCCCTATGAGAAGATGAACATCGTTATGCGTCTTCGCGTATTCTTTTACTGCGTCAGCCGTGCCATCGGGAGATGTATCATCAACCACAAGATAAGAACATGAATGATGAGGAAAAGAGGAGAACGCTTCCCGCGCTTTTTCCAACAAAACGAGAATCGTATCCCGCTCATTATATGTGGGGAGAATAAGAACGACATTCATACGAAGAGCGGGTAAACCGCATAAATCATTCTGCTATACATGCTCCCGCCAATAATTCAAAAGATCAGCCATGGTTTGTTCAAGCGGGATCATTGGTTGCCATCCTGTTTTCTGAACAAACTTTGTATTGTCTCCGATCAAGACAGGAACATCCGACGGTCTCATCCTTGCCGGATCTTCTTTTATCTCTACCTTAACTTTACTCATACCAAGAAGCATCGTGAGGACATCTCCAATCCTCTCTGCTCTTCCTGTGCAAATGTTATAAACCTCTCCGGGGTCACAGTGCTCGACAGCGAGAAGATATCCCTTTACCATGTCGCGAACATCGGTATAATCCCGTTTTGCGTCAAGATTCCCCACATAAATCACCGGATCTTGTTTCTTTTTCTCTATCAGCGCAATCTGTTTCGCGAAGTTTGATTCAGCGAATGTGTCTCCTCGTCGAGGACCGGTATGATTAAATCCTCTTGTCCGCACAATTTTCAAACCATACGACTGATAATATTGATACCCTAAATAGTCCATTGCAACTTTTGAAACAGCGTATGGAGAAAGCGGACGAAGCGGATTCGTTTCTTTTATTGGAAGCTCATTTTCGTACACCATGCCGTACTCTTCCGAGGAACACGCGATTTGAATAACGCAATCAAGCTTTGCCCGTTTCACAGCTTCAAATAAATTCGCTGATCCAATAATGTTGACATCAAGCGTTACAGCGGGAGACACCCATGAAGTAGGGACAAATGATTGGGCGGCAAGATGAAAGATGACATCAGGCCGAATACGTTCAATAGAGCTGTATAAACTATGCGAATCAAGGAGATCTGCCTCTTCAAGTTTTAATTTATCTTGAATATGTACAATGTGATCAAGCTTGCTTCGAACGCGAACATAACCGTACACTTCGTATCCTTTCTCTAGCAATAATTCCGCCATATGGCTTCCAACAAATCCAGCAATACCGGTAATAAGCGCTTTTTTCTTTTCCATAGTCCTCCTTCTTATAAATCATTATAAACGATATTGTATACTACATCCTTCCAACGCCATAGTACATATACCCTAACTTTTTAACAAACTCTGGATCATAAATGTTTCGACCGTCAAACAAAACCCGTTGTTTCAATCCTTTTGCAAGGCGAACAAGATCAAGGTTTCGAAACTCGTTCCACTCAGTAATCACCGCTACCACATCCACATCTTGGCAAGCGGAATACGGATCTTTTGCATAAATGACAGAAGACGGAAGAACTTTTTTTGCGTTTTCCATTGCTACAGGATCAAAGACGATAATGTCAGCTCCATGATTGAGAAGTTTTTCAATAATCGTGATCGATGGAGCTTCTCTCATATCGTCGGTGTCTGGCTTAAAAGAAAGACCAAGAATAGCGACTCTTTTTCCATGAATGTTTCCTTCAAAGTGCCTCAATATCTTTTCCACGAAATGGTCTCTCATGGAGTGATTGACCTCATCAACCGCCTCAAGAAGACGAAAATCATACCCATGCCCCTTTGAAAGCGCAATCAATGCCTTCACATCTTTTGGAAAACAACTCCCTCCGTAGCCAACACCAGGATAGAGAAAACTTCTTCCAAGTCGACTATCAAGACCTACCCCCTCTAACACTTTTTCCGCATCCGCACCAACTCGTTCTGAAAGAACAGCGATCGCATTAGCAAAGGATATTTTTGTTGAAAGAAGCGAATTTGATGCATATTTAATAAGCTCCGCCGTCTCTACATTGCATAAGACAAGGTTTGTGTTAATCGGTTTATGGAGATCAATCAACATATCTCTCGCTCGATCCGATGTTGTCCCAATCACGACGCGATCTGGATGCAATGTATCATGGATAGCGGTGCCTTCGCGAAGAAATTCCGGACACGAAGCAATGGCAAAACTTGCTCCCGGAGGTTTTACTTTTGCAAGAATTTCCCCAACTTTCTTGTTGGTTCCCGGAGGCACCGTGCTTTTTGTGACAACCACTTTGTAACCCACTAAATTTTTTCCAATTTTTTCAGCAGCGGCGAAGACATTCGTCAAATCCGCTTCTCCTGACGGTTTCGGAGGCGTCCCAACGCAAATAAAGATAATTTCAGAAGGGACTACTGCTTCTTTATAATCCAATGTAAATAACAATCGCCCCACGTCCACATTTCTCTTTACCAAATCAGATAATCCTGGTTCATAAAATGTCGCTTTTCCCTGCTTTAATATTTCTATTTTCTCTTTTGTTCTTCCCACAACCCATACAGTGTTGCCAAAATCGGCGAATACCGCGGCGGTAACAAGTCCAACATATCCATGACCAATAAATGCTATTGTCATACTATTTCCTTTTTTATCGTTTTCAAACCTTCTTCGAATGAAATTGCTTGAAAGCCTAGTTTAGTAATTTTAGCATTGGAAATAAGAAGTTGAAAAGCCCTCGGAGCTCTCCCTTTATAAAACTCCTGAGCCGATGTCTTCTGCACCAAAGAAAAAGAATACCCAAACACTTTTGCGACACTCTGCGCGGCTTCATACGCGCTTATCGCCGACGGACCTACCACATGATAGACGCCAAACGAGTTTCGCTCGACGAGAAGACGAATACCCTCCGCAATCGTTTGAAGATGCGTTGGAACAAATATCTGATCCACGGGCGCCGAAAGAGTCTTTCCTTGTTTTAATACCTGAATCATCCGCTGCACAAAATCAGGACGAGATCCGCAAAGCGCTCCATACGGAAACGAGATACGAACAATCAACGCATTTTTCCCAAGCATTCTTACTTCTTTTTCACCCATATATTTTGTCATTGCATACCATCCAATCGGGCTTGGCTTATGTCTTTCAGTAAACACTTTTTTTCCGCCGGGAAACACAAAATCTGTGGAAAGATAAAGAAGTTTTTTCCTGTACTTTCGGCATGCTTCAACGATATGTCTTGTTCCCAAAACATTCACTTTCCATGTTGAGCTCTCCTCGCCAAGATCGATCTCTTGTTCCGCTTCATCAACATTTGTTTTTGCCGCAAAATGAAATACCCACGATGCGTCCGATGAAGCAATATGCCATTGAATATCGTGACGATTTGTGATATCAACGCCTGTTTCTAAACTCAAATTTTCAAAAGTAAAAGAAGGAGAGAGAAATTGAACAACATATGAACCAACCAATCCTGACAATCCTGTACCTATAATCTTCATAGACTCTTTCCATATTGCTGTTCATAATAGGATCGATATGCACCGCTTTTCACCCGCTGCCACCACTCTTGATGCTCTTGATACCAACGAATAGTCTCCTTCAACCATGTATCAAAATCATGCAATGGTTCCCAGCCTAATTCGTTTCGTATTTTTGACCAATCAATCGCATATCGCCGATCGTGTCCTGGACGATCTTTCACAAATTCTATATATGACTCATCTTTTCCCATGTACGCAAGAATTTTTTTGACAATAGAAAGATTATTGATATCTTCTGTTAATCCGCCGATACAATAGGTTTCTCCGATTTTCCCATGACGCAATACCATATCTATTGCCCGACAATGATCTTCCACATACAACCAATCTCGCACATATAACCCATCGCCGTAAATAGGAACCTTTTTCCCTTCCATGAGATTCGTAATCGCTAGCGGAATAAGCTTCTCTGGAAACTGAAACGGACCATAATTGTTGGAACAATTTGTGATCGTTATCGGCAATCTATAGGTATAAAAATACGCTCGAACAAGATGATCTGACGCCGCTTTCGTCGCGGAATACGGACTCCTCGGTCTATACGGCGTCTGCTCGGAAAATATTTGCTTTTCAGAAAGATCCAACGATCCAAAGACTTCATCGGTGGACACATGGTGGAATCGTTGAATTTTCCTTTCTCGAGCTACCTCGAGCAACACATGCGTTCCAACAATATTTGTGCGAACAAACGGAGAAGGATCAAGGATAGAACGATCCACATGGCTTTCCGCGGCAAAATGCACAACCACATCGCATCCATCCATCGCACTTCGAACCGCGTTTTTATCGCAAATATCCCCCTTAATGAACACATCACAAGGGTTATTCTTTACTTCTTGGAGATTTTCTAAGTTTCCTGCGTATGTCAGCGCGTCAAATGTTACGACCGTATCTTCCGGATAATGCCGGAGCCAGTAGAGAACAAAATTGGCGCCGATAAATCCAGCGCCCCCCGTGACGAAGAGTTTCACAACTTTCCCTCTTTTACCATCTGCGCGACTTCATTATTCGCGCGAAGCAATTCATCATACGATGTTCCAGCGTCAACCCACCAGTCAATAATTTCACAATACAAGTTTCCTTTGTTTTTGTAAATGTTATTTAAGTCTGTAACTTCTAATTCTCCTCGCTGAGACGGTGTTAACTGTTGAATATATGCAAACACATGATGATCGTACATATAAATGCCTGTTTGCGCGATATCAGATTTTGGATACTCAGGCTTCTCCTCAATAGAAATCACTTTTCCTGACTCATCAATCTCTATGACGCCATATTGCCGTGACTCAGTGTCTTTATGAACACCAAAAATAACCGCGCCTTCCTCTCGAGATTCAAATCGGTCTACCGATGGACGAAGATCGTACGAAAAAATATTGTCGCCGAGAAGCACAAGAATTTTCTCATTATTGGCAAAATCTCTCGCTAAAGAAATCGCATCGGCGATTCCGCCTTTTGGATTCTTTTGAATAGCGTAATAGAGCGTCAATCCAAAATCTTCTCCCCCTTTCAAAAGCCCGGCAAACTGACCAACAGCCTCAGGAGACGATGTAATCAAAACTTCTTTAATGCCAGATTTCACCATCGCTTCGAGCGAATAGTAAATCATCGGTTTATTGTAAATGGGAAGCAAGTGTTTATTCGTGACAAGCGTCAATGGTCGAAGCCTTGTCGCTAATCCTCCTGCTAAAATAACACCTTTCATATATGCGATTAAATAAAGAGGACAGTATATAATATCGCCAATCCAATCCCGGCAATCAACACGTATTCTATCATAACCTTGACATATAAATCACCTTCAATATAGTGATAGACAATCCCCCACAAAATATACGACATCGCGGCGATAAATCCTACAAGGAACTGGAGATCTGGTTTCCCCTGAAAAAGAGAAATTGCAAGAATCGTAAATCCAAAAATAATACAAAGAACAAGTGGATGAAGATATGTATGATGAATAATGTTTTTATTATGATGCTTCATAAGACGCTTCCATGAATAATCATATTGCTTGCGATCAAGATTGCCAAGAAAAATAATCCATGGGCGAAGGTCGATCCAACAGCTCGAACTTTCTTCTTCTTTGCCATAATCCATATATCCAACAACAACACGCCAAGAAACATGCCTCCGAACATCATCGTGATATCTCGACGCACTTTTACAACATCAACCTGTGGCATAGAGATAACGGATGGAAACGGAATCTCATTGATAGACGCCGCAACTTGCGGAACTTCAACAGAATTTGTCGGCGATCCAGCATCAGCAATCATCGATTCAGATGCAGTAGATTCTTCTGTCGGCTCATCTACCGCTTGACTTACCGGACGAGCGGACGGACGAGCGCCAAACATTTGCACCACAAGTGTTGTTTCTTCTCCTTGAAGTTTTCCATTCACAACAGCGAATCCAACATCTTTGTATCCCTTTTTAAGGATATTATCCCGATGACTCGAAGACGCCATCCATGCGTTGACAACGCCGGTGCTATCCTGAAAATTCTTCGCCAAATTTTCACCTGCGACGGTATATTTATACCCAGAAGCAACAATAAAATCCCACGGCGTCTTTCCATCAGGAGACACATGTGCCCAGTAATTTTTTGCAAACATATCTTCTGCTTTTTTCGCAGCCGCTTGAGACAATTGCTGATCAAGACGAAGGGGAGACAATCCAGCCTCTATCCGTTTTTCATTAGTTTTTCTTAATAATTCCTGGACTTGAATATTTGTCGCGTATCCCAACACATCAGGAAACCATTGTGTCATCATCCGAAGACCAATATTTATGACAAGAAATGCCAATAAATACAGCATCAAGACATCGATGTGCAACGCCTTTGCCCTATGATTATTGCCGTGATGAGGGATAAACAAATGCTTTACCAACGAAAGAAGACTCATACTCTTCCATCATAAAATAGGATCAATGAGTAATTCTAGAGGGAAGAAGATTATTGTTGAGGAATAGCGTACACAACACGACGTTTTTGATCAAATGCGCCTTCGCAGGTATACAATGTTAATCGATTATCCTCAGAAAAGATAGCCTCCACATCATGTTTTGATACCGTTTTTGATTCAATTACTGTATACAAATGACTTCTCTCTCCTTGATGCAATTCAATTGCATCGCCGGGGACAAGTTTATGGAGATCGCCCCACAAATTTTTCCAGTTATGCGCATACAAAATCACATTCCCTTCGCCGGGAACCGCGGATGTAGAAAGCCACGCAACGCTAGTATCAAACAGTTGCCACGCGTTATCTTTAACAATTGCTGCTTGAATAACATGCTGTTTATTAATTTTTGGAATATAGATGCTTGTTGGCGGTTGTTTTGTTGTGCTTTTCCTCTCGTGCTGATCCACAAGATCGACTACGAATGAAGCGTTCATAGGCACATAAAACTGTTGATCGCGAATTGTCGTTGCAACCCGATAAGAAGTATAAAAAAGAACTGCTGGAACCAGAAAGACAAAAAGACGAATAATCTTATCGCGAAAATTTATGATATATGCCATAGAAGATCGTTCCCATTAATAAAGACATCGCTATGGCACTGTATTGGTCTAATCGACCCGTCGCGCCCAAAACATCTGTAGAAACACCCAACACCTGTCCTCCGCCAATCGAAGTAGACACTCCTAACACTTGACCGCCATTTCCAACAGATCGCTCGTCAGAAGGATCTCCCGGCATGCAATCATTGATTCCGCGAACTTGAAAATAATATGTCGCGTTGGGATCCAAACCTCCTATGACAAACGATGTGATATTTCCCGTAGAAGGAACGCCAAATTGATAACTCCCAGAAGATAATCCATAGGATATCGCATATGTTGTTACCGGAGCAACTTCTGTCCACGATAAACTAACCGTCGTTGGACTCGTTCGAGTAATCGACGTAATCGATGGCTTTGCTGGTTTTCCCGCAGGACACTGTTGCGCTGTTGGATTCGTATTCGATCCGCCACCATTTGATCCTGAAGAAGATTGTGATTGAGATGTCGGCATCGGTGTTGGCAACGAAGATGGAGACATCAGCGGTGTTGGCGTTATTGTTGGCGTCGGTCCGCCAGTATTACCCTCATTACATGGTTCGGCGTTAACCGCTCTCACGCCATCAACATCATATCCATCGGCAATGTCATCGGTAAAAATCGTCGGATCGCTGATATCTGTTATTCTGACATAGTTTACACATGAGAATCCGCTTGGCATATCGACTTGTCCATCTTGGACAACTGTTCCAGCGAGAACCCAATTGACACCATCTTGAGATACTTCTATTCTTGCACGCTCCTCTGGATAATTTGGCCAAGTAGATTCAACAACAATCACCCCATCACGAACGCCATTATCAAAACGAAGTACGATATTCCCGCCAAACCCAAGGGAAAAGAAATATCCATCGACATTACTATTTTCCGCCGGACCAAGCGCGGAAGAAGGATTGCTTCGTATTGCCGGCACTGGATTGCCATTCTTCATTAATCCTTGTGAATAGGAGATAACCTCGTCAGCCCATGGACCCAAGCCATCGGGTGTCGCAGCGAAAACAATAAAAAAAGACAACGAAACAAAAAAGAATAGTGAAAGAAAAAAGAGTTTTTTCATCCTATATTTTTTTAATAGGGGTATTATATAGAGAAGAATTATTTTTGTCAAATTCAGTACTCGTTTTTTTCTTAAATACCTATTTTTTAAAATATTTATTATTTATTGCAGATACAGCATAAAATTTAACATTATAAATAATAATATATTATTGATGATTACAAAAAAATAGTAATATTCTTCATATATACTTCTCTATATCGATCGTTAATTAAACACTTTCTGTATCAAATTAAGAAAAACTATGTATGTTCTATAGGTGCATAGAAAAGAAAAAAGAAGAAAGGGAAACGCGTTTTTAAAAATTTCATGACCTTAAATATAAATGTTTCATGCAAGTAAGGAAGGGTAATCATATTCTTCCCTTCAGACAACTGAATATCAGTCGTATGAACATATGGACTCGAAACTGTCGCTACTTCTCCGTTATACATCAAGGGCAATCGAAACAACCCAGTTGCATCTGTGACGATATTTCTATATCGCGTCTCAATAAATATCTCACTAAGAGGTTTGCCAAGTTCATCTCGAACGATTCCAAACGCTTGTTTCGGTCGATAAAATTCCTCAAGAACCGATATTCCTTTTTTTCTTTTCCCATCGATTGTTATAAGCTCTGTTGAACCCCCAGTGCTTACCCAATAATTTACCCCAATAACATCTAGATGTTCGACAAATACTTCAAGAAATTCTCGGAGAAGACTTGCTTGAGCTTCTTCTGAAAGTTTTCCATGAATATCAGGAATTGGCAACCCAAATTCTCCTATCATGATTTTCCCCTTGCTTCGGTCTGCGTACCGTTTTAAATCTTGTCTCATTTTTTCTGGCGTTTTTACATAATGATCAATCGTGACAACCCCATCAAGAGCGCTCGTCATCTCCTCGTCCATGATCAGAAACGCGACATCGCCATTCATAGAGTATAGATTTGCTTGGACGCGTTTATTTATTCGGTCAAACGATTCTTTCGCGATCGCATATTCCTCCAGTAAGAATCGTTTAAATCCCTCGACATCTCCCGTCATTCGCGGATCGCCTGGACCGCCATTTTCACATTCTGGACAAGAAGTAAAAAGATCGCCATCTTCAAATAATAGAGAATTATTCAAAATAAATTCTTTCAATTGTTTCTTATGTTCTTCTCGTGTCATTTTTTTGTATCCAAACCATTCTTCCCATCCAGAGAAATTACCTCGAAACCAAATATTTAATTTTTCCGCTCTTGCATAGTGAACCCATCGTTTCATAAATGGAATAAATTCATTATCATAGGGTGTCGCAATAGCGATATGCGTCGCGCCAATATCTTTCGCCAATAAAACTTGACGCTTGATAATTTCATCAAACGACTTGTCATTTCGCTTCTCTTGCGCGACATCTCGAGAAAATTTCATCGTATCAATAGAGCGAATCTTCCACCACCCAGTCAATGACTCACCATCTAATCCTTTTGCATGAATACCATCAGGAAAAAAAGCGAACCCCATGAGGCATATCACAATGATGAAGCGGCGAAAGAAACAAAAAAGAAAAAAGACAATTCGTTGTCTATTCATTGCTTTGATTATATCGTTCGCGAATAATTTTTCCTATCAACGCGCTTCCTGGAAATTTATATGCTGTTTTCCAATCAGACTTTCCCCAATGACCCATAAAATTATCCTCATTCGCCATCTGCCATACGCCGTGCGCACCATACGCGTGCCCGCACGCGCCATAACGAAGAGAAATGTCAATCGCTTCCTTCTGATGCTTTTCGCCAAAATTACTTCGTATCCCTTCATACCATGGTTCAAGATTAATGATTGGTACGCCTTCGCGCTGCGCTTCCCGCAACGCGGATATCATAAACAATCTTCCATCTTCGCTATGCCCTGACTGAATACTATCGATATCAAGCCATGAAGGATAATGAAATAATACAAACGCTCGCATCCTCTTATGCGGATGGACCATGAGTATTCTACCGTAAGGATCATGATCCTTAATCCATTGCCCCACGCGACTCCATTGGGCTATACGTTTTCTAAGCAAAAAAGAAGAGAAGAGATCTTTCCATCGAGACATATGCCAAAATATATCTACTTCTCCTGCCAAACAAAACATCACAGGATATGACGCATATCTTGCTATAATTTCTTTCCACAAACGAATTACCCTTCGTACCCCAATCACATCTATATGATGACCCCATCCGCCAAATATGCACGGCACCATTCCATACTCAATAATCATTTGAATCCTGTTGTCAACTTCATCAAAATAGGAAGGATTGATCGCAAACGTTTTTGTAAATGGATGACCGCCATCGTTTTCTGCCTCGTGAGAGAAAAAGGGAATTTCAGGAGGAACGCCAACGATGCATTGAACAGCTGTAAACCCTTTCTTCTTTCTATCTTTTAATAAAGTTTTAAGATCGATTCGAGACGCTCGATTCGTCATGCCATACCACCATGTATCAGCAAGATAGAAAAATGGCGTGTTATCATCGTGGATAAGATGTCTTCCTGATACTTTTATTGGTCCATGAAAAAACAACTTGTTCTTCCCTTTATATGGAACAACACGATATGTTTTTCCATTTGATAATCGAATAATTCCTACCTCTGAAGAAGAAAATCGGACACACCATGCGCGATTACCCTTTTGAAATGGCATAGCGAAAATTATCTTCCCTGATGGAAGGATCACCGCAAGGGGATTTTTTGATGCTTCTTCAATCGTTTGATACCGAGTTATTGTTTCCACAGTTTTGTCGCTATTGTATCTGGAAGTTCAACATCTTCTAGTCGTATTGGCTGATCTTGATGAATTGATCGCTTCACTCTGGTTCCCTCGGCAAGACCAATAGGAAGATACCCCTGAGCTGAATCTATTCTATCTATATTTCCGTAAACAGTATCGCCGCCAATACCGTCAAGCACTGTTCCTTCCTTTAAATCAAATTTTGCTACGGCAATTGTTGTTGTTCTCGGAGTTATTGTATTATTGATTGTTTCTTTTTGAAATAATGCTAATTTTGCAATCGTTCCCCATACTTCAAGATGGCATAAATGATACGCTTCAAACAACACATATCGAGGTCCTTCTCCCAAATTTAGATAGCGAAGATATTTCTTCTGATGCGGATCAGTATGTTCCGCGACAACAAATACGCCGGGGAAAAGCGATTTTCCAATGACATAATCAACAACGCCATAATCAGGAATATCTTCCCAAGGGAAACTCGTTAACGCTTCTTGAATATGCTCAATCTGGGGACCTTTCATGCCAAATTGCAAAATATCCATGCCAAAATAATTCGCAACAAGCGTCATCTCTATTGATTGCTTTGTCCCGTCGGTAAATGACACGGTTTGACGCACAGCCAATCCTTTATCGTCTGCCCACGCTTTCATCTTCTCCTGTGTCGCGTGTCTATCAAGATAGCGCTTCATATTCCCAGCAAGCTTTGGAAAAAACCCCATGAATGTTGCGTGCGTTATCAATAGGGCCAAACTCCCGGGCTGATCACCAACCACATCCGTAACACATACTCCTTTTTCTTTGGCTTTTTTAAGAAGTGCTGATCCAAGCGTTACCTGCAATTCCGGATTCATCGTCACAAGATGCTTTCTCGCTTCAATAGTTCGCAAAGCAACCTCCGCGCCGTAAAGAATTGTCCCTGTTGCCTCTAAAACAATCGCGTTTTCATACAATGCAATAAGATCAAGATTATCAGTAACCGATGTGTATCCTCGATTTGTCCAATCTCGTATTGCCGATGGATTATCTTCACGACGAACAAGAAATCCTTCTTTAGAAAGCTGCTGAATTGTTTGATCTGGTCTTCTGGAAATAATCAGCGGAATACGGATTCCTTCCTGATGCTTTGAAACAGAAAAAATCCCAAACCCCATAAACCCCAATCCAACAAGAATCACATCAATAGGTTCTTGTTGTTTTTTTAATATGTCATGCAACGCGTCGTACATAACAACCCCCTTTTATTATGGATGATGGAAATACTGCAATTGACGTAGATATTCTGGTTTTAATTCATAAATATCTGCGAAAGGAAAACTTTGCACTTTCTCATACGCGGCAAATCCTGTCGTCTGACTCATTGCCTTGAATGTCAAATCATTTACATCATTCGTTCTCATCACAATCCATCGAGCCCATCGATCTGGGGCGATGGTAGCGTTCTTCCAATACGATCCTGTTCCCTCGTGAATAAACCGAGACATTGGAAGTCCTGATGAAAAAATGATGGCATCATGAGACGCTGCAGAAATTAAAACATACCCTTTCTTACCGGGAACATGCTCTTTTAACCAACCGCTGACTTCGGAGACATTTTTTCCGCTTGATCCAATGAGCGCATCGTCGATAGTTACCGCGTCAAAACTTAAAAATGAAAACAGTATGACAAAAAAACATAGTCCAAGAATAAGGAGTCGAACACGAGAAAAACGATGCGTTATGTACCCAATAAATATTGCAATCGCCGGAGCAAGCATCAACCCATATCGAACATTAAACCATGTGTCTCCAGATAATCCTTGAACAAATAAAACAGAATGGCCAAAATATAACGCTAACACATTAAATGCAAATGGCGCGAGCAATCCGAGAGACGCGATTCTCACAGAAAAACGAATCGATCGGTCAAATATGAATACGAGAACTCCAAATGCTCCCAACAGCGTTAAAAATGCGTTGGAGTTATACATCACCGCGTGAAGATATACCATTAATGAAAACCATAAGTCATGTTTTGTCGCCAATACACCAGCTGCCTCAAGTTGATCTTGCTGCGCTTTCGCGGAAAACGGACCAAATGCAAAGTACAACGGATCGCCAAAAATTAATAAATTCCATAAAAACCACAATACAATCCCTACGCCAGCCATTGTAGAAAAAAGAATCATTGAACCTTCCATGTGTTTTTTTCCTTTTTCAAAAAACGCGCGAAAGAATACGAGTCCTCCAGCAACAATCAAAAGAAACCATCCATCGTACCGAATGAGTGTTGACAACATGATAAAAAATGCAGATTTAATAAGATCTGTCACCCAATCTGACTGGTACCATTTCACTAGGTAATATACACCTGCGGTCATCGTCGCGATCAGCAATAATTCTGTCATTGCGACAGACTGCATGTACAGAATATTTAAATTCAAAATAAAGATTGCGAGAGCAACAAATCTTCCCATCATGCAAACGCGCAACAATTCCAAAAATTTATATAAAATCACTCCAGAGAAGAGAAATGCAAGCATTGATTGAATAGCGCCAGAAAACCCTGTCCGCCAGAATATATCAACCCAAATCGTTGGAACCATAAGAAGATGCGGCAATGGTAACCACACGCTTCCCAATTGCGCAAGACCTGTGCTTAACCCTTCAACTACTCGTCGTCCAATATTCAGATGCGATCGCGCGTCGTTATATGCCAATGCCGTGCCGTCGATTAAAAAGTAATAAAACGCGCAACAAGAAATCAAAACTAGTATTAGTATAATGCCTGACAAAACCTTCTTGGTTATTATTTGATGAACAGTCGACACGATATGCTTTGGTATGCGAATCGCTATACTGAACGAACGAAATGAAAACGAGATCATACGGCGCCTCTTTTCTTCCCTAAAAAGAATACTGTGATAAGAACCATGCTTCCAACACCAATAATTGCTGACACAAGAGCCCAATAATATGAGACGGGATCAATCGAAGAACGAAGCCATGTGGTATAAACAAATGACTTTATGCCACCTGCTTGAAGAAAATTCCAATTTCGTTCGTAGGTATATTTTTGCTCCGTTCCTGTCAACGCTTCAAGACTCAAAACTTCTACTTTTGGCGGATTTTGATTCGATGTGATCGCACCCAAAGTGTTTACGCCAACGCTATAACAAAACAAAACGAAAACAAGAGAAAGAATCGCGAAGTTCCTTGCGTACACTGACAAAACTACTGCGATTCCCACAGATAACAACGCATATGAAGGAATCAGATATCGCGATCCAAAAGCCCATCCTCCCCACGGATCTCCCCACATAGAATATAACAAGATATTCATACCAATGATGCCAATCATCACTTGCGCAAATGAAGAATGCTTCCGATAAAGAAACGGAAAAGAAAATACTCCAAGAAAGACAATTGGAGCGTAATAGATAATTCCTCTATCTGGACTAGCAAAATGTATATATAATCCTTGAATCATATTTCGCGTTTTAAAGAATCCAACAGCTGATTTTTTTTGTTTTGTTGGATCAGTAAAAAATGCTTCATTTTTTTGTGTTCCTGCATCTTGAGGAAATGTTGGATTTCCCTCTTCGTCAATAGCTTTCACTGTAGGAAGCGTTCCAGACAATTGAAAAGGATTACCATAAGACACTGCATTAAACCAGAAAAAGAATATCATAGGAAGCGCTATTGATATCAATGAAAATAATCCACCAAATTTAATTTGAAAAACATACTGTTCCTTTTGTGTTCTTAAAGAAAAACTTCGTAACAACGCATATATGCCAAGAGGCATCATAAAAAATAGATTTGGATAATCAATAGGAATAGAGCATGCAATCAGAATCCATACAATGGGAAGAACCCAAAGAGATCGATATCGAAAAAGCAAATAAAAACTCGATAATATGAGAAATGTTGAAATATGATGCTGGTAAAGTGTTACCCCATATGCATACGCTGGTGTCGCAAAAAGGAAAATAATCCCCGCCATGATAGCTGCAGAACGATGAGCACTTAGAATATTTGCAATCTTTATAATCAAAACACCATTTAAAACAGCGAACAATGATATAGGAAGGAAGGTGCCAACCTGTGAACTACCAAAAAATTTCCCAATGAGATAGCCTGGAATAACTAAAAAAGACACGCCAGGAGCAAAAAGAGAAACATACTTTCCGTTCGCATATCCAAGATCAGGCGTTGTAAATCGTGCAATCGGCAAAGAAAATACAAATGATTGATCTTCCACTAAAGAATACACAAGGGCAA
This sequence comes from uncultured Patescibacteria group bacterium, assembly GCA_937921305.1. GTDB lineage: Bacteria > Patescibacteriota > Microgenomatia > UBA10105 > UBA927 > CAKZSU01. Next base: position 69,316 of record CAKZSU010000006.1, read on the forward strand.
ACCTCCCTCTTTCAGGAGAAAGCTCTAGTGGTCCATCTTCTTTCCAATATCTCGTATTCAATTCCTCTGCCATGGGATTTCCATAATGTCCTCTTACAGAGAGAAACAATACCCCAAAACAAAATAAAGAAAAGATAACGAGAAACAACGCTGAAATACTTCCACGAATATTCATTTTTTTATCTCCTTTTTAATTGATTCATCTACAAGGTTTCTCACGCTATAAATAAATGTTTGTCGAAACAACTGAAGTTCTTTTATCTTTCTATCTATTTTTCTTTGAATACTTTGCTTGTGAGCAATACTATGCGCAAGTTTTTCATATATATCTTCGCTATCCAAAGAAATCGCCATCTCTGGGATTCCTAACATGTGAAAGATTCCTTTTGTTTTTATCTCGTTGCTCATTACAATCGCCGGCGTTCCTTCCATTAATGCCAGTAATCCTGCGTGAAGACGCATGCTGAAAAGTAAGGATACCTTTCCATACCATTGTCTCGCGTCGGTATAATCATTCACAATATGCATTGGATGTGTATGAATGCCATAACCTCCCAAGGCATGTACAACCCGTTCTGTCGCCAAGCGATCAATATCTCCATATTCTATCCCATCGCAATGAACAATTGGTACGACGCTGTATCCATAGTTCTCACAAAAACGAACAATAGCATCAATAATTCTCTGTTCTCTCTCTTGCTGAACGGAAGAATTGAACCACTGACGCAACACGATTCCAAGTGTTTTGTTCATTCTCAATAAATGAGAACGATTTGTTTTTCTTCGAATAAAAAATATGACATCGCAACTTCGCTCAACAAGCGCTCCTTTTGCTTGAAGAGCGCCAAATGAAATGTCCTCTCTCGTAAATACTCGATGAATTCGACGGAATAGATAAGATGCAATCGATTCTTGCCATGAATACGCAAATGTTCCAAATGTACAAGGAGATTGAATAATTGTCTTTTTTAATTGAAGACCATACCATATAGGCAATAGTTGCATGAAAAAGTTTAGTGTCTGCGTTATACCAGAATGGGTTGTCAAATACCCTCCAGGATCCAATACGATAAGATCAGCGTTCTTGTAATCTTTCAATATGTCTGAAAGTTCTCTCGGAATCCACGGGAAGCCAATCAAGCCAAGCGCCAACATCATCATTCTGCGTATTCTTGAAAAAAATCTTGTGTCAAAAAACACAACCCAACTATATAATGAATGTCTGACAATTTTCACTTTATCCTTTTGAAGATGCGGATCAAATCCATGAAGAACGATATCGCATTTCGGAAATGCTTGATATAAAAGCGTTATCACCACAGATAAAATCGCTTGATTTCCTGTATTCTTTGGACTCGTTGCATTTGGTATAAGTATATTCATTGTTTTCATAACACTTTTTTTGTTGTTACAGAAATATCCCACTGATGAATGTCCACCTCTCTCCTATACGCTATCCAAACGAAGATCATAATTATGAAGTAAGACATAAACGCTATTGGTTTTTTGAACGCATAGAAAAACAAAAACTGAAAGAAAATCATCGGCTGGATATGATACACATTGGAAATGCTATCTTTAGAAAAATATCGAATCAATGCATCTCTTCCCTGAATAAATCGCAAGCTTTGCCTTGCATGCTCCTCGATGGTTTGCGGAGATCGAAAATATACCCGAGCTGATTCGACAAACACAAATCGCAATCCTAATTCGTAGCATCTAAGAAATGAATACGCGTCCTCTGGACAATAATTTGGCCATACAATATTTCTATACATTTTTTTTGAAAATGCGCGAACCCGTCCATGGCAAAGATAAATCGTTTCACCACCATTAACATGACGGAAAAATGTTTGTTTCCATTTGTGATTTTCCGACAGCGACCATTCGATGCTATTCTTTGGCGGCATCGGCAAAGGATCTCCTCCGACAATACCGATGGATTGATCATGCATCAAAGGATTAACAATTCGGTCCAAAAAATCATCATCGGCAGGAAGCACATCAGCATTTACAAGAATAAGCGCATCTCCTTTCGCGCGAGAAACAATCTCATTCTGCGTTACATTCATCCCATATCGATCTTTCCGATCAATTACATAAATTCTCGTGTCTTTCACAGATTTCGCCTTCGCTACTGTTTCATCAGTGGAACCATCCGAAACAACAAGAATCTCACGAATCATGACATGATGTTGTTTTTGCCGCAATAAAGAATGAAGCAACAATTGAATATTCGCTTCTTCATTATAGGCAGGTATACCAATAGAGACAGACCATCGTCTATTCATATACTCTTTTCATAAACATCTATCGCGAATTGCTCATACTCTTTAGCAACACGATTCCACGTAAAAGATTTTACAAACTCTCTTCCTTTCTCACTATATAGTTTTCTCAATGAAGCATCTCGAAGAAGCAATATCATTGCTTGCGCAAGATAATCTATATTATCAACAGAAACTTTTTTACATACCGATTTATCTATCCAAGAAAATCCTTTAATGTCAGAACATATGACTGGTTTCCCAAGTGCAAACGCTTCTAAGACAGCTATTCCAAATGTTTCAAAACGAGATGGAAATACGGCAAGCATCGCATTTTGAAGAAGTCTTATCTTTTCATTTCCTTCCTTTCTTCCTATCAATTCTACATAATTTTGCAACTGTAATTTATTTATCATCTGTTCAAGTTTTTGACGATCATAGGGAGTTCCTTCTCCAATAATTTTTAATCGAATCATAGAATATTTCTTAACAACAATCTTCCAAGCATCTATAAGCACATCTAATCCTTTTTGGAATACATCTATTCTTCCTAAAAAACACACATATGGATGTTCTGATGGTGAAATATGAAAATACCAGGATGGTACACCCTCTGGAATAACGCGGATCTCAGCATTCGTGTTTATGTGTTTAATTTTAGTTTTCAGAGCTGAGGATAAAGCAATAATATACCGATACCGTTTTAATCCAAACCGTTCAATATAGTGAAATGGCAGATGATATTTACAAGCAAATGATTCCGCATCTAAAACGGTTGTTACCCCAATAATAGGATTATTTGCAAATAATGGAAGAAAACTTGTGGAGTATGGTGGTATAAAATTTTCAAACCAAACATCAAAAGATAAACGCCTCAAAACACATAGAAAGCAAAGCGCAAAGGAGACCTGACTTACAATCGGTCCACCAAAGGACATCCCAATATGGACATATCGAACGCCATCAAATATTCCATCTTTTGCTCCTTTATAATTCCCTGTTACCACCGTCACGTCGTGACGCTTGGAAAGAAATTTCGCGATTTCATGGGTTGCTGTTGCACCTCCACCTGCATAATATGGATTTTTAATATCATCGTAATTTGAAATAACAATACGCAATTGCTTCATAAGCTTATGCCCAATCCTTTCTCCAAAAATAGTGTAGCAATTGCCTCTGGTGTTCCAATTTCTTTATACCGTTTATACCCAGCATGAGCCAATCGTTCTCTTGTTTTTGGCGATCGAGCCAAGCGAAGAATCGCTTTCGCAAGCGATGTTGGATCTTCCGTCGGACACAAAAGGAGATCTGTATTATGTCTAAACAGAGAACGAATTATCGGTCTATCGGCGGTAATAAGCGGTTTTCTGCAAGCCAACGCGGCAAAGACTTTGTTTGGAATAACACGTTCAAACAACGGACTTTTTGAAAATACACCAAGAAGAACATCCGCCTTCTGAATACGCTTTACTAATTCAACTTCAGGAAGAAAACCAACAAAACGAATATTTTGTAATTTTTCCTTTTTTGCAAAGGCGATCAAATCATCTTTTAAGTATCCGTCCCCAAGCATGGTAAATACAATATCTCTCTGATTTCGTAACATCTTGGCCGCTTCTAAGATAACTAGAGCGCCATGCATTGGATTATATAAACCAAAAAATAGGACATCGATCTTCTCAGATGAACAACGTTTTCCATTGAATGGAAAATAGATTGCATCGTTTGCACCAAGAGGAACTGTGAACAATTTCTTTGGCGACACACGAAGTTCCTTGATAAGAAATTCTCTCATACCATCAGTATCAACAAATACTTTGTTTGGAAGCTTAAGAAGTAATGATTCAACATTTTTCACAAATCTAGCCTTGAATGAAGATTTATCAGCAATACCTCTCCCAATAAACATCGTGTCATAAAGAGAAAGGCTTGAATCAAACAATAATTGCTTACCAAATATCTTTGTTAAAAGACATGCAAAAGGAAGCTCTACGTGCCCAGGATGTAACACAATAACAGCATGAGACTTTGAAATCTTCCAAGATTGTAAAAGAAGACGAAAAAGAGAAAACGTTTTTCTTTGTAATCGATGAACTGTTTTCCAAAGCGTAAAATCTTCAGGAAGCTCCATTCGTTCATTAGGAATTTCCTCATGAATTTCAATGATATGTGCTCCAAGGCGATGCAACCCCTCACGAAGAGTGCTTGTTCGAGCGTAGTGTTTGTTATACATGCCAAAAAAACAAATGGTTATATTAATTTTCATACTGCTTCTACTTCAGAAAATGCTGGAGATCGTTTTGAAAAAGAAATAGTCGTGCTTTGTTCGTTCCTTGCTTGCTTCCATGAAGAAGATTCAGAAATGACAGCATCTATATAGTTTAAGAATGCTGATGCTGTTTTATCCCAATCAAATTGTTTTGCCCATGCAAGACATAATTGCTCCATGTCTTTTCTATATTGCCTATTCGCAATAAGCTTAGAAATCGCTTTAGAAAATGCATCAATATCGCCATATGGAACAAGGACACCTGTCTTTCCATGAACAACAGAATCTCGAAGCCCAGGTACATTCGAAGCAACAACAGGAGTACCACACGCGTTTGCCTCAATTGTCGTAATACCCCACCCCTCCAGACGAGAGGGATGAACACATACCCACGCGCGTTGATACAAAGAAATTTTTTCTTCTTCTGAAACCTTTCCTCGAAACTCTATATAGGATGAGGCACGCAATCGATGAACGAGACTCAAAAGTCTTTTTTTATCGTCTCCATCACCAGCTATCACAAATTTCGCTGATAAATATCGACGATGAATACGTATCGCAGTTTTAATAAAAACATCAAGGGATTTGTATCGCTTTAACCGTCCAACATAAATAATTAATAGGTACTTTGATTTTTTTCCTGGTCTATATTTTACGCTATCTATTCCACTCGGGATTACTGTTATTCCTTTTCCGGTTATACCCCATTGAGTCATATCTTTTTTTGTAGAAGGAGAAACAGCAATAAATGGAATATCTTTGTATACCAATGGCATACATCGATTTTCTAAAATCCTGGCAAGTAATGCGAACGGAGGAGATAAATGAGATCGAAACACTTCTTGATGCACATGATGGACAAGACAGATAATCTGCTCTTTTGCATACAATGGTGTGAAAAATGGAACACCGTTATGACAATCAATAATGACATCATATCTTCCTCGAAATTTCTTCAGGTAATACAAAAATGCCCAAAGGTAAACAAAATAAAATCCCCCTCGACGAATCACCTCAATTCCATCAATATATTCATTTCTTGGAGAGATACTGTCATTGCCGCAAAAAATTGTAACAACGTGTCCATCATTCACCCAACGCTTTGCTACTTCATGAATATATACCTCTGCTCCACCGGCATAAACATGTCGCATATCTCGCCAATTCATAATCAAAATACGTTTCTTTCCTTTCTTTACTTTCGCTTCTTTCTTTTTTGGAGAAAAAATATCTAAAAGATCAACAAGATTTCTTAAAATAAATCGCCCATTTCGCTGAAGAACATGAATCAGAGAAACAAGAAAAAAATGCATTGTGCTTACAAGAAACAATATCCTAACAATAGAAGCGATATTGCTGTGAAAAAATAAAACACCAAAAACAAAAACCAAAGAAGATAAGAAAGGAATGAAAGAAATAGAGTAATGATTCCTTGCAATATGATATAACACAATAAAAGATGAAATTGTATAAAGTGTAATCGCCAGCGCGTACTCGATAAGATACGGCAACACAACAAAAACTTTATTGCCAAACAATAATAGCAACGTAAATTGCCCAAGTAAACCAATGATTAAAAATGCAAACACAGAGAGAAGAACAACAAACATAAGAAATCGATAAAATGTCTTTTGGGGGTCTCGCTCATTCGCAATATCTTGGGATACATATGTCAACACAAACCCATTCAACAACGATCCAAAGAAGAAAATCATTTTTCCAACCAACGACAAAAACGCGTATTGACCGGCGGAAACAGGATCTAAATAATGCTTTGCAAGCATTACATCAAACGAAAGAAATGTCGTGATTGACAGTCCGGAAATCAAAGATGTAAAAAACAACCTTTTCGAAAATCGATATGATACAACAGCGTTTTTCCTGCTTGTCAAAACTCGATAAAAAAACATTAAAGACGCAATAAGAGCAATGCTAACGCTCAATGGAATTGCAACGTAAGTATATGTGTAGAAAGGAGAATTGCTAAATATAATACCCAACATTACCTTTACTAAAGATTCAAGCGCGATAAAAAATCCTGCAATGCCGAATGCCGAAACCCCGACAAAATAACCACGAATAGAAAACAAAAACGATCCAAAGAAAAACGCAGGAGTAATATGCCACAAAACTAGTGGCGAGACATGAAAAAAATAGGAAAGGAATGGAACAAATATAATCCAAAGAAAAGAAAAGATACCTACAAATATGAATGTTCTTTTTAAGAGATGGTGCATAAATCCGCTTGAAGCTTGATTGCCTTCTCTCGTATGCAAAAACGCCACACGATGATTCACCGTCGTCGCCAACGCACCCAAAGGAATATTCATAAGATTCCATATCGTCACAACAAGCGTTACCAGACCAAAATCTTCAAACGAAAGGACTCTTCCTAAATACGCGTTAAACACAAAATTACAGAAATTTGCAAATAAGAGAGAGAAAATAAAAATACTACTATTAGAAATAAAAAATGAGTATAATGAACGAAAACGCATATAGCATATCAATTCAAATTGTTTGTAGTAAAAAACTATAAGTCTATTATACTAACAAAAAAAACTGAAATAGTCAATTAATTCATTGAATTAATCGTATAAAATAAAAATTTTTAAGAGAAATCTTTAAAGACTAATAAGAATTTTAAGAGAATTTTAAGAATCATTAGAGTTTTTATATTGGGATTAATTTTTAATTGAAATAAAAACTTCAGTTTTTATTTCAATTATATTTTTTGTAAATTTCTACTTCATTATCTTGATATTTTTTTCAAAAAATATGTACATTACGATTATCTTTCAGCGATTTTGTCGTTGAGTCCTCATTTCTTCCTTGCGTAATAAAAGATTTATACATAAAAATCCAATCTGCATATGTTTGAGGATTTTTAATGGATTCAATCCAATAATGCTGAGTTCCTTCATGGATATATGTTTTATATGGAATCTTCATATAAAACATAACTGGTTCATGTTGCAAAGAACTTATCATTATATATCCAGAATCATAATTCTCTTGAAACCATTCTACGTATGGTTTGTTTTTCCAATGAAGTTCTGAATATCTTATCAAATCAAGATATCTTGGAAGATTGCATTGTAAATAAAGTAGATTTGTATTTGAAGCAATTATTTGAATAAACATTAATATAAAATTAATATTTTATTATATATACTTAATGCAGATAATATTCCTATAAGGAAAATAAAAAAATGGAATACATTTAATCCATATCGAATGTTATATTCTTTAAACATATAATTGTCGATATTAAAAATACTGATCAAATTCAAATTTGGAGCTTTTAATGGAAAAACTCCTTTAAGAGAAAATGCGATGAATAAAAAAACACTAACTGGAAATAATAAAGCAAGCAAACTTATCTTCTGATTGAAATTTAATCTTTTTATATATAAAGCTACAAATTGCTAATATAATAATTATGTAAACAAATAATATTCCATTTATTTGAGCTACTACATTAAAATATTTAATAAACGCAATATGCAAAGGTAAAATAATTTTCTCATTAAATCCTTCAATATGCTGTCTATTTTCATATTCAAGAGAAATGATGTTCGTTTTTCCCATGTAAACCTTCATCCAATAAAATGGATCTTTGAAAATGAGAAACTGATATGCAGACCAGGGAAAAATTCCTATTCCAGAAAGAAAGGTAAACAACACAAACATCCCTTCTACTTTATTAGAAGTAAATTTTTTTACTATTGAAATAAAAATAAACAAAAAATAGATGTTAAGAAAATAAAATAACCTTCATAACGAGTTAATGTTGAAAGAAAAACAAAAAAACCAAAAAAATAAGAATAAAAATTTATCTGTAAAAATCCAACTAATAAAATAATACATAGTTCCTAAAATAGTCATAATAAAAAACATCTCAGACATTGGTGCTGATTGTATATATAAAATATTAATGTTTAAAAGCAAAACTAATGCAGATAAGGAAGATGCTATTTTGTCTTTATATGAGAGATATGTCATTTTATAAGAAAACATTATTGAAATTAAAAAAGAGATATTTGATATCATCGTTCCTGATATTCCCGTATGCCAAATCTAATCATTCCATATAAATGGAAAATTCAATATATGAGGCAAAGGCAACCATAAAGTTCCAATTTGTCCTAATCCTGGCATTAAATTATCAATTATCTTTCTTGCAATATTTAATCTCGCTATAGCATCATAATAATACAATGTAAAATCTTTATTTAAAATAAATATATACTCGTTACAAAACTTACAACAGAGGAAAGTATTATAACTATCTTTAAATTAACTAAATTAATTACATTTATAATCTATTCATGGTTATGAATTAGTTTTTTTAATTAAATATAAAATTTTATTTATAAGAGAATGACTGCTTTCAGTTTTTAAATCAAAAACATATTTCTGATAACCATATTCCTCAACAAAATCTTCGCATTTTCTTTCCTAATGAATAGGAATCAAGGGTATTTTTAAGAGATAAGCAAAAACTAAAGAATGAAACCTCATTCCAATAAAAACATTACATAAACTCATTATTCCTATTACTTCTCTCGGATGATAATGTTTTTTAAAACATGAACATATTTTTTATATCTAAGATTTTTAACAATATATTCTGCTAAGATATTATCTCTTTCCGTATTTTGTAATTTACCATGACAAAAAGGAATAATCAGAACATCTATCTTTTTTTATTAAGAAAATCAATTGCTTGTATAATATTCTTCTCTAAAGAATTGTCTTGTATTAAATGTTCAAACCTTTTATTGAAAAACCTATCAAGTAATTAGTTGAAAAGTTGATTTTCTCTTCTTTAAGAATTTCAAAAACTCGTTTTTTATTAACAGGAGTAAGATAGAAAGCTGGATCTTTTAATAAAAAGACACATCTAAATTTTTCTAACAAGATTTAAACATTAATATGATGATAAATCTCTCAATGCTACTTTATCAGAAAAAATCATTGTTATATACAAAATGAATCGTTCCAAAATACTAGCAGTAGGATATACTCCTATAAATTCATAAATAACTGTTTTTCCAATAATTTTATTAAAATAGAAAAAATTGGAATAAATCTTGCTATAAGACCTGTATATGCACTAAAAATCCCACCACCCCAAATAACTATACTATCTACTAGTAAAAATTTTTATGAAAGAATATAGATTTAATTTAAGAGGCGTTGCTAACGAAAATTCATAAATGTCATCTAAGTAATTTCTGGCAAAAAACATATTGCTTATGATTAGGAAACTTCTTTTTATATCTAAGACTTAATACAAATAAAATTGCATCATCTCCTATATTTCTATTACCATAATTTCCTATAAATAATATAGATTTCTTCATGAAAAAGAGAAATAAATTTTATAAAGAAGGAAGAATTTTTTTATTGGGAATAATTTTTATTTTTTTTGTACTCTCTCCAAGAGAATATTCTGAAATAAACTCTTTCACTTGAACGAATTCTTTTTTACTTCTCAAATGCAATCCGTGCTTTGTTTTTGCCCAATAATGTGGTTTAACGAGTATCTGATAAAGAGAAATCCATGATGCGATACTTATAAAAAGCCAATAAACAGGAACAAAAAACGCATATTTAATAAGCTCATATTGCTCTCGCTTTGCACAACCAATCATGTAATAATACATATACAAAAAGTTTCCAAAAACTAAGGAAAATAATGCCATATAAAAAACTGGTGCAAGATATAATGATTCAATCGCTGAACCAACTACGGATCGAAGTAAAAAGTATAAAATTGTCATAAGCCACATCAATGGATTGATAAATAATGAAAGAATTTTCCCGCCAACCACCAATTGAAAGGTAATCACATGAGGCTCATACCATCGATTTACAAAATCAAAAGGTTTTCGCATATGAACAAAATAGGTTTGAATATACCCTTTGATCCATCGACTTCGCTGATGAAACCAATTTTTAAGTTCGCTATTTGCTTCTTCATAGGTTGTTGACTCTATCATTGCGGTATAATACCCTTTTTTCGCTAGACGAATACCTAAGTCGCAGTCTTCTGTCACATTAAATGAATCCCAACCTTTCAACATTCGCAAATCTTTCGCGCGAAAATGATTTGATGTTCCACCAAGTGGAATTGGAGCGCGAATTGATTGAAGACCGGTGAGAACAAGATCAAACCATAAACTATATTCTGCCGTAAATAATCGGGTTAGTATGTTTTGATGAGAATTGTAAAAGTTTAACTTTGCTTGAATACAAATCACACGCTTATTTAATTTTTTGAATGCCAAAACAGCTTTCTTTAATTGAAGCGGATCGGGAATATCTTCTGCATCATAAATCACAACATATTCACCATTTGCTTTTGTCAATCCATAATTAATCGCTTTTGGCTTAGTTTTAGGATAAGAATGAGGAACAATCACGATATTGAAATTCTTAGGAAGGTTCATTAACTTTGCATGTTTAATGGTTTCTTTGTCATCTTCTTCAAGAAGGAGCATCACTTGCAATTTATCATGAGGATATTCAAGTGCACTCATCGCTTTGATAAATTGAGGAAGCACATTCCATTCTTTATATAGAGGACAAAAAATTGTATATCTTGGCCAATATTCATCAGGAATACGTCGAATCTCTTCTTCATTAATAACAATTTCGGGTGATTTTGCAAAACTTCGATAAATAAGAAAAAGATTGAAAAGAAAATCAAGGAAATAAACAGTCGTCAATAATCCAATAAAAATAATCAGTGTCATTTGAAGATTAAACATCAATCCTCCAATAAAAAAACCAAAGAGTAAAAATATAAAAAATGCTTGAATTGGGCTTATTCGATAAAACGCTGATTCATGATGGGGAAGCGTTGTATGATGGACATATTCTTTCCCTTGGAAATGAAAACCATGCCCTTTCTCTTCAATCATCTTTGGATGAAACGGAATTGGTTTTGGAGATTTCAATTTTAAACGAAAAGCTGAAATAGCCATTTCGATACTAGAGAAGACAATATTGATTTTTGTTTTTCCAGCATGTCGAGACTCAAAGACAATATCAATCGTGTCTATTGAATATCCTCCATGAACAGCAGCAATTAATAACTCTAAATCTAACATCCACTTCGTCGGAGCGATATTGACTCGTTCAATAATCTCTTTCCGAAACATTTTAAGCCCTGATTGCACATCGCAATCGAATCCATGAAGCAATTTCCCAAAAATTACTTTGAATGTCTTACTTGCAATTCTTCTAATAAACGATGTGTGACGTTCTGTTCTATTTGCGACGACAACATCGGCGCTTTTCTTTATTTTTTGATACATCTGTGGAAGCGCATCCGGCGGATACTGCAAATCGGCGTCAATCATCGCCACGATATCTGTTTTTGCGTATTGTGCTCCAGCAAGTAAAGATGTAGCTTTTCCTCTTGGAAGATCTTTCTTTTTTCTCAAAACTGTTAATGGATATTGTTTTGCTAAGTCAATAGCAAGAGGAACTGTATTATCTGTTGAATGATCATCGACAAGGATAATACTATATGAAATATGCGCTGATTGAAGAGCCTTATCTATTCGATCAAATAACACCGGCAAATTTTCCGCTTCATTGAACGCAGGAATAACGACAGTAAGCATTTTTTTCATAGCGTTTTTTCACTCGTTATTGTTTTAAAAGCCTATCAAAGTTAAGGGGTGTATTCGATAGTATCTTTCTATTTTAATAGAGCGAATTTTCTTTAGTCGTATATATTCATATATTGTAATAGGGTTCACTGCTAAAACAGAATCGACTTTTTTAACAGTAAGAAATTCATCTGTATTCATAAGTAATTTATATAGGCTTTTAATATATCATGAATATATTAACTTCGTCAATGAACACGCTACAAAACTCTATGAGGAAGATAAAAAGAAGATACTCATCTCTAAACATGTATCGTTTCGCAAAAACGAATCATTCATGCATGGTATAATGCATTTATGAAACAACAGAATATTTTTCACGACGCGGGGATTAGAGAAACGCCGATACGAAAAGCTATTCTTTCAATTTTTGAAACGTCAAAAACGCCGCTCAGTGCGCAAGATATTGAATCTCATACAAAACTTGCGACGCTCCATCCCGACACGGTAACAATTTATCGAACATTGGAAACATTTTGCGACGCTGGAATCATACGACGGATCGAATTGCAAGAAGGAAAATTTCGATACGAACTCGAACAAGAACACCATCATCATATCGTCTGTCTCTCCTGCGGAAAAATTCAAGATATTCATGATTGCATTGACGAACAGACGCAACGACGAATAAAGAAAGAAACCGGATTTACGATTCAACGACATTCTCTTGAATTCTTTGGCATATGTGCTGACTGCAGAACCGCATGAAACGACTCCTTGTATTTTTGGCTCCAGTTTTGGCGTGGATGGGATTCATCTTTTACTTATCTTCTCAACAACGCGTTTCTGTCTCCGAATCATATACCGTAAACTTTCTTGTATTCAAAACGCTTCATGTCATCGAATATGGCGTATTATTTCTCTTGATAAGACGAGCGATTAAGTATGGAACGAACGAAAGAGAACGGAATATTCATGTATACACTTTCATGATTGTCACATTGTACGCCGCGACTGATGAACTGCACCAACAATTTGTACCAACACGAGAGGGAACACTTCGCGATGTTATAATTGATCTCATTGGAGCGTCAATCACATGGATAGGGATCAGGTATTCATCACGCATTCTGCCGAAGAAACTCAACGAATTGCTGCATCGTTGGCAGATACTGTAACTCCGCCAGCGATTCTTTGTTTGTACGGAGATCTTGGAAGCGGAAAAACGACATTTGTTCAAGGATTTGCAAAACATCTTGGCATACACCAACGAATCATTTCGCCGTCATTTCTTTTGATGAAACAATACCCTATTCCATCTGGAGGAATCCTCTATCATGTCGACGCGTATAGAGATATCGTTGATGGCATTGAAGAAGTTCTTCGCGACACGAACGCGTTTGTTATTGTAGAATGGGCAAATCATATGGAGCATATCCTCCCTAAACAACGGATCAAGATTCGAATCCAACCAATTAATGAACAAAAACGAACAATTACGATTCAACGATATGATTATTCTTCAAATTGACACGACGAAAATAAAAACCGCAAAAATCACTCTCATCAAAGATGGAGAAACTTACACAAAAACAGAGCGATCGACGCTTGCAACAATCGACGCGTTGCTTACAGAGCATCATGTCAAGGCATCGGATATCACTCGTATTGATCTTGCCACGGGTCCAGGTTCCTTTACCGGAATCAAAATAGGAGCAACGATCGCGGGAGTATTCTCTTTGCTATTCTCTATTCCTATAAATAACAATTCTCCCGGAACGATTCCGTCCCTTACTTATGGAAAAGATTCATGGGGATTAGAAAATCGCTGAAGAAATTTCTTTCCGTACAATGTAACAGATAAAATACCAGTGCCAACGCCGATAAACGATAACGCAATCGCCGCATTTTTATATGTAACTCGAGAAGACGATTGAGTCTTTATCGATGGAGTAATAGATGGCGCTACTTCTCTTTTTTCTTCTTGTGTCCCAAGAATAGACTGCTCATCATCTCCCTTTTCTTCTTCAATAGAAGGCGATAATGTTGGCGATCTCTTCGGAGATGAAGAAAACGATGAAGAGATTGTCTTTTGGATTGTTGGAGATAAAAACGGTATTGGAGACGGAGAAGGTTTCTCTGTTGGTTTTGGAATCGGTGTTAATGTTGGTAATGGTGTTGGCGTGAGTGTTGGCAGTGGCAACGGAGTATTGGTAGGAATCGGCCGTTCTAAATAAACATCAATAATAGTGTCTGACCATCGAACGCTTGATGGCTCTCCATTTGAAGAAATCGTGTAAAAACCAACTTTAAATTTATATGATCCAGATTCTTGAAATCCAGAGTCTAATGGATCAGACTTTATGATAAGTTTTCCATCCCATTCTCCTGTCAAAACTTTTCGTTGATTCACAGTCGATGCACTATTTTTTATCCATGATTCTCCTTGTTTTGTCAATCCAAAATAATTTGATGATCCCTCTTTATAAAATGCTCCTTTAATGTATATATACTCATCTGAAGAAAATCCTGAATGAGATGCAGTAACCGTCATTTCATCGTCAGCCCGCAACGAAACTTTATCAACCGTAAATGTGATAGTTTTAGCAACAACTCGTTCATGAAATACGTTTATAAAAAGAAAAACAAAAATAATTAAAACAATATGCCTCATTGTACGTGTAAATATAAACTTATTAAACCGTCACCATGATCAATATATTTTATTTTAATAATACTCGATCCTCCACAATTTTCAGCGGAAGAATAGAGTGTGCCATCCGCAGGCGCCCGAACAACCTCTGATGTCGTGCTATACATGTCAATTCCGGTATGAACACCTCCGGAATACTTATATCTCCAAGAATACGGGGTTTTGCCGTAATGCTGCGTCAAAACAATATTTCCCTCAAGCGGCCAATCCCATGATCCTCGCCCAATTGTGCTTCTCCCCCCGCGTTGATCGTCTCGCACCTCCTTCGGAGCAAGATAATCTTCAGGATTAACCCACGCATTATTTTTTCGTATTTCAAAATGGAGATGTGGACCAGTTGAACACGCAGGATATCCTGTATTTCCAACCAACGCAATTGGTTCTCCTTTTTTCACCGGACCAACCCGAGATCCAACCAATAGCGCCTTATTTATCGCTTGTTGCTCAGCCAATGCCTGCGCAAGAAGCCGTTGATACTCCGCTTCGCTATTTCTCGTCTGTTGCAATAATGTTTGCTTCGATTTTTTTTGAACTTCCAATTCTTTTGTTTCTTTCTCAAGTTGCGCTTGTAGTTGTTCCTGTTGCTTTCGCTTTGTTTCTCTGAGATTTTTCCGTTCGGAAAAATTATCTTGGGTCGCTTTTAATTGCACAAGGAGCTGCACATCTTCTCGCTCAACCACTGAAATATACTTCGCTCGCCGAACAAATTCTCCAAAATCTTTGCTCAACAACAACGCCTCCACATATGGCATTTGTCGTCTTTTATACGATTCTGGAATTCGCCGCAATACAAGTTCCGATCTCCTTGTTAAAACGTGCTCGAGCCTATCAATTTCTCCAACCAACTCTTGAATCTCCTGTTCTAATTTTTTAATCGCAACTTTTGTTGATTCAACTCTCGCTTGAGCGATCGCAATCTGTGAATCAATAATTTTTAATTCTTTTGACAACGAAAGTTCTGTATTTTGAAGTTCCGTAATTTTCTTTTGTAATTCTTCTATTGTTTGTTGCAATAACGTGTTTGAAGGTGTAAATGTTGGTGTTTGAGCAAATACATAACCAACAGAATACAAAAAAATGAAGAACGCAACCACATATTTCATATGAAGCGAAAAATTGGTTATCCTTTAAGAAATCTATTTATCGCAAAAATCTGTTTACCGCAAAAAAACTTCCTAGTGATCCCAATATAAACCCAACACACGAAAGAACACCTAAAAATCCGAAAGATGAAGCGATAAATGGTGTATCCATTGGATTACCTAATACTATTTGAAATATGGGGATCGATTGGAAAAACGCCGCAATGCTTTCTCTATACCAAAGAACGATACCAGTAATGACCAACCACGCAAGAATGGCGCTCATCACACCATACGTCACCCCCTCAATAATAAACGGAGAACGAATATACCAACGAGACGCCCCCACCAATCGAAAAATCTCTATTTCTTCTTTTTTCAACGCTATTTTCATGCTTGTCACAACCATAATCACAAGAATTGTGTCAACCACAAGCAACCCAACAAGTCCGCCAAGAATTATTCGAATGCCTCGAGTCCATCGAAGCAAATTTTCAACAATATCTCGCTGAAACACGACTTCTTCAACTCCTTCCGATCGTTTGATAAGAGGTTCTAATTCTGCTAAAAACTCAGGCCGCAACGCGGTAACCTCCAAAGACGCGGGAAGTATATCCGCCGTGACCATCTCTAAAAGCAAAGGATCATTTTTGTTTTGCTCTCGATACAACACCAACGCTTCCTCTTTTGAAACATATTTCATGCTCGCGACTTTGCCAGTTTGATCCAATGTTTTTTTCAATACATTCACTTCTTGTTCTCCTGCTTTATCAGTAAAAAACACCGTTAATTGTGGCTTACTTTCAAAGTATTGAAGCACAAAAATCGATGACACTGTGGCAAGAGAAAAAATGCCCGTCAGGAGCAAGGTAATAAAAAGAGTCAACATAGAGACAATCGCTTGATATGGCGATCGTCGAATATGTTTCCATGCGGTTTTAAGAGATCTCATAGTGATTATTTTTTTGTTTTTGGTTTTTCATCATTTATGATCGATCCATCTTTCATGGAAATAACTCGATAGTTTGATTCTTTTATGAAATCCATATTATGCGTCGCCATGATAATTGTTGTTCCTAGCTTATTGACTTCTTGCAAAATACTTAACACTTTCCACGCATTCTCAGAATCCAAATTTCCCGTTGGCTCATCGGCAAGAATCACTTTTGGCCCCATCACAATAGCGCGGGCAAGACTCGTTCGCTGTAACTCTCCGGCGGAAAGTTGCGCAGGAAATTTATGCATTTTGTCAACCATGTCAACAAGCGATAACGCATCCTTTACTTCTTTTTCTATATCTTTTGGTTTCCTTCCAAGGATTTCCAAAACGATGGCGACATTTTCAAACACTGTTCTATCTTGAAGAATCTTAAAATCCTGAAAAATCATACCAACGCGTCTTCTCAAATGATGGACTTTTTTATGGGGTATTCGATGAACCTCGATATCATCCAACAGAATACTTCCCGACGATGGAAGAATATCTCGAATAATAAGACGAAGAATTGTCGTTTTTCCAGCACCAGACGGACCAATAAGAAAGACAAACTCTCCGTTTTCTATATCAACGGATATATCTTTTAACGCCTGATGACCAAGATAGTGCTTGGAGACAGTAATAAATCGAATCATTCCTCAAGCTCAACGCGGCCCACATCCATAAGCCACGCGGCTTTTTTTGCTGCCATAGTTTGCCCCCATACCGTCACTTCTTTTCCAAGAAATTGATCAAGATCAACAATAGAAGAAATTAAATAGACCGTTTGCGACGGACCTCCCTCGCGAATAAGTTTATGCGTTCCTTCTCCATCTAATCCTCCAGCCTCTAAAACGCCTGTGGCGGAATCAGGAAATGCTTTTGTATCAGCAACACCTACCGCTTTTTTACTTTCCTCCATTTGAGTAACCACTCTCTCCTTGCTTACTCCGCTTGGGGATTGATTAATTGTCTTCGCCAAAACATACCCTGTTCCTATCCCAAGACCAATAAGAACGACAAATATTCCTCCTGTCATGATTGTATTTATCTTATTCGTATCTTCCGAAAAATCTCGCATATTTGGTTCATCATTCTCAGAAAGATCTATCTTATGGTACTCGTGTGTTTTCGCATGACGCGCATGATGCGAAGATACATGTCTATCCATATATTCATTATGAATGGTTATATGAATGTTTTCAAGTAAGCAAGGATAAAATCTTCAATATCGCCATCAAGAATCCGATCGGTGTCTCCTGTTTCGTGATCTGTTCGCAAATCTTTGACCAAATGATATGGATGAAGAACATACGATCGTATCTGATTTCCCCATCCTGGCGTTTTATATGCTCCTTTTAATTCTTTTTCTTGTTGCAATCGTTCTTGCTCTTTTCGTTCCCACAGTTTTGCTCGAAGAAGTTTTAACGCGTATTCCCGATTCGCCCCTTGATAACGCTCCGCCTGACTTGTCACCACAATTCCGCTTGGAATATGTCGAAGACGCACCGCGGTAGAGACTTTATTCACATTCTGGCCACCTTTTCCTCCGCTTCGATAAAATTCCCACTCCAATTCTTCATCCTTAATAACGATCCGATCATCATGATCAATCACGGGCAACACTTCAACCATGGCAAATGATGTTTGGCGAAGATTGTCAGCGTTAAATGGAGATTGACGAACGAGTCGATGAACGCCGGCTTCAGCTTTCAGAAATCCATATGCATATTTTCCAGAGACTTCTATTGTAACGCTCTTTATACCTGCTTCTTCTCCGATTGTCTTATCAATTTCCTCCGCAGACCATCCTTTCCGCTCAATAAATCGGGCATACATACGATACAGCATTGCCGTCCAATCCATGGCTTCTGTTCCCCCTTGTCCGGCGTGAAGAGACAATAACGCGTCTCCGTGATCATACGGACCAGAAAGATACAAGGCAAATTCAAATTTTTTCAAGTATCGCTCAACCTCCGTCTCATTTCCTTCTTGCAACAACAACTGAAAAAATTCCGCGTCTTCAACATCTTTTTGCAACGAAGCAAGTTCTTTCATTTTTTTTGCCGCCGTCTCATGATCTACCCAAAACTCTGACATGCCGCTTTCTTCTTGAAGCTCCACAATTCTTTTCCGTTTTTCATCGATCCGCATTTTTTCAAGAAGCGACGCTACTCTTGATTCTAGATCACTATTCATACCGCTCATTGTATCACGGAGAAACGATAGTCCAAAGAAATATGTAAGCTTTATTCATTTTGAAGCGTCGGTGATGTAGTTGATTGATGTATTGAGCGTTCTCCAATAATATCGCGCAAAACTTTCTCAATCGTTTGTTGTTGATCCTCCGGCAACTGCTCAAATCTCTGTCGAAACTCCCGAATCGCATGCGTAACAATCACAGTATTTATCCGCTCTTGCGCCGCATTGAATAATGCATCGCGAATTCCATCAAGCGTGAAAGGTGTAACATCTGAAGAATCGCTTACGCCAAGAACATTCTCCACTGTCGTACCAAACGGTGTTTTCGCAACCATCTCATAGACACCCTGAAGCAGAACAGGACGAGGAGAGTCGCTTATTCTCGGCCAAAAAAACGCTATAAAAATAATGACGCCACCGACAAATCCAGCAACGATAAAAAATCGAATCATACCCAAAGTATACCAAACAAGAAAATATGATATAAGAAAGGTATGCGAATTTTAGGAGTCGATCCGGGCATCGCAATTCTTGGCTGGGCAATTATTGATAAAGAAAAAACGAATCTTTCTCTCCTCGCATGCGACGCGATTATAACGCCATCTCGAGATACAGAACCCACTCGATTACTCACCATATATGAAAAGTTCTCCAAAGTAATTCAAACATACTCGCCAGATATCTTGTCTATTGAGCAACTCTATTTCGCAAAAAACACCAAAACAGCGTTAACTGTCGCGCAAGCGAGAGGAATTGTTTTGTTGGCAAGCGCGCAACACAATCTTCCTATTGCATCGTATACGCCATTAGAGGTAAAAAAAATAATCACCGGAGAAGGAAAAGCAGATAAACAACAAATTCAATGGATGGTTAAAACCATATTGCCGATGATAACATCGTTGCCAAAACTTGATGATATCACAGACGCGATCGCGATCGCGCTTACACACGCATATATAAAATCGTTTTTATGATTGCGCAACTCAAAGGAACGCTCATTGCTATATCTCCAACATCAATTACTCTTGATGTGCATGATGTCGGCTATGAGGTGTTCGTTGCAGACCAATGGAAAACTCGAGCAATGACTGGATCAGTCTATACACTGCAGATTGTCACAGTTGTGAAACAAGACGCGATAGAACTTTATGGCTTTTCCACGAATCAAGAAAAGTATCTCTTTTCCCTTCTACTTGCAGTCCCAGGCATTGGTCCAAAAACCGCACTTACAATTGTCGGCTACGGTGTTGAACAGATTCAAACCGCGATAACGACCGCGAATGTCGATTTCTTTTCGACTATCCCGAGGATTGGAAAGAAAAACGCCCAAAAGATCATCATTGAACTCAAATCAAAACTAGGAAGCGTAGAGAATCTCGATCTTTCCAATTCGGAAAACGGCAAGACGAAAGAAGTATCCGATGCGCTTATTAGTATGGGATTTTCTAAACATGAGATCAGAGAGGTTCTTACACATCATATAGATCATCAACAAAGCGTTGAAGAAAGTCTCAAACAGGCGTTACGATTGCTTGGAAAGAAGAAGTAATATAGAGTTAGTATACTCATATGAAATCACTACATCAATCATCGTCTCTCACAGCGACAAAAAAAGCTCCTGAAGAAGAACCACTGTTCAATAGCTTGCGAGCAAAAACATGGGATGAATTTTTAGGACAAGAACATATAAAAAAAACGTTACGAATTGCCATAGATGCCGCAAAAAAACGAAATGAAGCATTAGAACATATTTTGTTATACGGACCACCGGGATTAGGGAAAACCACAATGGCGCATATTATTGGAAGAGAAATGGATGCAAATATTCGAGTTACTTCCGGACCAGCGCTTGAACGAGCTGGAGATCTTGCGTCAATTCTCACCAATCTTGAAGCAAAAGATGTCCTGTTTATTGACGAAATTCATAGAATCAACAAAGTTGTCGAAGAAACCCTCTACTCCGCAATGGAAGATTTTTGTTTAGATATTGTGATTGGCAAAGGACCATCAGCGAGAACAGTTCGGTTAGATCTTCCTCGTTTTACCATTATCGGTGCGACGACACGCATTGGACTTCTCTCTTCTCCTCTTCGCGATCGATTTGGATTGATCTCTCGAATGGAATTCTACACGCCAGAAGAACTATTTCATATCATCGCGCAAGGCTCTCAAAAATTACATATCTCCATACCTCGCGAAGCGGTCATGGAAATCGCAAAACGAAGCAGGGGAACACCACGGATCGCGCTTCGACTCTTAAAACGCGTTCGAGATGTCGCTGAATTAAAAGGAACTGAAACGATTGATCCAGAAACGCTTCATGAATCTCTTAATCTCTTAGATATTGATCATCAGGGGCTTGACGCGTCTGATCGCCGGTTGCTTTTAACTATGATTGAGAAATTTAATGGCGGACCGGTTGGGATAGAAACGATCGCCGCCGCGCTTTCAGAAGATATTGAAACGATTGAAGATGTCATAGAACCTTATCTTATACAACGAGGATTTATTAAACGAACGCCACGAGGAAGGGTTGTGACAGAAGAAGGACTCAGACATCTCGGAAAGCGTCATGAATCCTCCCCTATTCAAGAAGAAATATTCTAATTCATATTTTTATAATTTGAGAGATAAGAAGTTATAACTAAAAGGCAGATTTTTTAGAAACAGATCATTCGTTATTTTTCTAACAACTCATCAATTGCCTTCTGAAGTTGTTCAAACGGAACAGCGCCGGGAATCAATCTTGTTTTCCTTGTTTTAACATTTAAAAGAATGTTTCCTGGTGTTCCATTAACTCCAGCTTTTGTTCCTTCATCCATTTGATCTGTAACTTTCTTTGTCATTTCTCCTGAGTCAAGACATTTTTTAAATTCACTCTCATTCAAACCAATCTCTTTCGCAATTGAGAATAAAGAGTCTTTCGGAATCCCATTATTTGTCACATTTTTATATATGGCGTCAATATATTTCCAAAATGCATCATTTCCACCCAATTTCCCAGCGCACTCTGATGCTTCTGCGGCTTTTTGCGCGTTTGGATGAAATGACAATGGGTAATGACGATAGATCCACATCACTTTGCCTTTATATTCATCAACAACTCGTTGAGCTGTCGCATGAAACTGTTTACAGAAGGGACACTCTAGATCAGAGTATTCTATCAGCGCGATTTCCGCTTTTCGATCTCCGCGAACCCAATCTTTCTCTGTAACCGGAGGAACATTATCTGCAGTCAAAGGTTCCTGCGGTTGAGTGTCGACGAATTGATTTGATGGCTGTTGAGCTGTGTTTGTTTTAGAAGTCTCTAAATAATCAACTTTTGTTTTTAATGTTCCAAGGAAATAAGCTCCCACAATAAGGAGAGCGACAAGAAGCAATTGAAACGGGCCAAGTGTTACAGAGAATGATTTTGTTTTTTCCATAGTAAAGTATATAGTTTCATACATTCATTTTTTTTTCAAGAGGAAAATTGGTCTCTTGACAAGAAATTAGCACTCATTATATAAAAGTGCTAAGAAATAATTGCAAAAACTTTGAAGAAAGGAGGTGAAAAACACTATGGCGCTTGACATTACTCCATTATCATTCTGGAGATTTCCAAGCATTCGCGGATTCTGGGATGATGAAGACGACTTGGCAATGACATCGACTATGCCAAGCGGCATATCCATCTCAGAAGACGACGCGCATGTCTATGTTGAAGCAGCGCTACCGGGAGTTGATCCAAAGGATGTGGAGATCACCTTCGACAAAGGTGTGCTGTGGATCAAAGGCGAAACAAAAGAAGAGGAGAAAAAACGAAAATACTATAGAAAAGCGACAAGCTCTTTCTCATATCGCATTGCCGTTCCTGGCGATCTCGATCCGAAAGTGGACCCAGTTGCGGAAGCAAAACACGGCGTTATGAAAATTACCTTTAAGAAAACGCCAGAAGCGCAACCAAAGAAAATAACAGTCAAAGGATAAAATTTTACTAACAAATTCTCCCCGTCTTCAAAGGTAAGGCGGGGATTTTGGTATAATTTTCCCGTGAAACGAATCATTTATACCAGCGTTGCTTTAACAAAACAAATTCGAAAGGTAAAATATCGAAAACACATCAGAAGAACGAATACGATTCTTTTGATCTTTATTGTATTTATCTCGCTCTTTTCTTATCTCACAAACCCATTTACAAAATTTAACATCATTAGAACGCCATTCATCCTGCAATATATATCAGATGCGCCAATGATTGATATTCATCATAAGAACCCCATATATCTTCATGACAATATCGTCTTTAATACTCTTGGATTATTAAAATCCACTTGGCATATCGCGGCGAATAACATGCTTGGTGGGGGACCAAAATCAAAACAAGACACTCTTGATGGAATCATCAAAGACATTCACAGACTGCGATTCAATCCGCAGGAACCTTATCTTATATCAGGAGATCACTTTAGCGTCTTCTACCCGCGATCATTAGGAATTTTCTATCACACAATACTTGATTCAAGAACAGCTTTGTCAGAAGAAGACTGGAAAAATCGACAAAAAATTTATGCGCAATCTCTTCTTTACATGCTTGAAGTGTATAAACAATCATCTCGTCTTTCTACAACTATTACGCCGATTGGTCCAAAATCTGTAACGCTTAACAACTTTTTTGATCCGCCATCAGATACGATGTATAGCATTCTTTATGCGTTGAAATCATTACAAACCGCTGAAGAACTTTTCAGGATCTATCATATTCCGGAATACAGGTCAAGATTTTCTCTTTCAACTGGAAAAATCTCAAAGAACGCGCTTCGCTCCTACAATGATTCAATTAAACGTCATCTTCATCAATACATTACTGATGTTTTTGATAAAAATACAGGACTTGTCCGTACAGATAAAAGTTTCTCCGGAAAGAAAGATTCTGTCATTCGATACAGTTCATTTTATGACAATGTCATTTTATGGAAAACGCTTTTCCTTGCCCAAGAACTGGGAATTGACACCGAACACGATATCCCTGTTGACGAATTAAAAAAAAGGATTCTCTCAACATTTTGGCTCTCAGACGAAGGGTATTTTCTTGAAGATTTATCAGAAGAGGGAATAAAAAATAAGCATTACTCATCAGATTGGCTTATCGCCTTCATGACTGGCTTTATTTCGCCAACAAACGATCATGAACGAGAATACTTCACAAAAAGTATCGAGTTTATAAAACAAAAAGGATTAGATAAACCATTTGCCTTAAAGTATCAACCAGATGAACAGAAAAGCAAACTGCATTGGCCTCTCAAACTGTTTGCTCCAGCATATGGAACACAAGCCATATGGAGTCATTGGGGAATGGAGTATACAAAACTGCTTATTACGCTATATCAACAAACCTGTGACGCTTCATATCTTGAAGAAGCAGAACAACACATAGGAGCGTACAAACAAAATATTTTGTCATCAAAAGGATATCCTGAAGTATATTCATCTGATGGAAGAATGTTTAGCAATTTATTTTATAAAAGCATACGAAAAACAGGATGGGTCGTCACCTTTGAACAAGCGAATCTGATGCTAGAAGAAACGAAAAAACATAAAGATATATTCTGCAAAAAAATAGAAACAATCTAATAAATGCCATTTTTCTACTCATTTCTTAATAAGAGAATATCCCATATCTTGAATAATGGTAATGATCTTTTGAAGAGAAATGAGATCGGTATCGTATTCCACTTCGCATATTTTTTTGCATAATTTGTAGTTGATTTGATCATCCCTTGAAGATCTTCTAAACGAAAATCAAAGCCATTGCGCAAGAAACACAGTGCATTCCTTTAAGAAACAATGTTTTTTTCACGACACTCATATGACTTCGATAATTCCTGAATACATTCCCATGGAACAGGAAAATTGTATCATTCCTTTCTCTTTCGGTGTAAATCGTATCACTTGAGTATCTGTTGGTTGCAAATTTGTGCTTATTCCATATGATGGAATACGAAACGCAAGGGCGCAACTATAGGTATTTTGCTTTTCAAGCGCAATACAACTTCTTCACCTCTACGGACTCTAATATACGACGGAGAATATCCATATGCGTGAACAGTAATTTCATGATTTTGACAAATATCTACAGTAGATATGTTTTTACTAGGTCGAAGCTCTGAAAACACAATCGTAAGAGGAGATGCTTCAAGAAACGATCGAACGGTAATCGGAGATCCAAATGCAACAAGAGAACCGTTGATCGACCAAGCACCAAGAAAAATCACGAGAAGAGCGGCAATTTGAAGAAATCGCTCTCTAAACAAAGATCCGAATACAGAAATGATAGATCCGACACCTAAAAACAATGGCATCGTCCCAAGAGTAAACACTCCCAGAATCAACGCGCCCATCATGCCATTCCCGCTTGCCACCGCCAACGTTTCCATGGCAAGTGTCGTTCCGCACGGAATAAAGACGGTAAACACGCCTAGAATCGCAGGAGCAAATATGCTTTGAGATCTTGTTTGATTTTTTATTAATCTTGCCAAAAATCTCGGTGGTTGAATGATGAAATATCGAAGCAAAGGATGAACATCCAAAAGATGAAGCGCTGATAATCATGTATATACCAGCAATAAGTTGTAGAACTGATTGCATAGTGTCAGAAAACGTTATAATTTTTCCAAACAATCCCAAAAGGAATCCTAAAGTGACATGCGCAAAAAACTTGCTTACAAGGAACGCAATTGTTCCAATAACTACATGCAATTGTTTTCTCTCTTCGCTTTTACTCTTTACGGCAAGAACAGAAGCAAGCAAACCTCCTTGAAGAGATAAACATGTTATTCCCCCAACAGTTAAACCAGTAAAAAATATTAGAGCGAGATCCATACAATATTATGATAATCTTACTCTTTTTAATAAGATAGAATTTCCAACAACAGAAATAGACGATAATGCCATGGCAAAACCAGCAAACATCGGATTAAGAAAAATTCCAAGCAGGGAATATAACGCCCCAGCAGCAACTGGTATCCCTATTGTATTATAAATGAACGCCAAAAAAAGATTTTGTTTTATGGTCTTCATAGTAGCCTATTAAAGACGAAATGCCTGAAATACCTTTGCAATATCGCCTTTCATAATAGTAATATTAGCCGAATGAATAGCGATATCAGAACCATTCGCCATGGCAATCCCAACATCTGCATGAGCTAATGCCGGTGCGTCATTAATACCATCTCCAACCATCGCGACAACTTTTCCTTCAGCTTGCAGAGATAAAATAATATCTTTTTTCTCCTTTGGAAGAACATTCGCTTTCACCATCGAAATACCAATTTCTCTCCCGACAATCTCAGCTGATACAGAGTTGTCCCCAGTTACCAGCATTGGAGTAACGCCTTCAGCGAAAAAAGATGAAATAATCGATCTCGCAGATTCTTTTATAGCATCGCTTATACCGATAATTCCGACAGATTCATTATTAATATCCAAAATAACAACAGTTCTTCCCATTCTTTCCCACTCTTGAATTATTTTTTGCTTTCGATCT
Source organism: uncultured Patescibacteria group bacterium (assembly GCA_937921305.1). Taxonomy (GTDB): domain Bacteria; phylum Patescibacteriota; class Microgenomatia; order UBA10105; family UBA927; genus CAKZSU01. Next base: position 95,978 of record CAKZSU010000006.1, read on the forward strand.
TTCTGATGTGGTCTTCGAAGTTTTGCCAATTTACCATCCTCAAGATATCCCTCTATGCCAATCCCCTCTTTTTCTTGAATATCTTTTATTGCTTTAAGAGACATCGATTGCTCTTTTGCTTTTTCAACAATTGCTTTTCCTAATGGGTGATCTGAATACTGTTCAAGGCTTGCCGAGATAGTAAGAATGATTTGATCGTCAATGTCACGCGATAGCGCCCTATACTCTTTTACCTCTGGCTTTCCTTTTGTAATCGTTCCAGTTTTATCCAATAAAAGCACATCGACATTTTGAAATTTTTCTAAGCTCTCCGCATTTCTAATTAGAATCCCGTGCTGCGCTCCTTTTCCAATACCAACAACAATAGCAATTGGCGTCGCAAGCCCCAACGCGCATGGACAAGCGATAACAAGCACCCCTACAAACGCAAGAATTGCATATGATACAGATCCGGCAAATAACCAAAAATGCCAGCCGCGCAAGCAATAAAAAAAGCAAACGGAACAAACACCGATGATACACGATCAACAAATCGCTGAATATGAATTTTTGATCCTTGCGCTTGTCGAACCATTTGTATGATGTGAGACAACATCATATCTTGACCGACCTTTGTTGCTCGAATCAAAAAGCATCCTTGCTTATTTATGGTTCCACCGATTACTGAATCTCCAACTCTTTTATCGACAGGAATATATTCTCCAGTAATCATTGATTCATCTATTGATGATGATCCTTCAACAATAACGCCATCAACAGGAACTCTCGCTCCCGGCTTCACTATAACAATATCATTCACATGAACATCAGAGATATCAACATGCTCTTCTTTATTGCCTCGTTTTACTATTGCTGATTTTGATTGAAGCGAAACAAGTTTTTTAATCGCTTCCGTTGTAATACGGCGAGAACGCATTTCGAGATACTTGCCTACTGTGACAAATCCAATAACAACAATAGGAACATCAAAGTATGTGTGGGAAGCATTGTGCATATTAAAAGATGATAGAGACGATAAAAACAGATAGACGCTATACCAGTATGCGGTTATTGTCCCCAACCCTATCAAGGTATCCATATTTGCCACTCTATACCGAAAAAATCTCAAAATCGCGTATATATAAGGCGCTCCAAAATATATAAGGAAATATGTTGCAAAAACAAATAAAAACACGTTTAAAAATAACAGTGGCAAAGGATTCATAGGAATAAAAGAGAACAGAGCGTGTAGCATGTCCCATATCATGAGAAAAAATACCACCAAAGCGATAGGGAATGAGAACAATACATTTCTTTTCATCAAGATCATTTCTTTTTCTTAATTTTTTTCAATTGAAGAAATATCTGAAGCATCAAGAATAAGAGCGTATCCTAATCTGCGTAGTTGTTTATTGATAGAATCAAGCGATGTTTTAAGAGCATCATATTCGATAGTCATTTGTTGAGTAGCAAAATTCACATCGCAATCAATGACACCATTCTCCTTCCTTGCTATTCGGGAAATAACAGACGCGCAACTCGCGCAATGCATTCCTCTTATTCCTACAGTTTCTTTTTTTTATATACCGTTGTTGAACAGAAAGAGAACTCATCAGTTATTCCATAAAATCAACCATTCGCGCATTTGTTGTATTTCATCGTTTTGAACGGCAATGATATCCTCGGCGAGTTTTTTCATTTCTGGTCTTTTCGTCGATCGTTTGAGCATCTCTGCCATAACTACCGCCATTTGATGATGCGGAATCATCTGTTCGATAAACGCTCTATCAAAATCTTCAACGCCTTCTAACTTTGCTAGATCTCGTTCATCCCCCATCATCCCCATATGCAATATAGAATTCTGATTCACATCATTCCCATACATATTATGAACAATATTCTTGCTATCGATATCCTTTTCAAACCAATTCTTATACCACGCCTTCATCTGTTCTATTTCTTTTGCTTGTGATTTGATAATGTTTTCCGCAAGTTGTCTTACTTCTGGCTCCTTCGCTCTGTTTTTTGCCAATTCAGACATGGTTATCGCATCTTGATGATGCGGAATCATGTGTTCGACAAAATATGCGTCAAGCTCATCAGAAGATTGTTGTTTGATTCCATTCATGCCAAAAAAACCTGCCAACACTCCAATAAGTATTCCTATAAACAGTGATAAAACAATATGTTTCATAACAAATTCCTCCTTTACTCATTCACGCGCTTAAAAAGACGAACTAATTCTTTTATAGCGTTTGATTTTTCTCTTTTAAATTGATCGGCGACATGCGTCTTGAGATGTCGCTCAAACAATAACGTGTCTAAACTTTTTAGAGAATTCTGAATCGCAAGACTTTGATTGAGAATATCTATGCAATATGAATCCTGTTCAATCATCCGCTGAAGTCCATCCAACTGCCCTTTAATAATCGCTATCCTCTTTTTTGCTTGTTCTTTCACTTTTTGATAGTGCAAATTCATATATTCATATGATATACCCATACTGGGTATAGGTCAATATTTAAAACAATGCTAAAATAATCGATAGAAAGCAAATAAATTATTCAATAAAAGATTGGAGATAAAAGATCGAACTATTAATAGGTTATGGCATATCAGGGTAATGACACTTTTTCCATTTCTTTCCTGATCCGCACGGACAGGGATCGTTTCTCCCAATTTTTGTTTTCTTTTCATTGCTCGTCTCTGAAGAAATAGAGACAGAAGAAACATTTTTCTTCGCTCTTTTCGCTTGTTTAGTGATCGCTGTGTCCGCAGATGAATTGTTCATCGAAACACTTTGACCCATCTGGACTTGAACTTTAAAAATTCTATGAATAATTTCTGAATCAATGTTTGAGATTAAACGTTCAAACAATCCATACGCTTCATTTTTATATTCAACCAATGGCTCCCGTTGCCCATATCCACGAAGCCCTATGCCTTCCCGAAGATCGTCAATCGCTTCCAAATGCTCCATCCAAAATGTGTCAATCGCGGAAAGCGTAATCCATCGCTCTATCTGCCTCATAATGTCTTCGCCGACTTTTTGTTCTCGCTGATTGTAGAGATCTTCCACAAGATGCGTGAGAAACTCTGCGTGATCGGTTCTTGACGAAAGTTCTGCTTTAAGATGTTCTTGCGATTGTGGATCAAATGGAACAATTGTCCCGAATTCTCGAATTAACTGATCGTAATTAATTCGACCATCGTCATCCACGCATATATGAACAAGCGCTTCGATTTCATTGCGCAACCTTCTCAAAATATCTTCTTTTTGACTCGCTCCTTCTAAAACCAATCGACGTTTTTTATAAATAATCTCCCGTTGTTTATTTAACACATCATCGTATTCCACAAGATGCTTGCGAGAGTCAAAATGAAACCCTTCCACCTTGATTTGCGCTTGTTGAATCGATCTACTGACCATTGCGTGCTCAAGCGGGACATCTTCCGGAACTTTGAAAATCGTCATCAACTTTGCGACTTGTTCTCCGCCAAAAAGTCTCATAATGTCGTCTTCCAACGATACATAAAATTTTGATGATCCCGGATCTCCCTGTCGACCAGATCGACCTCGCAATTGATTGTCTATTCTTCTGCTCTCATGACGTTCGCTTCCAATGACACGAAGTCCTCCAAGCGCGACAACTTCATCGTGAGCTTTTCGCCATACTTTTCTCTCCGCTTGATACTCTTTTTCCGACGTCACTTCCCATCGTTCTTTCTTGCTTCCTCCAAGAATAATATCCACGCCGCGACCGGCCATGTTGGTAGCGACCGTAATCGCTCCTTTCTTCCCAGCTTCGGCAATGATGATTGCTTCTTTCAAATGGTTTTTTGCGTTAAGCACTTGATGAGAAATACCTTTTCTCTTTAATAATTCGCTGATAATTTCGTTTTTTTCAATGGACGTCGTACCAACCAACACAGGTTGACCTCGTTTATGCGCTTCAATAACATCGTTAACAATCGCCGTAAACTTAGCGCGCATAGTTTTATATACACTATCAGTTTCATCTTTTCGTATCATCGGGCGATGCGTTGGAATTACAACGACATCCAATTTGTAAATTTTGTGAAATTCCTCTGCTTCTGTGACGGCCGTCCCTGTCATGCCTGCCAATTTTTCATATTTCCTAAAGTAATTCTGTAATGATACAGTCGCCAATGTCTTGCTTTCTTGTTGGATCGGTACCCCTTCTTTTGCTTCTATCGCCTGATGTATTCCCTCTGAGAATCTCCGGCCATGAAGGAGTCTTCCGGTAAACTCGTCAACAATAATCACTTGACCGTCTTTGACAATGTATTCTTTTTCTCTATGAAACAATGCTCTTGCTTTCAACGCGGCTTCGAGATGATGCACTGCTTCGAAGTCATTTTCGTAGATATTTCCAATCCCAAGCAGCTTCTCAATTTTCAACAGACCATGATCGGTAAAATGAGCTGTTCGCAATTTTTCATCCACAACAAAATCAATCTTTGGCGTCAATTTTTCAACAATTTTTGCGTATTCATAATATTTATGCGTCGCTTCAGATGCTGGAGCGGAAATGATATGCGGCGTTCTCGCTTCGTCAATAAGCACGGAATCTACTTCATCAACAATCGCGAAATGATACTCTCGTTGGACGACTTGGCTAATGTCAGACACCATATTGTCACGAAGATAATCAAAGCCGAACTCGCTGTTGATTCCATAGGTAATATCCGCTTGATACGCTTCCTTTCTTGAAATAGGTCGAAGATGACGGAGTCGCCAGTCCACGGCAGTTGGATCTTCGTATGTTGGATCAACAAGAAATGATTGCTCACTTATGATTGCCGATGTGGTAAGTCCAAGGAAATGAAAAACATGTCCCATCCACCCCGCATCACGCCTCGCAAGATAGTCGTTAACCGTCACAAGGTGGACACCTCTCCCTGTCAACGCGTTTAAATATAACGCTGGAATTGCGGACAGCGTCTTTCCTTCTCCTGTTTTCATCTCAGGAATCTTTCCCTCATGAAGAACAATCGCCGCCATAAGCTGAACATCATAATGACGCTCTCCAATCGTTCTTCTTGCCGCTTCTCGAACAAGCGCATATGCTTCTGAAAGCAAGTCATTCAGCGAATGTCCGTTGTGAAATCGTTCTTTGAATTCCACTGTTTTCTTTGGAAAATCAGCATCCTTCAACGCGCGCATGTTTTCCTCGAAGGAAGAAATTTTTTCTACAATCTTCCGAAGCCGTTGAATCTCTCTTTCGTTAGAATCAAATAGTTTTGAAAGAATTGATAGCATAGATCCTTATTGTACCATGTATCGGGAATAAAAATCCCTCCAAGAAGGAGGGATAATCGGGCAGACGAAGAATTATTCGTTTGTCCTGAGAATAATTACTTTGCTAATATTCAGCATGAAGGATAGACGATGAATTTGTCAAGAAGAAGAATTGATTGTTATCGTTTGATTTCTGCTTTGCCGACCAATCCTCGCAACACCTCGGGAATCACGATCGATCCATCAGCTTGTTGATAGTTTTCCAAAAGAGGAATAAGAATTCTGGGAGACGCAACCGCGGTATTGTTTAGCGTGTGAGCATACCGAATCGATCCATCGTTTGCTCTGTATCGAATATTTAATCGTCTTGCTTGAAACTCTCCCATGACCGAGTTTGACATTGTTTCTCCATATGTGTTTCTTCCCGGCATCCATGTCTCTATATCGTATTTCTTCACTTGCGGTTCACCCATATCGCCAGTGCACATCAAAAGTACTCGATAGGGGAGACCTAAATCTTGAAGAATTTCTTCTGAATTCCGCAACAGTTCCTCATGAAGTTCAAATGATGTACTCATATCGTTTTTTGAAAAAATAACTTGTTCAATCTTGTTGAATTGGTGCAATCGATACAATCCTTTTGTTTCCTTTCCATAACTTCCGGCTTCTCTTCGAAAACACGTAGAAAACGCGACGAATTTTTTGGGTAAATCTTCTTCTCGCAATACTTCATCCGCAAAATACGCTGTCACGGGAACTTCTGCCGTCCCAGCGAGATACTGATCATACTTGTCAAAATGATACACTTCCTCTCTTCCCCACGGAAATTGTCCATTCCCGATCAGAGTGAATTCTTTTACGATTGACGGAGTAATAATCGGCGTATATCCTTTCGCAACCAATTTCTGAAACGCGTGCCATAATACTGCAAACTCAAGTAACGCCGCTTCATTTTTCAAAAAATACCCCCGAAATCCTCCAACCTTTGCTCCTCGTTCAAAGTCCACAAGATCCAATCGCTTTGTGAGTTCAATATGATCTAATGGCTGAAAATCAAATGAACGCGGCTCTCCCCATGTTTTTATCACGATATTTCCTCGTTCATCGTCTCCTATAGGAACGCTTGCGTCTGGAATATTTGGAACAGTAAGAAGTAATTGACGAATCTCTTCTTCAACAAAGCGAAGACGATCTTCTTTCTCTTTTATTAATTCTTTAATCATTCTTCCTTTTTGTCTCGCGTCTTCTGTCCGCAATGTTGAAAGCGTATTTCGTTCTGCCCTCAGCCTGTCAACTTCTCTTTGAAGCATTCTTCGCTGATCGTCCAACGCGATCAATCGATCCCAATCAACATTCCGCCGTTTGTGCTTTGCAGCTTGTTTGCATAGGTCAAGATTATTTCTAATAAAGTGAATATCTAACATAGTTGCTCTACAAGAATTGGCTTCATCTTCTCAATCGCTTTTCTCCTGTGATTATACCGCTCATTCTCTTCGTCTGTCATCACAGAATGATCATAATACTTTTGTATCTCGGGAATATAGAAGACAGATCGAAAAGGAAAACCAGGTGTCCTATGCGAACCTTCCTGTTCAGCTATAATCCCTCGTTGCACACCTTCAACGGTAAATATCCGACCGTCGGGAAGAACAAGCGCCAAGACCAATCGCATCTGCGCCCCGCGCTGCTCGAGAGGAACACCTCGCATTCTTTGAAACACTTCTTGGATCAACACTTCATCATCATCATCGCGTGTTTTACTTACCCATCGATGTGAATCAACTCCTGGCTCTCCGCCCAACGCGTCTATTTCAATGCCTCCGTCATCGGCAAGTGACGGCAATCCACTTAGTCCATAGTAAAATCTCGCTTTTGCAATGGCATTTTCTTCGAATGTTCTCCCATCTTCAGGAGCTTGCTCAACGATTCCCAACGCGTCAAGCGTCGCAAACTGCAATGGAATGCCATCTAAAAATTTTTGGAGCTCCGCTATTTTCGCTGGATTTCTTGTGGCGATAAGCAAGGTGTTCATTGAGAAAAATAGTGATCAAAGATGCGTTGTATATCCTCAACGTTGTACACGAATTGATACAGATCTGTCAAGGGATCTGTGATAAACCCATCTTTTTGCATATCTTCAAACACATGAGAAAGTTTTTTGTAAAAATCGCCAACAAAAAGAAGTGGCGTCTCTGGATCAATTTCATGAAACTTTTTTCGTTGCGTAATTTGCAACGCCTCAACGATTGTTCCTAGTCCACCAGGAAGAACAATAAATGCATCGCCAAAACTTAATAATCGATCATTGCGTTCATCAAAACGTGTATGAATTTCATGATAGGTAAAGTAATCAAGGATAATTTCCTCGGCTCGATGCTGAATGCAAATGCCCCATGACGCGCCGCCATGCTCTTTCGCCGCTTTATTCACTTCTCTCATCATGCCCGGACCGCCACCAGTAATCGTAATATATCTATGCATCGCGAGGAATGTTCCAATCTTGTAAGCAAGGGATGGATATGGTTCAGGCGCGCTCGCGCCGCCAAACACAACAATTTTCTTTCCTTGAGAAGTCATAGCGTGAAGTGTACAACGAAACAAAAAAGAAATAAACCTTTTTTGTCATCATGCCTCTTTAGATCCTTAATCAAGCCCATAATGACAAAAGAGTTAATGTCTACCTATTTTTCATTCTAAATTCAATTCATTTCAGCATCTTGCAGAAATTTGAGGAAGCATTGGTTTCTCTTTAAAAAGTCATCAGATCCTGAAACAGGTTTACGATGATATGGAAGACTGGATTTAGTAAAGCCATGTCTTACGATCAGAAATCTAGAAAAAGTCAAAATAACAGAGAAAGCGATATATATCTATCTGCTCTTACTATGCTTAACTTGACTCAATATCTTACAGAGACTGGAAGAGCATCAATTTCTCGATACTTCTTAGATCCTAAACCAAGTTTAGAATGACAGAAGGAAGTTGTGACTGACAGGATGTAAGAAGTTCAAAATGATAAGAAAATATATTCAAACTCCAAAAATGGAGAGTGAAAGTTGTCACAGTACCAATTCTTTTGCGTTTTGCTGCATCGCGGTCAACACAATAGAAATAAATTCAGGCAAAGGAATGCCAAGTTTTTCCTCGCACTGCTCAATTTGCTCTCGAACCACTCCTCGAGCAAATTCTTTACTTTTCCATTTCTTCATCACAGACTCAACAGTAACAGACGCTAATGTTTTTTCCGGGCGAACAAGAGCCACCGCAACAATAAATCCTGTCAATTCATCGCATGTTTCCAATGCCCACTCCATGATGCCATCAATTTCGGCAAGATGCGTTAATTTCCGATTGTGCGATTGCAACGCGCGAACTAACGGACCATCGCTTATCCCTTTTTCTTTCAGCCAATCAATCGTTTTTATCGTATGAAGTTCTGGTGTATCTTTGGTTTCCTCCCAATCAGCGTCATGAAGAATCCCCAACACTTCCCATAAGTCAGGGTTTCCTCCAAGTTTCTCCGCCAACGCGCGCATCGCGTATCCGACTGCATAGCAATGGCGTCGAAGGTTTTCATTTTTCATATGGCGATAAAGAATCTCGATCGCTTCTTCTCTGCTTAATAGCGATGATGAACATTGAGAAGTCGAATCAGAAGGATGAGATGTTACACTTTTCGAGATGCCATACAGCTTTCGTGTTTCTTCAGAGATATGATATCGAAGATGAGGAAATAATGTACCCTCTCGAGCAGTTACACCTTCAAGAAACCAAAACACTCGTTCACTCTGCCCATACCCAGATGTCGGCGGCATGCCATATTCCAACATTTCAACGAAATCAATGTCTAACATTTGCGCTTCATCATCGCCTTGATCTCGAGCCTCTTGCTGTTCTTTGAATCGCTCAAGCTGATCGAGAGGATCATTCAATTCCGTATAGCCGTTTCCTAATTCGCTTCCTGCGATAATCACATGAAAGCGTTCGGTAATATTCGGATTCTCAGGGCTCACTTTTGCCAACGGAGAAAGAAATGTTGGCTCATTGACCAAAAATGCTGGTCCGGAAATCGTCTTTCGAATCACTTTCCACAAATTATCAATAATTCTATTTTTATTCACCGCTCCCTCAAGTTGAACCCCTTCACGCTTCAATGCTTGAATCATCTTCTTTTCGGAATCGGAAAAAATATCAATACCGCACCGTTCTTTAATTATTGACGCATAATCAATTTCCTTCCACTCATCAGCGAGATCAAAGGTATGACCATTTTTTTGAAACCGCGTTGTCCCCCACACCTCCATAGCGACTGTTCGAAACAAATTCTGCACAAGTCTCATATTATCTCGATAATCCGCGTATGCCCAATACCATTCCACCTGATAGTACTCAGGAAGATGCTCATCGCTGATTCCTTCGTTTCTGAAATTTGGACCGAAGGTAAAAATTTTTTCAAATCCTCCGCCGATCAATCGTTTTTGATATAACTCCGTAGAAATCCGAAGATAAAAATTTTGCCCCAACGCATTCATATATGTTGTAAATGGACGCGCTTCTGCGCCTCCTGTCACATGCTCCAAAACCGGCGTTTCGACTTCAATAAATCCATGATTCCGCAAAAATAATCGAATAGATTCCCAAAATTTCGATTTTCTTTTAAATATGTCTCGACGTTCTGGATTGATCGCGAGATCAACATATCGCCGTCTGAAAATAAGCTCCGGATCTTTCAATCCTTCATGCTTGTCTGGAAGCGGACGAAGAGACTTTGTTAATAGTCGCAATTCATGAACAAGAAGAGAGATTTCTCCAGCAGTTGTTTTTGTGACTTCTCCATGCGCTTCTACAAAATCTCCTATATCTAACAATGACAAATCAGAAAATCCAATCGTTTGCTTTGCTTTGTTTGTTTGATGAAGTTTATCTGCTTTGATAAAGAGTTGAATCGTTCCTGATTCATCCTGAAGATCGGCAAACATGATTTTCCCATGTTCTCGGAACGCCATAACCCGACCGGCAAGCGAGACCATCGTTCCTTGAAGCGCAGAAAAATTTTCAAGGACATCGCCATTCTGAATCTCTTTTTTCGCTCGAGGAGGATAAGGATTAATCCCCATTTTGCGAAGTTTTGCAAGTTTTTGCAGTCGGATATCTCGAAGTTCAACAAGTGTTGGCATAAGCAGAAAATAAATAAGAGTATATATTGTACTCTTATTCTATCGCGATAATTTCATATTTAATCTTCCCTGCGGGAGCGTCTACTTCCACTTCTTCTCCAACAGACTTTCCAATCAACGCTTTGCCAAGAGGCGATTCGTGGGAAATTTTCTTTTGGGATGGATCAGCCTCCCACTCGCCCACCACAGTAAATACTTCCTTTCTTCCGCGAATGTGTACGGTCACCTTGCTTCCTACGCTGACATTTCTCCGAGAATGAGAAGTAACGATTTTTGCGCTATTTAGTATCTCTTCAAGTTCAGCGATGCGACCATCCATAAATGCTAAATCTTGCTTTGCCGCCGCATATTCACTATTCTCAGATAGATCGCCAAGATCTCGCGCTTCAGATAATCGTTGGACCGCTTGCGGTCTTTTTACATTGACCAGCTCTTCATATTCCTTCTTTAACTCTTCCAATCCTTCTTTTGTTAAAACAACTTGATGATGTTGTGTGTCCATACAAACTCCTTAAAAAATCTCCCCGCATAGCACATTGGGGAGCGCTTTTTGCTCAAATCGAGCAGAATATAAATTCCAACAGCGTCATAGTAAATGACTTGGCTTGTGATGTCAATACCAAATTGGTATACTTGTCAAAGCGCTAAAAAGCAAGTATTTTTTGCCCCCATCGTCTAGCGGCCTAGGACGACACGTTCTCAACGTGTAGATCGCCGGTTCGAATCCGGCTGGGGGTACTTCATGTTACGCAGTATCGTTAGTGTTTTAATTCTATTTTCCGCATTTCTATCCTTCCCATTAACACTTCTTCATGCCCAACACTCACTCCCGAAACAAGAAACGCTGGAGGTGGTCGTGACAAAAATAGTGAAAGAAAAAAAGCTTCATATCGATAATCGAACGAATATTCAACAGATCATCGAAGCGCGTGTAATAAAAGGATCAATACAAGGGAAAACCATTGTGATTGGCAACGAGGACATGCCGCTTGTCAATCAACGACGATACGAAGTGGGAGACCGACTGTTAGTTTCAGCGACAAAAAACGGAAACAATACCGATTCCTTCTTTGTTCTTGACTATGTGCGACGAGATATATTGCTTCTTCTTTTTGGCATTTTTCTTCTTGCAACGCTTCTTATAGGTAAAAAACACGGCGCCAGATCGCTTCTTGGCATGATATACTCATTTTTCATCATCTTCTCCTTTATTCTCCCACAAATAGCCAATGGAGCACCCCCTGTTTTTGTTGCCATTATTGGATCGCTTCTCATCGCTCCTGTGACATTTTACATCTCTCATGGATTCAATAAAAAAACAACCATCGCATTCTGTTCAACAATGATATCTATCGTGATTACCGGAGTGTTGGCAGCGATTGTTCTTGACATTGGGAAATTCTCAGGATTTTCGTCAGAGGAAGCAGGATTCATTGAGAGTATGCGACCAGGGAAAATTCACATACAAGGATTGTTGCTCGCTGGCATCATCATTAGTGTCATTGGTATTCTTGATGATGTCACGGTCTCTCAAGCGGCAATCGTCTATGAATTACAAGAACATGCCAAACATCTTTCCCCAAAAGAGCTTTATAGAAATGCGATGAATGTCGGAAAAGACCATATCGCGTCTGTTGTCAACACACTTATTCTTGTATATACTGGAGCATCTCTTCCTCTGCTTCTCTTATTTCTCGACGCTTCCCTTCCATTCTCCGAATTAATAAATTACGAAATCATCGCCGAAGAAATTGTAAAAACCCTCGTGTCAAGCATAGGATTGATTATTGCCGTTCCTATTACCACGCTCTTAGCGTCATATTTTGCGTCAACATCTTCTTTTAAAGAAAGAACATATATTACATAGATAACACAACAAGCGATCGAGGCTTTGACTCGCCTGGAAGGGTATAAGGTATTCGATTGGCGTATTCAATATGAGCCATACGAATTTCTTCTATTGCTTTCTCACCTTTCATAGCGATTGCAACGCCGCCATGCCTTACAAACGGCAAGAGATATGGAAGAAGCCGAGGAAGTGGCGCGACAGCTCGAGCGACTGCCACATCAAATGCGCCTTGGTACTTATGATGATTCACAAGAACTTCTGCTCGATTATGAATAATATGGACAGAATCAAGCCCAAGAATAGCAACGACATGCTGACAAAATTGAATTTTCTTTCCGACAGAATCAACCAATTTTACCTGAAGATGAGGAAAACAAATCCCCAAAACAATCCCAGGGAATCCAGCTCCTGTCCCAATATCAATGACTTCTCTATATGAATCTTTGAACGCAAGAACACAGGCCATGGAATCAAGCATGTGTTTGATGATAATATCTTGCGGAGTATTGATCGCGGTAAGATTTATTCGCTGATTCCATTCAAGTAAAATATCTTTATATGTAAGGATCTTTTGAACCTGATCATCCGTGAGATCAATGCCAAATAATTGTTTTGCTTCGAATTGGATGTCCATATAACATAAGCTCATCATACATAAAAAAATGAAAATGGGATACCGTGTGAAATTTCTTGAAGAAGAAAAAATATGTATGAAATAGTTTAGTAAAAATCAAACCACGTGAGATAACTATATATTGTGTAATATAAGTTCTGTATGCGCATTTACTCATACAAAAAACAACCACTCCGAAGATATTATTCCCTTCGGAAATATATCAGCGTCTTTAGTATTATAGGATCAATTACCTTGTTTTTTATACTTGTGAACATATTCCAATCGAACACGGTCATATCTCCTGTTCCTGTGTCTGCTCAATATATTCAATCACTGCCAAAAACCAATAAAACAAAACCAATGAAAAACCCGAATGAATTAAAACAGCAAATTTTGAATGAATTAAATTCATCGATTCCAGAATACTCTCTCCTTGTCGAAGATTTTCTTTCTCCTTTTCGATTGGAAATGGGAAGTGCTTCATCCTATATCGGCGCTTCGGTTCATAAACTTGCAATTATGGTTGCTATCTATCACGCGGTAGAAAAAGAGGAAATTACGCTTGACCAACTTGTTCTATTCACAGAAACAAGCAGACAGGATTACGGAACAGGAACATTACGCTATCAACCATCTGGAAAAACATATACCGTTCAAGAACTTCTTGAATTCATGATAAAAAAAAGCGATAACACCGCGGCATATCTCCTCACTCACGATGTGTTAACAATGCGAGATATTCAAGCGACAATCAACGCATTCGGATTAACAGAAACATCGATGTCGGAAAACACCACAACCAATGCCGACATGGCGATATTGCTTAGAAAATTGTTTGCCGGACAATTGTTTAACGCGTCTCTCACAAGAAACGCAATCTCGCTTCTCATAAACAGCGACTTCGAAGATAGATTGCCAGCACTGCTTCCGAACAACGCTCGGGTATACCATAAAATTGGAACAACCATTGCTGGTCTCCATGATGTTGGCGTCGTCATTACGGAAAATTCGATCTATTACATCGGCATCTTCACACGAGGTGTTTCAGATGAAGATCGCGCAACAAAAACAATAGCAAAAATATCTCGAGCGGTATATGATTTTATGAAAGAAGAATAAAATAATCGTGTAGTTTTACTTTGATGGCAACGGATTTATCAACGCAAGGTGAAGCACTTCATCCATGTGCTCGACAAAATGAAATTGCAATTCTTTTTGTACGCTTTCAGGAATATCGTCAAGATCTTTTTTATTATTTTTTGGTAAAATGACATCCTTGATTCCAGCGCGATGAGCGGCTAATACCTTTTCTTTGACGCCTCCGATTTCAAGAACTCTGCCTCGGAGCGTGACTTCTCCCGTCATGGCGACTTCTTTTTTTACTGGAATTTTTGTCAACGCGGAAGTAATCGCTGTTGTGATTGCCGCGCCAGCAGATGGTCCGTCTTTCGGCACCGCTCCTTCCGGCACATGAACATGCACATCTAATTTATTAAAGAAATTTTCTGAAAGACCGAGCATGGCATATCGACTTCGAACATACGACATTGCCGCCTGTGCCGACTCCTTCATCACGTCCCCTAATTGTCCTGTAAGCAATAAATTTCCTTTTCCCGGCATTAATGCAACTTCAATGAAGAGGATATCTCCTCCCGCCTCTGTATATGCAAGTCCTGTGCAAATACCGATGTCATCTTTTGCTTCGGCAACTTGCGATGTGTATTTATATGGTCCTAAATATGCATGAAGATCGTCCTGTGCAATCGTATAGGTTTGCCTTTCACCGTCTGGCAAGTCGGCAATCTTTCTTGCAACCTTTCGATACAAATTCGATATTTCTCGCTCCAACCCGCGAACGCCAGCTTCTCGTGTGTATCGACGAATAATTTGATATATCGCGTCATCCGTGATAACGACAGACCCCTTGGGAATTCCATGCGCTTCGTGTTGCTTTTCCATAAGATAGTCTTTGGCGATATGGAATTTTTCTTCTTCTGTATATCCAGCAAACCGAATGACTTCTAACCTGTCTCGAAGGGCAGGAGGAATCGTGTCAAGGACATTGCATGTAGTTATAAAAAATACATCAGATAAATTAAAAGGAACATCTAGATAATGATCCGAAAAAGCATAATTTTGTTCTGGATCTAATGCCTCAAGAAGTGCCGCTGATGGATCGCCGCGAAAATCCGTTCCAACCTTATCAATTTCATCAAGCATAAATACGGGATTTTGAGTCCCCGCTTGCCTCATGCCTTGGATAATCCTTCCCGGCATAGCGCCGACATATGTTCTTCTATGCCCTCGTATTTCCGCTTCGTCTCGTATCCCCCCCAATGACATTTTTACAAATTTCCTTCCTAACGCTCGCGCTATAGATTTTCCAATGGATGTCTTTCCAACGCCAGGAGGTCCAACAAAACAAAGAATCGTTGGTATTGCTTTTTGCCTCCGCTCTTGCTCTTCTTGTTCTTTTTGTTTTGTTGCTTTTCCTTTTTTCTTTTCTTCTTTCGTTTCTTTTTCTTCCTGAGAAATTTGCTCTTTCTCTAATAATTCAGCCTGTTGTCTTCGTAATTTCATAACAGCCAAATATTCCAATATTCGCTCTTTTATCTTCTTTAATCCATAATGATCTTGATTTAACACAGCTTCCGCATCATGAATATTCACAACGCTTGGACTTTTTATTCCCCATGGAAGCTCGATTAATGTGTCAAGATATGTCCGAAGGTACGAAGCTTCTGGATTATAAGGAGACATTTGCTTTAATCGTGAAAGCTCTTTTTCAGCTTTTTTTCTTACTTCATCAGGCATAGCTAATCTTTTTATTTTTTCTTCGAGATCTCTGTATTCTTTCATATCGCTCTCTTCGCCAAGTTCTTTTTCAATCGTTTTAATCCGCTCTCGAAGGACCTGTTCACGAATATTCTTATCAAATTTTTCCTGTGTTTTGTTCGCTATATTGCGCTCCAACTCAAGAATTTTTACTTCTTTTGAAAGAAATGTTGCTTCCATCTCAAGTCGTCGTTTGACTGAATCAACTTCGAGAAGCTCCTGACGCTCGCCTGGTTTAACATCCAAAACGCACGCAACTTGATATGAAAGATCAAGAGGCTTTAACCCAGACATAATATTCATAAAAGTCAGAAAATCAAGTGTTTTTCCTAAATTGACAGCTTTCCTCAGTTCGCTCATCAGATGATTTGTCAGCGCCTTTACTTCATCGTCTTCTTCGACAACATCGGCAAGTTCAATAATTTTTGCCACATAATATGGATCAACCATTTCATATGAGAGGATGCCGACTTTCGCGATTCCTCGAATAAGCGCGTTGATTTCTCCGTCGTTTCGCATCATCTGAACGATTTCTCCCACAGTCGCGATTTGATACAAATCTTCAGGCTTTGGATCGTTGATGTTCGCATTTCTTTGCAAGGCGAGAATGATTCGTTTGCCAGATTGAAACGCTGCATCAATTGCCGCGACAGATTTCTGTCTTCCAAATGTGAGAATCATCTCAACACCGGGAAACACAATGCCATCGCGTATAGGAACCAGAGGAAGGATGAATTCTTTTGAAAGTTGATTATCTTGTTCTGTCATAGTTAGCACTTAACTATACTAATTGCTAACATCATTCGTCAAGTGTGGATTAATTGATTATATAAACTCTTCAAGCAATGCGTCAAAACAAGAAGAGTCGATTGGTTGTTTTGCAAGCGGACCGCATTTCAACGCTGGCTCTAACTCCTCTGCTGTTGGACGATCCTCTTCATAAAACACTCCAAGCGGTATCTTGTCTCCCCATTCGTATGCTTTTTCAAAGGCTTTGACCTTATCAGAGGCGTCATGTGATGTATCAAGATAATATACCCGTTCTCGATACCACATATAGGTATGGACTTTGTCAAAAGTAACACAGGGCTGAAGGACGTCGACAAGAGAAAATCCCTTGTGTTGTATTGCGCGCTTTAACAATTCCGTCAACCCCTGCGTGTCTCCGGAAAATCCTCTGGCAACAAATGTCGCACCGGCCGTCAACGCAAGCGCTAGTGGATTAATCGGCGCATCTGTTACCCCTTCTGGCGTGGATTTTGTGACAAATCCTTTTTTTGCCGAGGGAGATGCTTGCCCTGTCGTTAACCCGTAGACTTGATTATCATGAATAATAACTGTAATATCGGGATTTCTTTTTGCCGCGTGAATAAAATGATTACCACCTTCTCCTAATCCATCGCCATCGCCAGAAATGCAGATCACAGGAAGCTCATGATTGACAAGTTTTATCGCTTGAGCCACCGGCAATGTCCTTCCATGAAGTCCGGCAAATCCATAAATTTTCATCCAGTTGTACATATTTCCATGACAACCAACGCCGTAAACACAGACACCGTCATCTCCGCTAATACCCAATCCTGCCAACGCGTCTTTCAGCGATGTCCAAATTCCGAAATCACCGCAGCCCGGACACCATGTGGGCATTTTTCCTGTCATAAATGATGATGAACGAACCGTAGTCATAAACGCTCTATGATTTCTTCCGGGAAAAATGGTCTCCCATTATATTTTACAATTTTCTCTTGTATATCTATGCCTGTATATTCGCGAATCAATCCCGCTAATTGAGCTGTCGCGTTTTGTTCGACATCAATAATTCTCCCTCCTTTAGCAAGCAACGATTTTGTTTCCTCTGATGGAAATGGATATAACCAGAAATATTGAATACATCTCGTATGCATCCCTTGATGCTCCAACATTGTCATTGCTTCTCGAACTGGACCTGTTGTTGATCCCCATGTTACGAACGTAATATCTGCATTATCGTCGCCAAAAACCTGAGGCGACATGATGTCTTTTTGTATCGCTTGAAATTTTCGCAACCGCTTATCAACCATACGCTTTCTCATATCTGGATCTTCGGTCACTAACCCAAACTCATCATGCTCATATGAGTTGTTGAAATATATTCCTCCCTTCATTCCTGGAAAACTTCGAGGAGAAACGCCATCTTCCACATCAAGGCGA
This sequence comes from uncultured Patescibacteria group bacterium, assembly GCA_937921305.1. Lineage (GTDB taxonomy): Bacteria > Patescibacteriota > Microgenomatia > UBA10105 > UBA927 > CAKZSU01. The sequence continues at coordinate 113,887 of CAKZSU010000006.1, forward strand.
TACCGCTTAAACATCTGTCCCGGCGTCAATTCTTCTTCTTTTACCACTTTTCCACGATCAATGGAAACAGGCTTAGTAAACATAGATTTTGGAACACACCATTGACTTTCATTAAGATATTTATCTGTCAGAATGAAGACAGGGATCTGATACTTTTCCGCAAGATGAAACGCGTGAATTGTTAAACGAAAACATTCTTCACAGGAACCGGGCGCGAGAACAATTCGCGGAAATTCCCCATGTCCAGCGTGAATAACAAAGCGAAGCTCTCCGCTTTCTGTCCATGTTGGCATTCCCGTTGCTGGCCCAACACGCATACCCAAATCAATAACAACAGGAATTTCTTGCATCCCAGCAAGAGATAAAGCTTCAACCATCAACGCAAATCCTCCTCCGCTTGTCGCCACCATGCTTCGAATTCCTGCATACGCTGCACCAATCGCCATATTCATTCCCGCAATTTCGTCTTCTGGTTGTTTATACACAATGCCAAGCTCCTTTGCGTGATCGGCAAGAAAAGTGATTACAGAATTAATCGGTGTCATCGGATAAATCGCCGAAAATTTCATTCCGGCTCGCACGGCACCCAATCCCAACGCCTCGCTTGCGTTCAAAATTAATTGATCTTCTCGTTTTTCGGCATTTTTGAGATAGAAATGACGAACATCGCCAGCGGTTTTTTTAATATGATCAAACCCCATCCACGCAAGTTCAGCATTGTAAGCAATAACTTTCTCTCCCTTTTTTTGAAACTGATCGGCAATCACCGTTTTAAGATTTTCAAATACTCCGCCAAGAAGGGCAACTGAAGCTCCCAACACAATCGTATTTCTCATAACAGGATCAACGCTTTTTACTCTTACCATCTCCTTCAGCGGTATTGGTATGCATACGACATGTCGAGAAAAATGCTCAGGCTTCCAATCAAAATCAGCCGGATCAAAAAGAAGGATTCCATCGTCATTTAATTCATCTTTATGAAGATCAACTGTTTGTTTATTCAAAGTAGCCAAAATATGAACATCTTTTCGCAATGAATAAAACTCTTCGACAGCAATTCGAACCGTTATGACATTATGACCGCCCCGAATAAGAGAAGGATATTCATTAGTGGCAAGCGTTTTATATCCTTGTCGAGAGAATGTCTTCGCCAACATCGTCCCCGAAGACATGATCCCGAATCCTGCTTCTCCGCCAATTTTCCAAGTAACAGAAGACATCATATTCGTAAAACGATAGCCCTATCGTCGAGAACTCAACCTGCAATCATTCGTTTTTAATCCGAACAACATGGATCCTTAAATCCGCAAACAGAACATACCGCATCTCTTCCGCCGGGCATGCCATGGATTATTGCTCCGCAACACGGACAAGAACGGGGATTATCACGGGTAGATTTGTTTTCCATTGTTATCCACGATAAAAATCGCCATCACAGGACAACTTTTTGCCGCCTCAATAAGCGTTTCGTCAGCTTCTTGTTCCGCAGTGTCAAGAATAATCGCTTTTGCTTCATCGTCAAGCGCCCACGCTCTCGGCGCGACAGCAACGCATGTCGCTGCTCCGATACATAGATTTCTATCAATCCACATTGTGTATTTACGAATTGTCCGTTTTACTTTTGGATCATCGGTTTGCATAGACAACAACGGCTTTTTGCAACACTTCCAATGGTAACATAGCGCACTTCACCCTGCTAGGTGTCAAATCTATTCCCAACAAAACAAGGACATCGTCTTTTGACAAACTCATAATATCAGAAACACTCCACCCCATCACATGCTCCGTCAAAAGAGACGCGCTCGCCTGACTAATCACACACCCTTGTCCAGAAAATCGAATGTCAATTACTCTATCTTGAACAATGCGTAATTCCATACTGATTGCATCTCCGCACGCAACATTTTTATCATCAATTTTCACATCATACTCATCTAGATGACCAAAGTTTCTTGGATGTTTATAATGATCGAGAATAATTTCCCTATAGATGTCCATACAAATAACTACTTATCGCAACAACGAAACAGCTTTATTGAGAGATGCAACACATTGGTCAATATCTTCCTCTGTTGTAAATACGGAACATGAAATTCTTGCTGTCGCCGATATACCTAAATGCGTATGCAACGGCATCGCGCAATGATGCCCGGCGCGAATACATATATTGTCATCGCTCAGTATTTGCGCGATATCGTGGGGATGAACACCATCTATGGAAAACGCGAGCACAGCTCCTCGCGATTCAATTGTTTCAGGTCCATACAAATGTATACCATCTATATTCTTCATCTGCTCCATTGCGTATGCTATGATTTGTTGCTCATGTAAACGAATGGAAGAAAGACCTAACGCGTTAATGTAGTCAACCGCCGCTCCCAACCCTATCGCTTCGGCTATAGCTGGAGTTCCCGCTTCAAATTTTTGAGGAGGATCCGCAAAGGATATATGATCCACGCGAACTTCTCGAATCATGTCTCCGCCATATTGATATGGAGACATTCGCTCAAGCAATGCATATCTTGCCCATACAACGCCAATCCCAGTCGGACCAAACATTTTATGTCCTGAAAACACCACAACATCTGCCCCCCATGCGTGAACATCCACAGGAATATGCCCTATCGCTTGTGCTGCGTCAACAATCACAAGACACTGTGGGGATATTTTTTTTACTCGATGAACAATACTACTCACATCGTGGATTATCCCAAGTACATTTGATATAGCGGCAAAAGCGAACACTTTTGTTGACTGAGTAATATATTTAGATAATAAAGTTTGATCAAACTCTCCCTTTTTATTGACAGGAAGAACATAAAAGCGTGCGTTTTTCCGTTTTGCAAGTTGTTGCCAAGGAACAAAATTTGCATGATGTTCCGAGATAAGCGTTGTGATTCCATCTCCCTCGTAAATATATTCATTCCCGAATGATGTGGCGATCATATTTATTCCTTCCGTCGCATTCCGAACAAAAATGACTTCTTTTGAAGAATTGGCATGAATAAAGTTTCCAACCCTCTCTCTTGCCTCTTCATACCGAGTCGTCGCTTCCTCTGAAAGGTGATATATGCCTCTATGAATATTTGCCGAATATTCCCGATAATATGAATCCATCCGTTGCAACACACATTCTGGTTTTAACGATGTTGCGGCAGAATCAAGATATACAATTGGCCTTCCATGAATGTATCGTTTTAATAAAGGAAAATCATTACGAATAATCTTTGGATCAAACATAAATATAAATATCGTGATCAACAATTTTTACCTTATATGAAGAAAGTGGACGCGTTGCTGGAAGTGACAGAACATTGCCGTTTTTCGCATCAAATCTCGCCCCATGACATCCACAAATAATAGTCTCGCCTTCAAGAAATCCTTCTGTGCCTAACGAACATTCTTCATGCGAGCAGGTATCATCCACCGCGAAAAATTGTCCATACGCATGAATAAGCGCTATCTTCTTCCCATTCACGACAACCGTTTTCATTGTTCCTTCTGGAACATCGTGTATTGAAGCTGCTTTGATATATTCCGCCATATTGTTTGTTGAATTCGTTTCGCTTGTATTGTACCAGAAATATTCTGAAGAAGATCCGCTAAAAATCCTTCAACAATAAGAGCAATAGATTGTTGAGAAGAAATTCCTCGTGTCTGCAAATAAAAACATTGATCCTTATCAATTGTTCCGATGGTCGCTCCATGCGTGCATCGAACATCATCCGCAAGAATTTCTAATGACGGTTTGCTTTCAGCATATGCTTTATCAGATATAATCAGATTTTCATTTTTTTGATAGGCGTCTGTTTTTTGCGCATGTTTATCAACGCGTATAACGCCTTCATACGAAAATGTCGATGAATCAAATAGAACGCTTTTCACCAATAAATTGCTTGAAGTATTCGGATGCGCGTGATGTTGCGTAGTGTGAAGGGTTACCCGATGGTCTTTCGCGCCAATAACGATGCCATAAACCATCGCTTCCGCATCTGATCCTAATAAACGAACTGAAACCGTCGCGTCAACAGACAAAGGATTCAAAGAATAAATAAATACAATCGCTGATTCGTTCTCGGAAACATCGCACGAAATATGAGGATGATCTTTGAGATTTTGAATAAGAATCGTTTTCTTCATCCAATAGATCCTTCCATCTGCAACTGTATGAGACGATTCATTTCCACCGCATATTCAAGAGGAAGTTCTTTTACAATCGGCTCAATAAAACCGTTTACAATCATAGACTCTGCCATGCCTTCGGGAATCCCTCGACTTTGAAGATAAAACAATTGCTCATCGCCAATTTTTGATACTGTTGCCTCATGTTCAATAGCAACCTGTTGTTCATGAATTTGCATGTCTGGATATGTGTCTGAACGAGACTCTTCATCAAGAAGCAACGCGTCGCAAACAACCTTGCTTTTACACTGTTTCGCTCCGCGCTCCACGCGAACCAATCCTCGATAGGATGTCCTCCCGCCATCTTTGCTGATAGACTTTGAAATAATTTGCGAACTGGTTTCCGAAGCTGCATGCACCGCTTTTCCTCCAGCGTCCTGATGCTGATTCTTGCCTGCATATGCAATAGATAAAATTTCTCCTCGAGCTTTTCTCCCAACAAGATAGACACTTGGATACTTCATCGTCACTTTTGAACCTAAATTGCCATCAACCCACTCCATGATTCCCTCTTCTTCAACCTTTGCTCGTTTCGTCACAAGATTGTACACATTTGCACTCCAATTTTGAATTGTTGTATATCTCACTCGAGCCCCCTTCTTAACAATAATTTCAACAACGGCGCTATGAAGTGAGTCTGTTGTATAGATTGGCGCAGTACATCCCTCAACATAATGAACAAAACTTCCCTCTTCCGCAATGATAAGCGTCCGTTCAAACTGCCCCATATTCGCAGCATTAATGCGGAAGTACGCCTGCAATGGAAGCTCAACTCGAACGCCAGGAGGAACATACACAAACGACCCTCCAGACCAAACCGCTGAATTTAATGCGGCAAATTTATTATCCATCGGAGGAATAACTGTCCCGAAATATCGTTGTACCAATTCAGGATATTCTCGAAGTCCAGAATCCATATCCAAAAAAACAACGCCCTGACTTTGTAATTTTTTTTGAATGCTTTTATACACAACTTCTGACTCATACTGAGCGGAAACGCCAGCGAGAAATCGCTTTTCCGCTTCGGGTATTCCTATTTTGTCGTACGTGTCTTTTATTTCCGGAGGCAATTCATCCCATGATCGAGCTTTGTCATGTGTGGGTTTAATATAATAATAAATATCGTCAAACTGTATATCTCCTAAATCAGCTCCCCATGTTGGCATGGCTTTTCTTTTGAATATCTCATAGCTTCGCAATCGAAATCGCTTCATCCATTCTGGTTCATGTTTTTGAAAGCTAATATCGGCAACAACACGCTCATCCAATCCTTTCTTGGATTTAAATACATACCGCTCTGGTTTAGAAAATCCATATTTGTATGTATCATCAATTGGCGATTGTTTAGACATATTTCCCATATCCATGATGTTCTATATATTCAGCAAGCTCTGCCCCTCCCTCGTCAACAATTTTTCCTCTAACTAAAACATGAACCACATCTGGCTTCACATATTGCAAGATCCTCTGATAATGTGTAACAAGAATACATCCTGTTCCCTTTTTAACCAAAGTTTGTATTCCTTGCGATACATGCTTTAACGCGTCGACATCAAGTCCTGTGTCAATTTCATCAAAAATCGCGAATTTTGGTTCAAGCATGAGCGCTTGCAAAATTTCCAACTTCTTCTTCTCCCCTCCGGAAAACCCATCATGAATTCCCCGGGAAAAAAATTTCTCATCCATCGCCAACGCTTTTGCGTAATGCTTTAATTGTTTTGAAAATTCCTGAAATGTCATCTTTGTTGAATTCCATCGCCGCTTCAATACGGGATTTTGAACAGCGTCATCATTCCCTTGCGTAGAAGATCCATACAGCTCTTGGTAAGCAGAACGTAACAAATTCGACACGGTAACACCGGGAATTGCTATGGGAGATTGAAATGCAAGAAATAATCCTTTTTTCGCCCGATCTTCGGGGGGCAGATTCAACAACAGTTCGTTATCAATAGCCACTGTCCCATTGCTCGCGTTTACTTCGTATTGATGATGCCCCATCAGCGCGTATACAAGCGTTGATTTTCCACTCCCATTAGGCCCCATGACTGCGTGAATCTCTCCTGAATGAATAGATAACGAAACACCCTGAAGAATACTCCGACCATCAACAGATACTTGCAAATTTTTGATATCTAAAATATGACGCTTCATATCATTAGACTCCTTCACACCTTATATATCATAATTCTTCACGAACTTCATCGTTTTTTCCCATAAAAATTTCTTGTTCTCCTTGCATTCGAAGAATAAAGTACTCTTTATACATTAATGGTTGTGTGTCTATTGAAAGAAATCGTTCCGCGTCGGCAATTTGCGTTCTATGTTTCGCGATCGCTTTAACCTTTGTCTCCGTATACGATGAAATATCGATGCATGTTGTTACCGCTTTATCTGGAACGCCTGCCAATAGTTTTCCAAACGATTCATCAGGCAAAACCTTTTGCGCTTGTAAGTATTCAACCACGGTCTCGGGCAAGCATGTATAATAAAGCTTCGGTTCTTCCTTTTGAGATGGAGGAATTGCTTTCATAAACGCCCGTCGCGGATCTCTCCCTCCTAACGTCTCTCCTCTCGCTTGCCGCTTCGCGTACTTTTGAAATGCATAAGTAGTAGAAAGAGAAAGTTTCTTATGATCTGGATGATTTGTCACCCCTCTTGGCTCAAAGGTGATCACGACATCCGGTTCATATTGAAGGAGTATTCTATACAACTTTTCTTCCAATTGTCCCGGCGTAATTTCAGACAATTTCCCGTCGTCATAATCAAAACAAACGACAGACGATATACCAAGAATCTGAGCAGCATCTTCCAATTCACGACTTCGTATCGCTTTTAAATCAACTGTTTCTTCATACGGACCATAGTTTCCAGCTCCCCCCCGGGTGAAACAAACCAGATCAACAACCCATCCCGCATCAACATATTTTCGAATCGTTCCGCCACAATTAAACGATTCATCATCTGGATGCGCAAACACAAGAAGCATTTTTTTCTTCATGAGTGCGTATACTAGCGTATTTTCTCGATATTTTCTATATTTAACTATTATATAATAAAGTGTTTTCTTTCATATTTCACTCCATGCAACTATGAACACGCAACTTCTTCAAGCAGACGATTATTCTATTCAATATGCAGCTAATCTTTTGAAACAAGGCGAGATTGTCGCGTTTCCCACAGAAACCGTCTACGGACTCGGCGCGAATATTTTTCTTGAATCAGCAATAAAAAAAATCTTTGAGGCAAAAAATCGCCCCACAGATAACCCGCTTATTGCTCACATTGCAACAATCGATCAGATTAATCTGGTAGCTCAAGATATTCCATCAATTTTTTATAGATTGGCTCAAGCATTTTTTCCGGGTCCACTCTCTCTCATTGTTCCGAAAAAACCAACCGTTCCGCTGATTGCTACAGCGGGACAATCAACCATAAGCATTCGAATGCCTAACCACCCTGTCGCAAAACATATCATCAATCGTGTTGGAGCGCCGATTGTAGCTCCTTCCGCAAATCGTTCTGGACGCCCTAGTCCCACAAAAGCGGAGCATGTGCTTGACGATCTGCGCGGAATCATTCCTCTTATCATTGACGGAGGACCATGCAAGATAGGGATAGAATCAACAATTCTTGATATCACACAAAGTCCGCCGATTATTCTTCGTCCAGGACATATCTCAAAAGAACAAGTAGAACATGTGATCGGAACAGTTCAAGAACACACCGATGAATCATCGATGACATCCCCAAAAGCACCGGGGATGAAATATCGTCATTACGCGCCAAACATTCCCATCACAATATATTATGAAATAGATGATCTCATAAAAGAAATGCATGCCAAACGCGATAAACGAATATTTATTCTTTCTAATATCCGATTGCCCAAAAGCGAAATTCATCTAACCGTAGCACCGCTTCACGCGTCCACAGTATTTCATTATTTTCGATTGGCGGAAAAAGAAAGATACAATAAGATTTTCATTTTCATAGATGAAGAAACAAAAAAACATCAAGGACTCATGAATAGAATACAAAAAGCTGCAAAACGAGAATAGTTTTAATACAGAGTATTTGTTGCTTCTTTCTGTTCTTCTTTGATATAGTATGTTCTTATAGTATGGATCAAGAGTTTACAACACCAATGATGAAACAATACGAAGAGATTAAAGCAAAATATCAGGATTGTATTGTATTTTATAGGCTCGGCGATTTTTATGAAACGTTTTTAGAAGACGCGCATATTGCTTCTCGCGTTCTTGATATCACCCTGACGACACGAAGTAGAGGAAAAGACGGAAGAACCCCTATGGCTGGTCCCATACCACGCCGCCGATTCATATATCGCAAAACTTATCAAAGCAGGATATAGCGTCGCAATCTGCGAACAAGTGAGTGAACCAAACAACAAAGGACTCATGGAAAGAGAAGTGGTGCGTGTCGTAACTCCTGGCACAATACTTGACGAAAAAGCTCTCGACAAGAAGGAACACAACTTCATTGCAAGCATTGTATTTGATTCACATGCTCTTGCTATAGCATTCTCAGATATTTCCACTAGAGCGTGTTATGTTATCGAACAAAAAAAGGAAACATCAAAGAATTATTGCGAAATCAATTAGAACATATTCACCCCTCCGAATGTGTGATATCAGAAGATGACTATAACAATCCTGAACTTCTAAAACTTCTGACAGAAGAATATAAAGGAAACATCGCATGTTTTAAAGAATGAAACACGATCGCTGCGTCAGCGGAATCATTTTAAAATACCATTTTCGTGCGCATTCCCTTGATGTATTTGGCATAGCGGATAACCATCGAAGCGTAAAGGCTGTAGCTGGACTCCTTGGATATCTTCAAACAACGCAAAAAGATTCTGTGAAACATATCACAACAATACAAACAGAACTCGACAATGATCATGTGGTCATGGACAAATCAACACTTATCAATCTTGAATTATTTTCAATGATCAGAACCAACAAGAAAGAACAAACGCTTATTTATGTTCTCGATGAAACACAAACCGCGATGGGCGGACGCATGCTTCGTCAATGGATACGAAAACCATTGAGAAATATCAAGGATATACAAAAACGACAAGATAGTATTGATTTCTTCATTAATCATCCAACAATTCTTTCTGATATACGAGAAAAATTATCGCACGTAACAGATATTGAGCGAATTCTTTCAAGAATATCTCTTCGAGCAGAAAATGCTCGAGACCTCGTGAACTTTAAACATGTGCTATCAACCGCGCTTTCAATAAAACACGATACACAAGCAATACAAGAAATACTTATCAGCGAGATAACATCATTCATAGATGATTCACTCGATCATGTCATTGCGATGATTGATAAAACTATCGTTGATAATCCTCCAATAACAATAAAAGAAAGAGGAATAAAACGAGGCGTGCATACCACATTAGACATGCTTCGCGATCAAGTAGGAGGAGGAAAAAATGGCTTTCACAACTAGAAAAGGAGGAACAAGAAAAAACAGGCATAGGATCATTAAAAGTAAGGTATAACAAGGTGTTTGGATTTTATATAGAAGTGAGCAAAGCAAATCTCCATCTTGTACCACATCACTATATACGAAAACAAACTCTTGTGAACGGCGAACGATTTATCACGCCTGAATTAAAAAGAAAAGAAGAAATGATCCTTTCTGCTGAAGAAAAAATACAAAGGATTGAATATGAATTATTTCAAGAAACTGTTGATCACATCATGCAACACTTAGATTGTTTAACAAATCTCGCATATATCGCTGATGTGTACCACTATGCTAAACCAAAAATGACAGAATCTGATGAAATCATCATCAAAGAAAGAAGACACCCTGTTGTAGAACGACATATAAAAGATAAACAGTTTGTTCCAAATGATTTAACGCTTTCCTCTCAGCATCAACAACTACTCATAATCACTGGACCTAACATGACAGGTAAATCTGTATTTTTCGCCAAGTAGCCCTATTGTTCTCATGGCGCACATGGGATCATTTGTGCCAGCAACTGAGCAACGATAAGCATCGTTGATAGAATCTTCGTTGAAGCGGCGCGTCAGACGCTATCACGTCAGGACTCTCCACATTTATGGTAGAAATGACAGAGACCGCGTATATTCTTCGTCATGCAACAGAAAAAGCCTGATCATTATAGATGAAATAGGACGGGGCACAAGCACATACGATGGAATCTCCATCGCATGGGCGGTAGCAGAGTATCTTGCGACAACACATGGCAAACAAGCGAAAACATTATTCGCGACACACTATCACGAGCTAAAAACCTTGAACATCATTACTCTGGACGAATCAAGAATTTTCATATGGAAGTTATTAAAAAAGATGGACAGCCTATGTTCCTTCACACACTTTTACCCGGAGCCGCGTCAACGAGTTTTGGCATTGATGTGGTAAATATGGCAGGATTGCCTCACGAAGTTATTCACAAAGCAAAAATACTTCTTCAAACATATGAATCGTCCCATGCTCCACAAATTCATACGGAATCACATCATCATGTAAATTCTTTAGAACAACAAATACGATCAATAGACATCTCGAGAACAACGCCGCTCCAAGCGCTCACTATCCTCGCGTCTCTGCAAGAACAAATTCTCTATGAAAAACATACACAAACTCCCTGATCATCTCATTCGTCAAATCGCTGCGGGAGAGATTATCGAACGACCTGCATATATCGTCAAAGAATTACCTGATAACGCGATTGACGCTCATGCGTCGCAGATAACTATTCATCTTGATCATGGTGGTTTGCAAAAAATCACTGTGATTGATAACGGCGATGGCATGAGCCAAAAAGATATCAAAGAATCATACAAACTTCATACAACAAGCAAAATTCATAATAGAGAACATTTTCTAGGAATTAAAACGCTCGGTTTTCGGGGAGAAGCGCTCGCAAGCATTGTGGCAATCGCAAATCTCAAAATAGAAAGCAGAACAGCGACCGATCACCGAGGAACACAAGTAGAAATCATCGATGGTAATCGATATATCAAGCCAATCGGCATGCCAAAAAGAACACGAGTCACCGTTGATTCAATTTTTCAAAAAGAACCAGTCCGAAAACATCTGTTTCATACTCCTCACAAAGAATTGCGATATATCATGGATATTCTCATAAGATACGCGATCTTCTACCCTGATATCGCATTTGAATTATTCCATAACAATCATCGAATACTGTCCGTTAGAAAACAAACAAATGAAGAACGCATCAAATCTCTTCTTGGAGAACATGTCTTTTCTTATCTTCTCCCTATCGCTATAACTGATAGCATAGTTTCCTTTCATGGATATATTGACAAACCTCAAGCAGCGACGATCAAAGCACAAGAATATCTCGCTATCAATGGAAGACCTGTGTCAATAAAACTCTTTCATAAAGCAATCCATGAAGCATTTGATACACTCATTGAATCAACGAATCGACCCATGTATATACTCTCATTCTCTATTCCGCATGAGTATGTAGATATCAATGTTCATCCACGAAAAGAATATGTAACTTGTATGTATCAGGAAGCACTTTATTCAAAAATAATAGATTCAATAAAAGAAACATTCTATCGTCACAATATTCAACTTACCTTTCCATTAATTCAAGAGTCGTCGCCAAGCTATGAAAAACCATTGTTGCAAACAACACTTGCTCATGAATTAAAACACGCTGTTAATAAAAACGACGTACATTCTAAATCCTAGCAACGCGCCAATTACCTCTATCCACAACCTGTATCTTATCACGCAATCATCAGACGGACTGATTATTCTTAATCAACACGAGGCGCATGAACGAATTCTTTATGAGGAATATCTGAAAGAATTTACAAAGGAACAAAAGAAGCATCGCATTGCACATCTTAAACAGCACCTTGCCTTTGCTCTTTCCCCTGCGGAGTCAATGATATTTGATAACTATCTCCATGATTTATCACGTATCGGTTTTTCAATAACGCGCATATCTCAAATAACCTACCAAATTCTTAAAATTCCAAAAATTTTTGAACAACGGGATATTCTTACTCTAATAAAAGAAATTCTTGAAGAACTTGATAAAGAAGTATTTATTCCGTCAATAGACTCCCAAAGCAAACGACTTCTTGCTTACCTCGCATGCAAATCATCGGTAAAATCCGGAGGTCCGCTGACAGAAGAACAAATGAAAATGATCATGAAGAAGATCAAAAATATTCCGAGGGGAGTTACCTGTCCTAATGGAAGACCAGTGTATATCGAGATGTCATTACGCGAACTTGATAAACTCTTCAAGAGAACACATCACTGAGAGAGAAGATTAAAGAGATCTCGCAGGATATATGAAGAAATTTTCATGCTATCGGAGCTGTCAGACTTCTTTATCCAATAATCTGGATTTTTTTGTATATACAACAATTCAACAAGAACATTTCCATCTTTATTTTTTATGATCATCGTATTTTTTGTCGCGGACATAAATTCTTTGTGCTCTTGATCGGTCAAAAAATCTTTCCCTTCTAAAAATGAAAGTTGAGATAATATTGAAGACATTTTTTCTTGTTCGATTGATTTCGTTCTACCTTTATAGGTCAACTCCCACTGTGTCTCTTTTCTCTGCAATACAAACTGGGAAGCTCCTTGAACCTCAATGCTATGAATATCACCAGAAGAAAACGTGGCGAGCCGTTTATTTCTCCAGTCATTGACTGTTGTTTTGATCGTATCTCGCAATGATCCTTTCACTAAGAATACATTCTTACTGTCAGGAACTTTTGCGTAGAACGATCCGATTTCCGGACCGTCATTGCCAATAATGAATGTTTGTTCTTCTCCGTTTGCACTTCGAAGATTCAAAAATATTCCTGAAGAAGATGAAATGCCATACTCTTCACTATTCGTTTCATTTCTTGAAACAATAGATACTGGCTTACTCTCTTGAATTGCTTGAAGAAACGCATCAACAATCGGCTGATAAGCAGAATAGCTTGCGACATTCCAATTGTTTTCTTCTTTCACAAGAGAAAATTCTTGTTGTTTCTTTATCATGATTTTTTGAACTGTATCTTTTGTGAAGATATGAAACGGAAGTTCTTTGGAAAACTCAAGATTCTCATTTCTTCCCATTCGCTTCTGAATGAATGGAAAGAATGCAATTCCAGTAACAATCAAAAATATAATAAAGAGAATGCTAATCGTCTTATTGCTCATACGAGATATGATTGCTTTCGCAATGCTCTTCTCTTGAGTGAATACACTGTGATGAACGCCGATGGCGCGATAACAGCTACTGCAAGGTTCCCATATTTAATCAGCATAGGCTCTGTGTCGCTTCTAAACAATAACCTCGGCGGATCTCCTCTCTTCACGCGAATGTCCGCAAGCGTATCTTGCTCCGACAAGTATGATAACGCTGAAAGAGCAAACGCGATATTTTGCGGAGCGTTCTGCGCGAATTGATCCGTAATAAAGTCAGAATCTCCAACGACAATCATTTTCCCCGCAAACTTCGACGATGATTGACGCGGACCTGAAATCGCGACAGCTAATATGTGTTCTTTGAGATTTTCATCAGAAAAAGACGCTTGATTTGGATTCAATACGATATTCTCCGTTTGAACTCCAGCGAATCGCGTTGTCAAAAGCAGTGGCTGAGCAGTCAACCCTTGCTCCGTCATTTTTTCTTGTTGAATTGTTATGCTCGCTGACCATGGAAAAGAAACGCCATCAAGTCGATTGACCATCGATGTTTTCGCGGGGATAGCTCTAACCCAAAATGGATATGGCAGGAGTAAATTAATAAATCCTTGTCCTATTCGAACTGTTTCATTCGAACGAAGATCGTACACAATATTTGATTCTATGGATAAGCCATATTGATCAAAAAAATTCGCAAAACTTTGTGTATTTTTTGTCGCCGACAACATTTGCGGATTAATGGAAAATGAGTCTATGAAGAACAACCCGGCTCCGCCATTTCTCAAAAATTCCGCTATAGCATCTCGACCTTTCTGATCAATATCCCTTGATGGACCGGCGACAACGAGAACCGACGTGTCTGAGGCGACTTTTGGAGTATTCTCGTCAAATGAAAATGTCTCGACAATAAATTGCTTTTGCAGTTCTTCATAAAACGCGCCATAATCAATTGACGGATTTTTTTCTCCATGACCGGAAAGAAACGCGATTTTTTTCTTGTTTTTATTTGTTAATTTGGCGATCAGACTTGTTAATTGATATTCTAAGTCTCCGCTATCTTGAACAAATGGAATCGCTTCATGCTTGCCTCCATAAGAAACAACAATCCCAACAAATCCTGTCCTTACTTGAAATTCCTCCTGTCCAATAACATTAAACTGAATTTCCCTTAAACCGCGCGATGTAGCCTCTGAAGAAATTTGAGAATTATTTGAGGGATCTTTTTGAAGAAGTGCGACATTGCCTTTTCCATATTGTTGATAATCTCGAAGCATATCTCGGATATCTCGAACCACTGGAGTTAATTGCGCTGGAAGTTTGCTTGACGCGTAAAATGTAATAGTAACAATATCTGAAAGATTGCTCAAAACATTTTTCGTAGAAGACGACAAACTGTATCGCTTGTCTGAAGTCAAATCAATTCTTCCCGGAATTCTCGCCCCAAGAACATTGCTTACAATAGCAGTGGCAATAAACAAAGCGATACCGATTTGATATTTCATATAACAGTCTTTTCGATTTCCAAACTTTTGTCGAATAAGAAAAAGATACGTAAGAGAAAGAAAAATGATAATAAATGAAAGAAAATACCACACGTCTCGAATATCGATAACGCCTCTTGACATAGAAGAAACATGCGATGAAACAGCAAGCCTTTCAACAATGGGAACGATTGGCAAAGGGAGATTTGCCGTAATAAATTCCGATCCGGCAATTAAAAGAAAAAACGAAACTGCCGATGTCAACAAAAGAGACGCAATCCCGTTTGTAAGCAAACTTGAAAAAAACACCCCTAATGAAACAAACGACGCGGCAAGAAACGACGCAGCAAGAAATTGAGCAATATACGCTCCCCAATCAAACGCGCCAAATCTGCTAAACGAAAACGCCACAGGCATAGAAAACACTAATGAAAAAACAATCAAAAGCCATGAACTGAAAAACTTTGCAAGAATAACCTCAATTGGTTTAACCGGATGTGTCAACAATAATTCAATTGTTCCTTCGCTCTTTTCTTGAGAGAATACGCTCATCGTGATAGCGGGAACAAAAATAATAAATAACCATGGAAGATATTCAAACAACATGCGAACAGATGCTTCTCCGACAAGAAACGCATTCCTGAAGAATAAAAATTGCCACACAAAAACAAACACAATAAAACCAAGCGAGACAGCTGGCGTCTGAATATTGCCCATGAATTCTTTTTTTGTTAACAAAAGAAGCGTTTTAATTCGAAGCATGCTCGTCCTCCGTGAGTGCGTGGAAAATATCTTCTAACTGCTTTTCTTCTTCCGCTATTTTCCATAAAATCCATCCGTGTTTTGCCGAATGTTTTGACAATTCTGGCTGAACTTTCGCATTTTTCTTTATCGTCAAAACAGCTCGAATAATCCCATCTCTCCCCTTTTTCGTCGACACATCTTCGACTCCTTCTATCGAAGATAATGTTTCTTGCACGTTCTTCCCTTCTATCTCAACAATCAATTGTCTCTTCCCTCCTAACTGTTTCATAAGATCGCTTGGCGTCCCATCGGCAACAATCTTGCCTTTATTAATGATAATCATGCGATTACACACCGCCTGAACTTCTTGCATAACATGCGTGCTCATAATAATGGTATGATGTGAAGAAAGATGTTTGATGAGAGAACGAATTTCCGTTCGTTGATTTGGATCAAGCCCTTCAGACGGTTCATCCATAATAAGAATTTTCGGCTTGTGGAGCAACGCTTGCGCTATGCCAACACGCTGACGATATCCTTTCGATAATTCTTTTATTGGCATGTAATAAACATCTTCAATAGAAACGCTTGATACGGCAAAATCGACTGCCTCTTTTCGTTTTTGTCCAAATAATCCTTTCAAATCCGCTGAAAACGCAAGCTGTTCGGCGACTAACATGTCTTTATAGAGAGGATTATTCTCAGGAAGATACCCTATATCGCCGGCAATCTCTATCGCTCCAGCATCTGGCGTATAAAATCCCGTCATCATCCGCATCGTTGTTGTCTTTCCAGCTCCATTTGGACCAAGAAACCCGACGATTTCTCCGCTCTTTACGGTAAATGAAACATCATCTACTGCTTTGAACGATCCAAATGATTTGCTTACATGCGATAATCTGATCATATTGGTTTATATACCAAGTCTTCTTATATTTTTCAATAAAGCATGAAAAACTCTTTTATTCAATTGACTGAATGATAAAACGTTTTGTTCCGCTTGGGGTCTGCACTTCGACAGTTTCTCCTCGCATTTTCCCCATGAGCGCTTTTCCTATAGGAGAAACATACGAAATAATATGTTTTTTGGGATCAGACTCATGACTCCCAGCTATTGTGTAAGTCGCCTCCATTTGTCCCTCTCGGATCGTCACAACACTTCCAATCACCACTCGAGATGTCTGTTCTTTTTCGACAACACACGCCCGTTGCATAAGATCATCCAATCGCCTCAATTGCGCGTCTATAAATGACAATCTTACCCGAGCAGCCTTGTAATAGCCGTTTTCCGATAAATCCCCCATTTCTCTCGCTTTTCGTAGATGCTCAACAGCATCAGGTCGCTCATTAAGCAATTTTTGCTTTTTCTCTAGTAACTCTTGATATCCTTTTGGTGTAAAAATAATATCCTGTTTCATGCGCTCCTATTTTTTATCTATACTAAAATATATCTATTTTTTATCCGATATTCATGAACAAAATCAGTCGATTATTGATTAGTGTTGTCACCTTTCTTTTTATTATAGCAATCGCAAATAGCATCGCGACCATTCTCGCAAACTCGAAGCAAGAGTATATCGTTTCACCAATCGCAGAAGCAACGCATGTTTCACCAACACCACAACCGACGCCTACACCAAAACCAAGCATGCTTCCATCTCTTGTTGACGATGCATTTGAAAACCTTCAAGGAAGATTCGCCATTGTTATCAAACATCTTCAAACAAATGAATCATATGCCCATAATGAACACGAAATATTTGAACCAGCCAGCTTATATAAGCTGTGGGTTATGGGAGCAACGATGCAACAGGTACAGAACGGGGTTATTCAGAATAATACATTCATAACAGATACCGTGGAAAACTTGAATCAAACTTTCCAAATAAGCAGCGAATCAGCGGAAAGAACAGATGGTATTGTTTCTTATATCGTGAAAGACGCGATTGTTGAAATGATCACTCTATCAGACAACTACTCTGCGCTGCTTCTTTCGAAAACCATTCGACATAAAACGATAGAATCATTTTTAAAAACAAACCAACTGCATGAATCACAATTAGGACAACCGCCAAAAACAACAGCGAACGATATTGCGATCTTTTTTGAAAAACTCTATCGCGGAGCATTAATTAATAAAGATTTCTCGAAAGAAATGCTTGATATACTCAAAAAACAAAAAATCCAACGGAAAATTCCCAAATATCTTCCAAAAGGGATTGTCACAGCTCATAAAACAGGGGAACTTGGGACATTTAGTCATGACACTGGAATCATCTTTCATAAAACAGGGGATTATATTCTTGTGATTCTTACCGATACGCCAAATCCGCAAGAAACAGAAGAAACAATAGCCAAATTTTCTCTTACCCTTTTTCAGTATTTTACGAATTCCGAAGATCAATGATGAGTGGGAATTCGAATTGTGCATATTGTCCCTTTTCTCTTCTGACTTTCCAATCGAATTTCTCCTTGAAAATCGTTTTCAATCACATGTCTCGCGATAAAGAGACCTAAACCGGAATGCTCGCGGGTATCGTTCCGCGTAAAAAATGCATCGAACACATATCGCATATCCTTCTTATCAATTCCTTTTCCATTATCAATAATTTTTATAATCACAAACTCCGCTTGTTTTTCGAGAGAAACATGGATGTGTTTATCCTTTTTCTTGCTTCCTTTATGCGAATGAATAGCATTCATAACAATATTACTGATCGCTTGATAGAACCGTGAAGAATTTCCATACACAATCATATCTTCTTGATTTATAAACGATAACGCAACATACTCTTTCTTCGCTATCGACGATAAAAAATCAAGAACACTTTGAATCTCATCAACTAAAGAAAAATACTCTTTCGAGTATAATTTCGGATTATTCTTTCTCCAAGATGATAACAATCGATTAAGAGAAAGTATTCCTTGTTGAATTCGTTGCGCAATCTTGTTCGATCCGAAAGAATCTTGGATATAAAATCTAATCAGCTCATCAATATTAATCTGAATTATAGTGACAATATTTGAAATGTCATGAAGTATGCCAGAGGCAATTTTCCCGCAGTGAATAAAACGATACTCTTGTGTGAGAATACGAATCGTAGATCGTTTTATGTTCTTTATAATTCTCTCATAGCGCCTCCGTTCTTTGAGACGTAAACAACGCAGTTCACGCACTGTACAAAAGACTTTTTGTATTTGAAAATAAATAATGACAAATAAAACAAAAATAAAAAGAATAGAAAAACCATAAAATAACGCATCAAACAAAGTTGAGGACAATATATCGATACAAAAATAGTCTCTATAAACACTCATAAAGAAAAATATACTCATCAATGATGAGGAGAAACCAATCAAAACAATGAATAATCGATTCGAGCTGACGAAACTGAGAAGCAAAGCAATATACCAAAAATATAATGGGTCTCGAAGAACACAATTGACAATCGCATACGAAAAGAAAGCATATGCGATATGGATATAGATAAGTATCTCTACGATTATTCGTTGATATCGATTGCCAAATAGACGATGGACAACAAATAAAGATGTATTCATTAAAAGAGCAATGAGCAATATGTAAATAGAAGGAAAAATATCATGGATAAACAGTCTAAAGAGAAATAAATTCCACAAAATAAACGATCCGAGAAGAATAAAAGAAAAAAATAAGCGATGTTTATATAAGCAGAGTTCCACAATTACCACATCTATGGACAATCACTCTGCTTCTATTTTATATCCATACCCGCGGACGGTCTTGATTAGTTTTTTCTTATACGATCGATCAATACGGTCTCGAAGATATTTTATGTGAACATCAACGATATTTGTATCAAATTCTATTTCACTTTCCCACACATGTTCAATAATCATCGATCTGCTCACTGCAATACCAGCGTTTCTCATTAAATACTCAAGAACATCCATGCCCTTTCTATTAAGTTGAATATACTTTCCTCCTCGAAAGACTTTTCTTCTTCCTACATCAAACATCAAGTCGTCAACAGAAAGAATCGAGGACTGGATCGTATATGACCTTCGAATAAGCGCTTCTATTCGAGCTTTTAATTCCTCTCTAGAGTATGGTTTCGTGACATAATCATCAACGCCGGTCCGAAGCGCTCGAATTTTATTCTGCACATCGCTATTCGCGCTCAACATCAATATCGGACAGGTAATGTTTGTTTCTCGTATCTCTTTGACAACATCGAGTCCATTCTTATCCGGAAGATAGTAGTCAATAATAATGACATCATAAATATTCGCATATGCCAAAAATCCACCTTCCTCTCCAGAATATCCAACTTCGACAACGTAGGAATCTTTTAATAAATCTCGGATGGTTTCCACCGCATCTATTTCGTCCTCAATAAGAAGAATTTTCATAGTAAAATAAGAAAAATATATTCATCGATTATGTCTTTGCTACGAACAATAAGAGGAAAATATTAAAAGAAGATTAAAAAATTATGAAGTATCAATAGTAAAGGATTTAATATAACGATCATATGAATTAGTCAACCACGCAATCCATTTGTCAAATCCTTCTCCTGTTTTTGCAGAAAGCGGCAGAATTCGAATATTCTCCTGCAATTGACGAATCCCTTTTTCAAAGTATTCTAATTCAAATGCTTCATGATCGAGATAATCACATTTATTTAACAACACAATATCCGCACCTTTAAACATACCTGGATACTTGCATGGTTTATCATCTCCTTCAGGAACGCTAGCAATCACAATGTTTCTATGTGTTCCCAAATAAAAATTCGCAGGACAAATAAGATTACCGACATTTTCAACAATGATGATATCAATATCTTCTAAATTAAGTTGCTTCAACGCTTGTTCCATCATGATGCTGTCTAAATGACACGATCCACCGGTATGCGCTAATACAACAGGAACACCTAGGTTCCGCACGCGCTCAACATCTAGTTCAATCACGTCTCCTTCAATCACCGCAATGTTATATATATTTTTAAATGATTCAATTGTTCGCAGAATAACGCTTGTTTTCCCCGCACCAGGAGAAGCCATAATATTTACCGAAAATATTTTATGCGCGTCAAACACTTGTCGAATAGCGATACCTTTTTTCGTTAATTCATCAAGAATTGGCTGATTGATCACAAATTGCTTCATGATCCTCCTTTGTCTTCTATACGCATACGATCAACAAGAAGCGTTGTATCATCATTTATATAGTCGATCTCGATATGAGATCCTTCGAATGGTGTTCCTTTAGCCAATTTCTCCCAATAAAACTGAAATGACGCTTGCTCTATTCCCGTTCCCGTGCCAGCGACAAGATAGATCGCAATAACGCGATTTGCTTTGCAATATTTTGCGTATTTATGAACTATTTTATATACTTCTCGAGCATAAGTCAGTTCATGCATAAGCAAATGATATAGTATACTAAATCATGTGTTTCTCCATCCCATTAAAAGTCTCAACAGTGCGAGGAAATATTGCCCGTTTAGAAAATGGACGCGAAGTGAATATAAAAGGAATAAGTGTTAACGAAGGAATGTATGTTCGAGTGGTAGGAACTATTGTTGTTGACACGCTTTCAGCAGAAGACGGAGAACGCATTCAACAGCTTATCAAAGATCTTTCACGAAACCATGACATATAACGGCATTGCTCTCGCGTGTCGCTACGCGTATCCTCCAAATTCCCTTTCGCTTTGCGGACCTCCAAAGCGCGCGGAATTATGCTGGTACTCGTCAACTTATACACATGACAAAGGAACGGAAGAAATTCTTCATCAATTCTCAACGCTTTATCCGTATCTCTGCTTTATTGCAGGAGAAAATCATATCGCGGATCCATTTGATCGCCGCGTTGTTGAAGCGTATTGGATAGGCAATGATCTCCTTCAAAATATAAAGCGATTTGATTTCCTTCGATTTATTGACGACGCCCTCCGGATTCGTTTACCATCTGCGCAACGCCATATCGCTTACAGAGGATTGCCGCATCATGCGTTTCATGTGTTGCATATGTATAAAACAATCAATCCAGACCACATCCATGCATTAGACGCGTGCATCATTCACTGGGGAAAGATTGTGAAACTTGCTCCCCCGCATATATTTGTAGAAACACAACCCCTCATCATGAATCAACAAGAACGGATTGAGTTTGGACCAACAATGATCCGAAAACTTCACACGCAAGGAGACCGAGACACCCTTCTTGATCACCTCTCTATAGGTGATTGGGTGTCTTACCATTGGGGATACATCTGTGAAAAACTCATGCCATATCAGTTGAGCAATCTAAAAACGTACACATATCACGCGCTTTCATTTGAAACGATATGAAACCTCCCACTGTTCTTGTGTTAGGAAATCCACTGTGCGACTTTGATAATCTTCCGAAACGAATCCTTCCAGTGTTGAGGAAAGCATTCCCGCATAGCACCTTTCTTCATTGGGATCCGACAGAAGAATTGCCGGAATCCATCTCAGATCATATCATTCTTATTGACACGGTCATCGGCATATCATCAATACAAATATTCCATGATCTCAAACATTTCCAGTACCCGCCAAGAAATACCGCGCACGATTTTGACGCGTTTATTGCATTATCTCTTTTGAAAAAACTCGAAAAAATTACACGAATCACGATTATCGGCGTCCCGCCTCATACCCCAACCCATTTGATTGTAAGAAAATGCGAAGCGCAACTCATGCACGGATCGTAAGCGCGAACTATTGATTCTATCTCGCGATGAAGTCGATCTTTTCCTTGATGTATATTTTGTTCAAGATACCTCCGTATGCTTTGTTCGATATGCACCTGATTCTGACCCGTTGGCACAACAATCTGAATATGATCAATACTACCTTTTTCGCTTAACACAAGACGATACATCAATATGCCTCGCGGCGCCTCAATAATCCCAACACCAGTACCCGCTTTTCTCATAACTGTTTGCGGACGCTCCGGAACAATCACAAGATGACGCAAGATATCGATTGATCGATCAATCGAATGCAGTATTTCTATTGCTTGAGCAAGATTGTTATGAAAAATGTTCGTTGACGGAAACATTCGCAACGCGTCTTTCACATCTTGTTTCGTCCTCGGATGAAGCTTATCTTTGGCGAGATTGATTCTCGCCAATGCCCCAGTCATGCACACACCATCGTCGAATATATATCCAGACGCATGAGAATAGGGAATCTCAACGTGCCGAATCGCGTTTACATACTCCATCAGCGAATATGTTCTTCCCTCGCTTGTAAGAATATCACCATCTAAAAATGAATACTCATCATCAATTTTAGCTACATAGTTGGACACCCGATGAAGCGAAAAAGGGGATTCCGCAAGTCGTTGAATAAGCCGCATGACAGCTGGACGAATAGACTCCAACGACGCGATCATATCGGGAAAGCGATTTTGATCGGGAAGTTTGCTAAACCCGCCAATCACAGGATACGGCGCGTGAACGCTTTTTCCTCCTATATGCGCACTAAGCATGTTTCCAACCGCTTTTACTTGAAATGTGTCTTCGAGCAGTTGACGCTGATCGGGAATGCTCTCATCAAGCTCCAAGATATTATCAATCCCTAATATATCCGGAAGCGCAAAGACATAACAATGCAACGCATGATCTCGAATCATTAATCCATAATTGATAAGTTTCCGAAGAAGCAGCGTTTGTTCTGAAGTGATCATCCCAAGAGCGTTTTCAACGGCTTGAACGGCGCAAAGAATATGGGCGTTGGAGCATGTGCCACATATTCTGCAACAAAGTTGCGGAAGCGCCATGATATCTTTTCCTCTAAGCGCTTGCGTATAAAATCGTTTATATTCCGTAATCGCAAATCGAACATCTTCCACTACGCTATCTTTTACTTTCACCGTTAGACGAGCTTTCCCCTCTATTTTTGCGAATTCCTGAATTGTCAAATCGAATGTTGACATAGCCTTAAGCGATAACGCCAAATTCTTTGAGATATTTGTTAAGTATGGTCAAAAAACCTTGCTCATTCATTGGACAGCCGGAAACATAGTCATCAACGGTCACGATATCAGCAAGTTTTTGCACCCTTTCCGCGTACGCAAAGCGAACAAGTAAAAATGCTATTTCATCTTGTTTTGCTGGATCAAAATCATTTCTCTGACCGGAAGGAAATCCGGAACACGCACAATTGCCGATCGCGACAAGTTTTTTGCTAACCGATCGAATCTGCTTGAGTTTTTTTTCTTGCTCTTTGCTTGTTATCGCGCCTTCAACAAACGCCACATCAAACGAATGCAACGATTCTTTTCTTTGCATCACAAGAATCGACCGAAAATCAATGATCTGTTTCCATTCTTTGTAATGATCATTTAGAAGCTCTGTAAAGATAATCGTCGAATCTTCGCAGCAAGAAAATGAAAACCAACCGATGGAAAGTTTCTTCATGCTGCGGGACAGGGATTCGAACCCCAATTACCTGATCCAGAGTCAGGCGTCCTACCGTTGAACGATCCCGCAAAGATTATTCTGGCAAGGAAATTATACCATTGTCTCGACACTCAATTAACCCCTCCGAAATGAGATCATCAACAATACTCCGATGGAACACTTCATTTTTTCCATATTTCACCATCATTTCACGAATCAATCCTGTTTCGCTCCACGATCGATAGCGAAGATATTCGATTACCCTTCCTCGAAAGAACCGCCGAGATTCTCTAAATGGAATAGCACTCGTTTTTACCGATTTTTCTCTTTTCTTTGCCTTTTCCTTTGCCGACACAATCGCGCCATAATCCATAAGGGCTTGATGCCATTCCCACGCTTTTCCTTTCGGAAGCAATTGATCAGCGACAGATTGAATTACCGATTCTTTTTGAGAAACACCATGAAAGAAGAATTGTTCAATAATTTGACGAATATTTGTATCCACAAACGCTAGATCTTGTTCAAAAGCGAAAACAAGTATTGCTCGAGTAGTGTATATACCCAATCCTGGGAACCGACGAAGTATTTGTTCTTCTCTTGGAAAGATTCCATTGTATTCTTGAACAATAATTTCCGTCGTTTTTTTTAAATACAACGCTCGCCGATTATATCCCATCCCTCGCCATACGCGAAGCACATCCCCAGCAGACGCGTTCGCCAATGCGAAAACTGTAGGAAAACAACACAAAAATTCCTCATATTTCGGCAATACCCGAGAGACTTGAGTTTGCTGAAGCATCATCTCAGAAACAAGAATTTTATATGGATCACGCGTGTTTCTCCATGGAAGATCTCGCTTATGCGTCTCCCACCACGAAAAAATATGTGTTTGAAATGAAACAATTTCTTCTTTTGAGAATACTATTTCCTTCATTTGTAGTACAATACACTATCATGAAATCAGGCGTTGTTGCAATCATCGGACGTCCAAACACAGGAAAATCCACGCTCATCAATGCTATTCTCGGTCAAAAAGTTTCGATTACTTCTCCAAAGCCTCAAACAACTAGATTCTCCATTCAAGCAATTTACACGGAAGAACGGGGAGAGGTCATATTTATCGACACGCCGGGAATTTTTGGAAAAACATACGATCCGTTATCGAAAAAAATCAATCAACACGCTGAACAGATTGTTGAACAACACATAGATGTTTTGGTCTATATGATAGATCATACAAGAAAAAAAGACTTCGAAGAAAATAAAACGTTAGGGATTGCAAGAAAATTTACCGGACCAAAAATTCTTGTCATTAATAAAATCGATATTGACCATCCAAGTTACATTGTTCAATACAAATTCATGGAAGAAGAATTTGATACCGTTATACGAATTTCAGCGTTGAAAAAGAAAAATATTCCGCTTCTTCTTGACGCGCTATTCGCAGAGCTTCCAGAGACATCAGAACATTTTGATATCCCCGAACAACCACATCCCGCATTTAATTTCACAAGCAAAACATTTATCGCGGAGCTTATCCGAGAAAAAGCGTTTCTGAAGCTTCGCAAAGAAGTGCCATACAAAATCATAACCATTGTGGATTTCATTGAAGAACGAGAAAGCGGATCGCTTCATATCAAAGGCAGAATCATCACCAACGATGAACGATACAAATCAATGATCATCGGAAAAAACGGCGCGATGATTAAAGCGATTAGCACAGCGACTCGAAAAGAACTAGAAGTGGCGACAAATAAACACGTGTATATCGAACTTCAAGTTGAAAACGACCCGCACTGGATGGACTACTTGTAACTTATTCTATCCATTCCGGAGCAATAGCGGGAACATACGCTCGAAACTCAAAATCTCCCTCAAACACATACACCGGCTGAAGATATGTTTGCGGATCAAACGAATCGTAATACGCAAGATATACATTCCGCACCACCGCTTCTTTCGCTCCATTCACAGGATATTTCGCGATATACCCTTGACCATTTTGAAGCTCTTGCCACGCTTGCCCCACAGGACGAAGAGAATATGTCGCAAACGTATCATAGTCAATAGGCCAGTAGGTATAAATCAATTCAAGAATACGTCGCGAAGAATCTCCAGACGGAGAAAAAAGCACCCGTATTTGTCCCTCATCTGAACTTTGCGTCACAACTGGAATCTTATTTACTGGACCTCGGAAGAAATCAACTCGCATCGCATCCGTATCTGCGATAGTTCTTATCGGAACAAGCGTATTTCCCACAAGCTTCAATAAAGTTACTTTCTGTTCTCCTGCCACGAAATCATCTTGATAGATTCCAAGATTTTGAATAACTTTTACAGCTTCTTCTTTAATCGCATTTGGATTATCTAATTTACCCTCGGTAAAAACGCTAATGTCTTGCTCATACGCATACCGAACAATGAAATTTCTCGAAACAATATCATATCGAATTGTTCTTAACACTATTTGCGGATCTCGAAAACGATATACTGTTCGACTTTCCTGAAATGGCGTGGGATCAAATTTTAATTTTTTCACAAAATCTTGCGCTTGCGTTATACCTAAAAGATTTGGCGTTCTCTTCGGCATAAAATATACCCTTGCAACATTTGGCATCGATGGGAATCCCCCACTGACTGTCTCAAGCGTCAACGAGATAGTCTCTTGGGAAGATTCAAGTGAAGCATTAAATATAATCGCCGGCAATTTCCCAAATGCGTGAGTCGGCGGAGGAGGCTTTGGAGGGAAAAGAATTATCCATACATTCAAAAATACAGCCCACAATATTCTTAAAAGAATATAAACGATAATCGCTATAATCCCCCAATTGATTGCTCTTCGGGTGTAATAAGCTGTTTCAGTGAGAGAAGCCATATGTGTATTATAAACGAGATTTAATAAGATGAAGAATAGAAGAATATAATATTTTGATCGTAAGAAATAACCATGATAGAATCATTACCATGACTGTTCGAACACGAATCGCTCCTTCACCTACAGGAAATGACCTCCACATAGGAAACGCCTATACCGCGCTCATCAATTATGTGTTTGCAAAAAAATATCACGGATCGTTTATCGTGAGGATAGAAGACACAGACAGAACTCGATTTGTAGAAGGATCCGAACAACGAATTTTTGAGTCTCTCGGGTGGCTTAGGATTGAACATGCTGAAGGACCAGACAAAGGCGGTCCATACGCTCCATATAGACAGTCAGAACGATTATCTCTCTATAAACGATACGCAGAAGATCTTGTTGAAAAAGGATTCGCGTATTATTGTTTTTGCACTCCGCAGCGACTAGAAGAAATGAGAAAAGAACAAGAAGCTCGTCATCAACCACCGATGTATGACGGTAGGTGCAAACGTCTGACTCTTGAAGAAGCAAAACAACGCATACAAACAGGAGCTTCATATGTTATCCGATTGAATGTTCCGGACGAAGGAACAACAACAGTTCATGATGAGATTCGAGGAAATATTACATTCGAAAACAAACGCATCGATGATCAAGTATTGCTTAAATCAGACGGATACCCAACATATCATTTAGGCGTTGTGATCGATGATCATCTCATGAATATTACCCATGTGATACGAGGAGAAGAGTGGATTTCATCGACGCCAAAGCATATTCTTTTGTATCAATATTTTGGATGGACTTCCCCAGTATATGCGCACCTTCCCGTGTTGCGAAACCCTGATAAAAGCAAATTAAGCAAACGAAAAAATCCAGTATGGGTGTCACTGTATCGAGCGGAAGGATTTCTCCCCGAAGCGATGAAAAACTATCTCGCGCTCATGGCATGGGCGTATCCTGATGGAAGAGACATCTTTTCTCTTGAAGAGATGATAGAGGCATTCGATCTTTCACGGATTCAAACAACAGCGCCTATTTTTGACAGAGAAAAATTATTGTGGATGAATGGACAGTATATTAAACGAATGGACAGCAATGAATTGGCAAAACGAATTTATGATTTTTTTCATGGATACTATCCGTACAATCAAATACTCATCATTCTTCCATTGGTGAAAGAACGCATACGGACACTGAAAGAATTTGAGAATATCGCGCAATTCTTTTTTGAAGAACCGAAATGGCTTGAATATACCCTAACAAGCGATGATATCAAACCGCTTATTGACGCACTGGAAGACGCTCAGTGGACACATAAGGAGATAGAACGTCGTATTCGAAGAAAAGCGGAAGAATTAGGAAAAAAAGCAAAAGATATTTTTATGAATCTTCGCGTCGCAATCACAGGAAAAACCGTTGGGCCGCCGTTATTAGAATCATTAGAACTTCTTGGAAAAGAAGAAACATTGCGACGACTAACATCGATCATCAAATAATAAAAAATCCAACATTTGATTAGATGCCATACGATACCCACTGAAAGTTTTTGAATACCCAGTCAATAAGGGCTGTTGTGTCGGCAAACCGATCTTGACTTCGCATTACTACAATAATCACTCGTCTTCCATCTCGTTCGACAAGCGTTACAAGATTCTGTCCCGCTTCTTGCGTAAATCCTGTTTTTATTCCAGAAACTCCCGGCACTTTTCCTAATAATTGATTTGTTGTTTTTAATTTATGAAAAACTGTGTAATCAACATCTGACACTGTAATCTCTGGAATACTTACCATTTTTTTTATCAATGGATAGGTCAACGCCACCCTTGCAAGACGAGCAAGATCCTTTGCCGACATCCTATGAGTTGACTCGTCCCACCCCACAACATTCGTAAACAATGAATGCTCAAGATAGATCGATCTCGCTTTCTCATTCATAACGCGAACAAACCCGTGATATCCTTCGGGATGATGAAACGCGAGTTGTTCCGCCGCGTCATTCCCTGATTGAATCAGAATTCCATATAAAAGATTTTCGACGGTAATTCGTTCGTTCAAAATTAATCTCATGAGCTGACCTCCCGCTGTTGATGGTTTTACGCTAACAATGTCTGACGGATCATACACATCAAGAGCTACCATCGCGGTCATGAGCTTTGTGGTTGACGCGGGAGGAAGAGGAATCGTCTCGTTTTTGGCATATAAAGAAACACCGGAACCATCATCAACAATATATACCGCATGCGCGGTAATTTCGCTTGGCGGTGGCGTTTGCGCAATATTCACAGGATACGGCGCTGGCGTTGGAATTGGAAGATGTTCCAGAGAACCAAACGATATCGACGGAAACGCGGTAACCGACCCTTGTCGCTCTTTTTGAGGAGAAATAAGAATCAATAAAGCGATAATAAAAAGAAAAATAACATATTCTCTTCGCTCAATCCACCAATACCGCTTTGATCGGAATAACCGGGACATACCTACCATTATGCCATGATTTATCGAGAGAAGTCTCCTACTATAGGGCGAGCGACTCGTTCAAGATCGTGAGGATTCATCGCTATGGTTTTATCATGACGCCCCGGATTAAAGTAAATTCGTTCATTGTCTTTTATATGATCATCCATATAAAGAGGAATTGAAAACATGTGACCAAATGGAGGCACCGCTCCAATTTCAACGCCTGTCACGCGTTTTACTTCGTCTGGAGTTGCCATACGAAGATCTCGAATACCATACAGCGACTTAAGTCGCCTTATATCTATTTTTTTATCTCCCGACACCACCACCATAATCGGTTTTCCATCCGCATACATAAGAATCGCTTTGGCTCCTGTGGAGACAGGAACGCCGCGAACCTTCGCGGCTTCTTCCGATGTTTTCACTGGTTCATGATCAGAAACTGTGAAAGAAACAGCATGCTTTTTTAATTCATCGACAATCTGTTCAAAGATCGATGCTGTCTTTTTTACAATCGCAATCCCTAATTCATCCAATTGTTCTTGATCAACCTCGTTTGGCGCGTCCATGACGCTAGTCATTCCTCCGGATGTCTGAGGAAACGCGACAACCTCTCGAAGGTACGGCTCGCCAGTAATTGTCATAAGAAGCCTCTCGATTCCATGAGCAAGCCCGCCATGCGGCGGAACGCCATAAGAAAACGCTTCAAGCATATGTCCAAACTGCTTATATATTCGACCTTTGTCATATCCCATAATCTCAAACACCGCTTGCAACACTTCTGGTTCATGACTTCGAATGCTTCCCCCGCCAACTTCGTACCCGTTGCACACAAGATCATACTGCGATGTCAAAATATCCCCAATTCGCTCTTTGTTAAGAAGCCACGATTTATGTTCTTCCTTTGGCATGGAAAATGGATTGTGCGTAAATGTCCAACCGCCTTCATTTGTTTTTTCAAAAAATGGAAAATCAATTACCCACGCAAAGGCAAGAATATTCTGTTTCTTTTCCTCCTCTGTCCGAAGATCGAATTTATCCGCGCCAAATTTTTCTATCGCCTCTTGATAAGTAAATATAGGAAATGGCTTTTGTTTTATGGTGTATCCAAGCGATTCAATGACGTACGTTATCATATTCTCGTCCATTGCCATGACATCTTCTCGAGTTACAAAACTCATTTCCAAATCAATCTGCGTATGCTCAAACCCTCGATCAGCCCGCAAATCTTCATCTCGAAGACATCGAGCGATTTGAAAATACCGTTCAAACCCAGCAACCATAAGCAATTGTTTATATTGTTGCGGAGACTGGGGAAGCGCGTAAAATGTTCCGGGGTGAAGACGCGACGGGACAAGAAAATCTCTCGATCCTTCTGGCGTTGATTTTGTCAACATTGGCGTTTCTATTTCAACAAAATCGTGACGGAATAAGTATTGTCGCACAGCGTCAACAAACCGAGATCGAAGTCGAATATTTCGTTGCAACCGCTCCCGTCGCAAATCAAGATAGCGATATTTTAATCGAACTTCTTCAGAAATATTATAACCATCCGTATGAATAGGAAGCGGTAATTCTTTTGCATGGGAAAGAATCGTAAGAGTCTTTATTTCAACTTCGACCATTCCTGTGGAAAGATGTGGATTAATCATATGGTTGGGACGTTTTCGAACAATACCTTCTACAGAAATAACATCTTCCGGGGAAACTTTTGAAAAAGACCTGTCTCCAACCAATTGAACAATCCCTGATCTGTCGCGAAGGTCGATGAATACGACACCTCCATGTCTTCGCACTGAATTCACCCATCCTTGAAGCAATACGGGCTTCTCTATACGGGCCATTGTCTGTTTAGACAGATTACGATTTTGCATACTCTGGATACGTAGAATTTTAAATAAAAATGTATATATTGACAAGAATTATTTTTTTTCTTAAAATTTATCAGATTAATTTTTTATTCCTTGATACCTTAATAAATAATAAATCACAATATGAAAAAAGAACATCGAGAACATCTAGGAGGTAGAGTATCAGAAGAAAAAAGAAAACTATTAGCCAGATATGCCGAGGCTATTAAAACATATTTAATTGCACTTAATAAATTAGGTGTTGATCCAGAGAGTTTATGCAAATTAGCTGAGCTTCAATTTAAGATGTTACAAGAAAAAACACCAAGAAGAGATATAGAAGCTTTCTTGGAATCAGCAGCAGCAGCAGAAGAAGCAGCAGCAAAAGCAAAAAATAAGACTACTAGCTGAATTAAAAAATAAAATAAAAAAGCAATAAGAAATTAAAAAACTGAAACTAAATCATATCCTTCACCTTTACTTCTAAAGAAGTAGAATTCTCCCATTCTGTTTCTTCAATACTATATGCGATACTCCGAATACTTTCCTGAATACCTGGCGCTCTAATTTGCTTACCCATCTCAAACCAAATCGCATTCAATGGTCGATCACTTTTGTCATGAGAAATTTTAAATTTAAGATGTTTTCCATCTGCTCCAACCTGTTTCATATCACGCACATGAACATTTCGAGAACAAAAGATCGGAGAAGGATTTCCCACCCCAAATGGCGCTAATTGCTGAATTGCCTGATAGAGTTCTTTTGTCACATACCGCATTGGAAGCTCCATATCAATCGCAAGCGAAGGAATGCAAAGTTCGTCAGACAGAAATCTTTGAACGTATTCCTCAAAAAATTCTTGAAATGCCGATATCTTGCTTGTTTCTATGCTAAAACCCGCCGCCATTGGATGCCCGCCGAGTTCAAGGAATAATGATCGAGCCTCGCGAAGCCCCTCAATAATATTAAAGCCGGGGATCGACCTCGCGCTTGCTTTGGAAACAGTCTCTCCTTTTGCTATAACAATTGATGGACGATAAAATGTCTCTACCAGCTTCCCCGCCGCCAACCCAATAATCCCCGGATTGTATTTCTCATCAGCAAGAATTAACACTTTTTTATCTTCATTCATTGAACGAACTTTATCTACCGCGTCATTTGTCGTCTCAAGCGTCATATCTTGCCGCTCCTTGTTTATCGTCCCCAATCGCTTTGCCAATTCATGAGATCTTCGCTTGTCTTTTGTGCATAGCAATCGAAGGGCGTCCATCGCGTGATCAAGTCGTCCAAGCGCGTTTAATCGAGGAGCAATTATGTACGAAATATGATAAGGCCCAATATCTGCAGTATGTATTCCTGATTCAACAAGCATTGCTTGTATACCTGGACGACTACTTTTTGCAATTAATGGTAATCCATGAACAACGAATGATCGATTTATATCAATAAGAGGCAATAGATCTGCAACAATCCCGAGAGACGCAAGCGTTAAAAAATCATTCATAACAAAACGAAACGATGTGTCATCAAGAGTATCAGACAATAAATGCTTCGCAACAAACCAAGCAACGCCAGCTCCCGATGTTTTTGTTGTATGAATAATTGTTGTATCTGGGAGATCTTCTGGTTTTGCGTGATGATCTGTGATCAGAACATCAATTCCCAATGACGCGGCGTACTCGACTTTTTCTTTTGCTGTTATCCCGTGGTCAACTGTTACAATCAGATCGACATCATACAACCGTTTTATCGCATCAATCCCTATGTGAGATAAGCCATACCCTTCTTCAACTCTGTGCGGAATATATGGCATAACCTTTCCGCCAAGGTTATGGATCGCTTCCCACATGATCGCTCCAGCGGTTACTCCGTCTGCGTCATAATCTGCGTACACAACGATTGATTCTTTTTTTTGTATCGCGACTTTTATTCGTTTCACACCTTCTAATAATTGTGAATTGTCAATGCCAAAATCACTGGAGGAAAAATCAAGAGGATGCATCGGAGAAAGGAACGCGTCTTTATTAAAGACTCCTCTATTTCGAAGAAGAATATCAATAATCATTTCAGGGTCATATCGTTCCAACGGTTCTTTATACGCAATATCCCATCGCTTCTTCATAGATTTATACAGTGTATAATACCAACCATGAGAACACTGCCTCAAGAGGTTCAAACTGTTCTTTCCACATTAAAAAACTCTGGATTCGACGCATATGTCGTCGGAGGATCTGTTAGAGATCTTTTGATGGGAAAAGAAACAAAAGGCTGGGACTTTACAACCAACGCAACGCCAGAACAAATTCTCTCTCTTTTCCCGGATAGTTTTTATGATAATTGCTTCGGCACTGTCGGTGTAAAAATTTACGAAGATCAAGAAAAAACGCATATAAAAGACATTTTTGAAATCACAACATTTCGAAGCGAACGTGGATACACGGATAACCGACACCCAGATATCATCCACTGGGGGACACACATTGAAGACGATCTTGCTCGACGAGACTTCACGATTAACGCCATTGCGTATAATGGGGCAACATTCATCGATCCCTATGGAGGAAGAAAAGATATAGAAAAGAAAGTTATTCGCGCTGTAGGAAACCCAATCGATCGTTTTTCTGAAGATGCCCTCCGGATCATGCGTGCAGTTCGAATCGCCACGCAATTAGGTTTTTTTATAGAAGAACACACATTGGAAGCAATTCGCTCATCTGTTCATCTTCTTCAGAATATCTCCGCAGAACGTATTCGAGACGAATTGATGAAAATTCTCGCAAGCAATTATCCAGCTGATGGAACCCTCTTATTAAAAAATACTGGCATTCTTCAGATCATCATTCCAGAACTCCATGACGCATTTTCTGTCCCGCAGAAGAGTCCAAAAAGGCACCACATCTACGATGTTGGGACACACTCTGTGGAAGCATTGCGACACGCGCCGACGACAGATCCAATTGTTCGTCTTGCGACACTTCTTCATGACATTGGAAAACCAAAAACATTTCACAAAGATAAATCAGGACTCATTACCTTTTATAATCACGAAGTGATTGGAGCAAAGATTGCGAAAGATATCTGCCATCGTCTTCGATTGTCTAAAAAACAAACAGACACCGTTGTTACGCTTGTCCGATGGCATCAATTTTCCGTTGACCCAAATCAAACCGATTCTGCGATACGACGATTTATTCGACGATGCGGGAAAGAGAACCTTGAGTATATGCTTGCGCTTCGCATCGGCGATCGGCTAGGAGGAGGAGCGCAGGAAACATCATGGCGTCTTGAACTATTCAAAAAACGACTTGAAGATGTTCAAAAACAACCATTTTCGATCAAAGACTTACAGGTGAATGGTCACGATGTGATGCGGATATTCAATATCGATCCGGGACCGACGGTAGGAAAAACACTGGAAACTCTATTTTCAGAAGTTGAACAAGGAATCCTTCCAAATGAACGAGAAGCGCTTCTCAAGAGAATACAGGAGCTTGCCTTATCTACTTCTTTGCTCGTTTCTTCAACAACAAAAACATAGGAACAGCGACAAATGGCGACGAGTATGTTCCCGAAATCGTCCCAATGAGAAGCGCGACAGCAAACCATCGGATTGTTTCACCGCCAAGCAAGACAAGCGTGGTCAACATAATGATAATCGTTACGGAATTCGCAAGAGATCGAGCCATTGTCTGCGTTACAGCGATATCAGCGATATCGTCTATCGTTTCATGCGATCCTCGCTTCGTCATCTCTCGAATCCTATCAAACACAACAATCGTATCATGAACCGAAAAACTCATTGTTGTTAATAACGCTGTAATGAATAATGTATCGACTTCAACACTGCGCATTACCCCTAAAAGGGAAAATATCCCAAGTGTCACCAATAAATCATGAAGCAACGCGATAATCGCCGAAACACCGTAGAGCACATTCTTGAACGCATACGCGACATACAAAAGAATACACACCACCGCGAAAACAGCAGCGATAAGCGCCTTCATAAGAAGCTCTCTTCCTAGAATCGGTCCAACCGTTTCATCCCGTAACAATTCAACAGATCCTCCTGATGTTTGCCGAAGATTATCCAATAACTCTTGAACTTTTTGACCTCCTTCTGGCTTCGCTCGAATGATAAATGTTTCAGCAGATTGTTGAATGCTTACCAACGGAAATGATACTGTTTGAGCAGACGATTCTATAGAATTTTTTGTTCCTGAAGAAAAAGAAATCTCTATAAGAGTTCCTCCGGTAAAATCGATTGACGGTCGCAATCCAAAGATGAGCAAAGAAATAACTCCTGGAATAATAACAAACGAGGAGATTAAAAAGCACATCTTGTGAAACTTGCTAAATCGTATCATGAACGCTCCCTATATAACACGCGAAGGAATGTTCGCGTTACCACAATGCCAGTAAACAAGCTCACAATCACTCCCAACAATAACGTAACCGCAAACCCTCGAACCATTCCCGATGTTGGAAAAAACGTCCAGTCAAACGGATTAAACAAGATCAAACAGGTAATGATCGTCGTTACATTCGCGTCTCGAATGCTATCCCATGCTTTGCCAAACGCATGCTCCAAGGCGATATGCCATGGCTTTCCCTTAAACTTTTCTTCTTTATATCGCTCAAAAATAAGAATATTGCTATCAACCGCCATACCCATCGAGAGTATAAATCCAGCAATACCAGGGAGCGTAAGTGTGATAGGAATTGCTCGATACAACGAGAAGGTAATAAGACCATAGATTGCAAAACCCAAAACAGAAAATATTCCCAACCGTCCATACAACGCGATCATAAATCCAGAAACAAATACCAAGCCAATAATTCCCGCTCTCATGCTTTTTTCAACAGACTCCTTACCCAAACTTGCCTCAACCGCACGCTTTTCTATGACATCAATTGGAATAGGAAGCGCTCCTGCGTTTAACTGCGTAACTAAAAACTTTGCCTGATCTGTCGTAAATCCGCCTTGAATCACCGCTTCCCCGTTTGTGATCTCTTGATTGACTACCGGATTAGAAATAAGCATGCCGTCAAGAAAAATAGGAAGCGTTTTGCCAATAAGGCGTTTCGTCAGCTCCGCGAATTTTTTTCCTCCTTCTTCGGTAAATTGAACAGCAACAATAGGTTCGCCATTCTGCTGGCTATACTGAAGAAATGATCGCTTAAGATCTTTTCCTGTGAGACCAGTGGGTTTCGTGCCAAGAAAAAACGCGCTGGGAGAAGCAACCATGGTAAGCTGAGCGTACGCGCTATCCGTTGCTAATCGTTCATCGATAAATTCGCGAAACTCAAGTTGCGATGTTTGCCCAATCACCGCCAACGCCTGCTCTGTTTCAGTAATTCCCGGCAGTTCCACGATAATTCGATACGAATTATTTGCGACAGAGGTTTGCACCAATGGTTCTGTCACGCCAAGAAAATTTACGCGTCGTTCTATGACGCTTTTTGCAGATTCAAGCGCGTTTTGCCGATCCGATGGATCAATGCCATTCATATTTGCCTCAAGCGTTACATGCGTTCCCCCAGCAAGATCAAGACCCAACTGTGTCTTAAATGTTCTTTGAATACGTATTCCCAAAAAATTAATATCTATGGATAAGGGGTTTATAATTCGATCGATTTTGATCGGTCCGATTGATACATTCAGTGGATATCCCTCGGGTAATACTAAAGGAATTACGACGACGATCAAAAGAAGAATTGCGAAAAAAACCCGAACGGATTGAAGGCGGATGTGATGATTCATATGGAGATTAGCTTAATAAATCTTCTTCATCGCCAATAATCATGACTTTTGATCCAGACAAAATAGAAAGAACAAATGGATCTCTTCTGCTCTTTCTGAATTCGAATTCTTCTTCTGTCATCACCGTATAACCAACCTCAACGTGTCTTCGTGCTTCCTCGCCTTTAATCAATAACGCGAGCTCTGGAAGGACAATCGTCCCAACCATAAGAAGATCGACATCCGTGTTGCTTTTCTTGGGAAGTCCTTTCAAATATCTTCCAGAGATCATCGCATATTTAACTTTTCCAAGTTTGTTTTTTTGACGGAGGATGTCCCCTCCAAGTCCCGCTGTTTTTCCGATGAGATACAACAATTCTGTGTATAAC
The DNA here is from genome assembly GCA_937921305.1 of uncultured Patescibacteria group bacterium. Classification (GTDB taxonomy): domain Bacteria; phylum Patescibacteriota; class Microgenomatia; order UBA10105; family UBA927; genus CAKZSU01. The sequence goes on from CAKZSU010000006.1 coordinate 151,231, forward strand.
GGATATTCTTTACGAAATTGATAGACCAGTCGATTTCCTCGTTGCTCTTTTGAAAACATTCCACACTTTTCCATGTGGGCAAGCTCTCTGCGAACCGCGTTGATTTCTTCTTCCGTTTGTCTCACAATCTCTCGCACATGAAACATGTCATGAGGATTAAGAAGAAATAATTCTAAAATTTTTATTCGAACTCGAGAAAAAATAATGTCGTCTAACATACAAGATCATTGAAGGCAGAGGCAGCATTTTAATATCATTAATATACAACTTCTGTGCCAATTGGAAGCATATCTATCCATAGTTGACCTCGCGTAAATTCTATCTCTTTTCCTTTCGCATCAACAAATCGCGTTCTTGCGTTTCTGTTTGGTTTTGACCATACTCCTTTTATCGTTTTTCCGTCCTGGAAAATTAGAGCATCTCCTTTTCCAATATTTTCATACAACACATGGGCATGTTGATCCACTGACGGAGTATACTTTGCAAATTGCAAAATGACAACTTTTGGAGACAACTGTTCATCAACTTCCAAATCTTTATGGGGAACACCTCCGGTAAATCGTTTATAACTATTTGTCTGTCTATCATATTCCCATCGAACGCCATATTTTTCAGCCATAGAAGCCCACGCGGAGTAAGTGATTACCTGCGATTCGCCTCGAGAGGCTTCTTTTAGACCATCTTTAAATTTCCACGAAACAAAATCTTTGTCCCACGGAACGCCTTTCTCATCAACATTCGTCCATTTTCGCATTTGAGCGGCAAACTTCCACAGTCCTTCTGTTTCGCATACCATGGTATGCTCCCATGCCACAGGACGACCTAATCGCTCAGTGTTTCGATAACATACAGAGTACCGTGAACCGTCAACATCTTGTTGTTTGTATGGAAGACCAAATTGATCTAAATCTTTAATCTTCCATTTGTCTATCGCGCAGAGCGCTTTCGCCCGTTCATCAACAGTGGGATCGTCGCATTTCCCAGCGCCGCCAACATGGTTATACAACGCGTCATATTCAAGCACCCACGGAAGATAGTACATACGCGCGCTCCGCACGGGAGCAAGCATAAGATTTTGACCCGAAGCTCCGCAATAGAATATTCCTAAAAATCGTGTAATACCTCCCTCGGCAACAGCTTCATAGACCACATCCGCATGATACAATCCAGACTGTGGTCGAGATTCTTCGTGATTTTCTATCATCACAGCAAGCGGACGACGCTTGCTCCACGCTTCCTTTTCTTGTTTTGTGTAGAACATTCCGTTGATTGGACACTCCTCCGTTCGAGGAATAGATGGATCTATGACAAAATGTTTCTGCTTTGGACCGGGAGATGGAGATGACAACGTTGGCAATTCTGTCTGTTTCTGTTGAGGAAAGGCGCTAAACGCCGCATAGGAAAGACCAGTGGAAATAAGATAAACGCTTATGCCGATAAACGTAAGTTTAAAGAAATTCCCATTCATAGCAACGAGGACGATCAGTATTCATCTATGGTAAAGGACATTATTCTCTCTTGTCAATTATTGACAAAGGCGAAATATGTCTTTCTGAGAAGGAAAGATATTCTTCAAGCCTCTGCTAGATGTTGAAATGAACTCAGCATGACAAAAAGAGAAAGTAATCTACTCTTCTAATCAACACTGTTTAATATCAAAATTATCATACTGAATTTGTTTCAGAATCTTGAGACTACCAAGAAACAAGAAGCGGTTATTCCAATCTCTATAAGATACTGAAACAGGTTTACTATGACAAAAATAATTTATAATTATCATATTTTATTGACATAGGGTGTCTTATCGTGATAGTCTTTTCACCACATCATTACTTCTATGCCACAAAAAACAAAAAAACAAAAAATACAAAGCAAACAACGACGGATGACCATGAAACAACAAAATATTACTCATGATGATATCCACAACACCTCTTTTAAGTCACCATCACATCAACCGATGACATCGCCAATAGTTTTTTCATTCAATCGGCATTCATCAAGTAACCAAACGCATCAGATCGAAGATACTCTTTTCCCAGCGGAGCAAGAAATTACAAAAACGGTTATTGTAAGCGTTGCCACGATCGTCGCAGTTGTTCTTGTGTCATTTGCTCTGTAATCATCCCTAAATATAAACACTTCTTTCGTTATTTAAAGCTGCAGAGACCTCTACATTAAGGAGCTGGAGATGGTTCGGTGGTGCAAATAAAATTTGATACATTATATGGACGTTGCCTTCCTGTTTCCTCGAAATATCCACAGGTAAAAGGATTATCAACTATATCAGATGGCGTTGGACGAACCGTAGGAGACGATCCCGGTGTAATTGATAATGATACCGTCGGCGTTGATGTAATCGACATTCCCTGCGTTGGTGTCGGCGTGTTGGTGAAAACTGTGGGCATAGGGGTATGTTGTGGAATATCTTCTTGTATCTGACGAATAAGTGTTGCGATATCATTGTTTTCCTCTTCTATCGGAATATAGAGTGTATGCGTTCCTTCGTCTGTTTCAACAACAATCGTCAAATATCTCCCGGAGGGATATCTTTGATGCTCAGCCAAATCTATTTGGGAAGCAAGCTGCATAAGACGAAGAATGTACTTTGGGTCAGGAGCTCGATATGCGTCCTTCATCTCTCCCCCGCATGTTTCATATCGTTGCACAACGCCATTTGGAAGAATGTCAAGACATGAATCGTCATTCTCCTGAATAACTGTAATTCTTCGAATAGACCGCACATTTTGCGTTGCTGGAGGATCAGACGGTCGAACAAGCAATCGCTCAAGACCTTGATCGTGCTTTTTGCCGTAGTATTGGAGAATGCTATAGAGAAGGAAAAAAACCACTACAAGAATCAAAAAGAAAAAAAGAAGATATATCGATCGAATCCTCATGGATGCTTTATCAAAGAAAAGAACCTCTCCTCTAAATTGGAGAGGATCTCTTCTTTGAACGCGATCAACACATGTTATCGAACAACGGTAATATAGGTTCCCGGATTCAATTCGCTTGACGCGCTCGCGATAATACGCCCGCCTTGCCTAAAAATAATATATTGCGTATTTGCATCGGTTCCGTTTGACGGATCTCTCGGAATCGCGGCAATATATGTCGGGACTAATACCGTAGATAAATTAACGCCAGACGTGCCAATATTTTGCGGCGTTGCTGTAATGATTGTTGGAATATCTCCGTTATTTTCTGACGCGTATTGATATAACGCATTTGTAATTCCATACAGATCCGCTCTTCGCTGCGTATCACGCGCCGACGCAAATTGTCTCCCCGGATTTACCGCCACCAATACAACCGCCGCAAGAATTCCGATAATACCGATAACAACGAGAAGTTCGATGAGCGTAAATCCTCGCTGAGACATCTGTTTTATTGTCTGCATGCTTCGCTCACCCCCTTTCTTGGATAGAACCACTTATTCATATCATGAGCGTAACAGATATATAAAAATATTGTCAATCATGGATCCTTCACCATGTGCTACTCTTGATTTCGTAATAATTTCACCGCTTTTGAAAGAGTTGAGTCGTCAATTAAAGAAGATCCTTTCGACAATTGTTTTTGCCCTCCATAAAGAATAATTAATGAGAAAAAAACAATCGCAATATTGACGACAAACCAGACGCCTAACCCTATAAAAAGGGAAAACCCAATCAATGTTTCCTTGTCAACTGGTGAACGGATTTTTGACATAGAGTTTTATAAGCAGTGTAACATTCATATCTCCTTGAATTCCATTGAAATCCCCCATAGACAATGTCATCAATCTTGTCATATATGGAAGTTGCTCTAATTCTTGAAGAAATGAGATAAGAGAATCTTTATTGGTAGTCAGCGTCACACGAAAGAGTAAAAATAACTTATCGCCTTCTTGTTGCGGCGACGAAGAAAAAAAACGAGCGGACACATTGCTTCCATGCTTTTTTGCGACATCTTGTAGTGTTTCCAAAAAAACCAATACATCTTCTTCCGAAGGAAACACAGCAAGTAAATCTTCTATATTATCTTTATAGGTAGCATAAATTTCCTCTGAAGAATTGATAATCGATTGATCTTGTTCAAGTTGCTTCTTTTGTTGTTGGAGCAAACGAATAACATTCACTTGAGTTCGCAACACATAGAACAATCCAACATTGATCAACGCTATTCCTAAAAGGATCACGATAAGTCGCTCCAACGATGAATCAAGAAATAAAGATTTTTTTTTCATACTATTCTTTCATCGTTACGGTAACAGAAAAAGAGATATCTGTCGAAGCTTCTAAGAGTGAGAGAGGAAAAGAAATTTTTGTAAATTCGTTTGCGTTGTCAACATTCGACTTAAACTCCAATAACGCGTCTCTCGTTTTTGCGACGCCAGAAAGCGCAAACGATCGCTTGCTATCATCATAATCTATTTGCATTAGAGTTACATCTTTCGGAATTAAAGAAATAATCCTGTCAATTTTTTCTCGAGGAGTTTTTCTCATTGGGGCCAACGCAATGATTTGCTTCGCAATACTATTGATTTTTAACAAATTTTGAGAAGATTGCTGACTCGTCTCAACAATAAATGTTAATTGTTTTATCTCTCTTTCCAACTCTTGCTTTTGAACAAGCAAAATAAGCAATACAAGAAGGACAAACACGCAATAGGATGCGGAAATAGAAATAGAACGAAATAATAGAGATCGATAGTACTGAATCTTTCGTTCTTTTTCATGAGATTCCTGCATCATGGGAGGGAGAAGATTGATAATGCTCTCTTGAGAAACATTGTGAATTTTCATTGAAGCGACTGCGTACGCCTTGTTGAATCGAGGATTTTTTATTGGCGTTGAAAGCGATTTCACAGAAAATGGCATTCCTTGAAACACCTGTGAATTTCCAAATTCCCCTGTCAACACAATATCCAACACTTCCTCTGTAATAACACCCTTTTCTCTATAATACGAAACAATTTCTTGTATTGTTTGTTTTATATTTTGAATATATACCTCTGTAGTATCTCCTTTTGATACATGAATAATGGTAGTAAATAAAGACTGATCTCCTTCAACAAGCGTCACATACGCAAGAGTTCTTCCAATTTCCACAAGAATCGCTCGCTTATCTTTGGAAAGACCCAATAAATGACAAATTGTTGACGCATCTGGCTGAAGATTTAATGGTTTTAATCCCACAGACAATAACACGTTCACGATAGGATCTATTGTCTTTTTTTGAGAAGCGACGACGCTTACCACATATCTATCATTATTTTTTCGAAGAATTTTCCAATCAATATATATGTCATCCTGTGGGAATGGGAAGAGCTCTTTGCTTCGCCATATAATCGCCTCTGACAATTCTTCCGAAGAAAGGATCGGAAGTTCGATTTCTCGTGTATAGGCAAACACTTCAGGAAAAGTAACCACAACATATGGCGTGATAAATTTCCCATCTGTTCGAAGTTTTTTTACTCCTTCTTGAAATACATCAGCTTTGGTTAATATTCCTTGACAAAATAATTCTTCTGGAAATATGACCTCTGCGGCGCATATTACTTCTCCTTTTTGATTAATCTGTGTACCATGAAGGGAAGTTTGATCTATAGAGAGTCCAAAAAAATCTCGTTTCGGAAGAATAATGTTAGGCAGGGATATCATATGTGATACATATTTATTGTAGCATGCGATATTATAAAAAGAGCCATGAATAAAGGATTGACATTAATCGAAACAGTGGTTGCAGTTGGTGTGCTCATCGTTTTTTTTGCTCTTGTCTTCTTTCTTCTCTATCAAATTCTTAATAATATTGGCTACGCGCAAATTCGATCCGTCGGATTATCAATCGGACAAACACAGATAGAACTTATCCGCAATCTTCCGTACAACAGTGTTGGAACCATCGGAGGCATTCCTCCTGGTCCAATTCCTCAACAAGAACAAATCACAAGAAATACTCAAACATTTACCGTAAAAACCGATATTATTTATATTGACGATCCGTTCGATAATACCGCGCCAAACGATCCTATTCCATCAGATTATAAACGCGTTCGTGTGCAAGTGTCTTGGGGCGAAGCATATCCGTCTCGCATGCCCGTCACATTTGTCACAAATATTGCTCCAAATGGCATAGAATCAAACCCGGGAGGAGGAACATTGTTTGTCCAAGTTATAAACGCGCAAGGAAATCCCGTGCCAAACGCGACTGTCCAATTTATGAATACTTCGGTCAATCCAGCAATCAATTACAACACATTAACAAATATGAATGGCAATGTTGTTCTCCCTGGCGCTCCCTCATGCGTTACATGTTATAAAATCACGACGACGAAAGACGGATACTCAACAGACCGGACATATGGCACAGAAGAAGTCGCAAATCCTATTCTTCCACACGCGACAGTTATTGAAGGACAAGTAACCCAATTAACATTTGCGATAGATCAAGTGGGAAGCATTCAAGTCAGATCATTTGGATCGCAAGCGAATGGGTATCCTCCTGTAGCAAATGTTCTTTTTACATTGAGAGGAAGCAAAATAATAGGGACAGATACAACTGATACTCCTGTCTATAAGTATAGCTATCGAACAAATACAGGCGGAGGAATGGTGAGCATCCCAAACCTTGAATGGGACAACTATACCATTGATTTATCAGATTCTCACTATACTCTTGCAGGATCAACACCAACCAATCCGATCACTCTCTCGCCCGGACAAAATAGGACTGTCGATATCGTCGTTGAACCAAAATATAACGCGTCGCTTTTGATTACATTAAAAGATCAAATGGGCAATCTTATCGGATCGGGATCAGCAAATATAAAAAATTCGATCAACACGATTGATAGTACGAAATTCACTCCTGCAAGCGGATCGCCTGACTACGGGCAACTGTTTTTTAATAATCTTCCCGTCGGACTCTATTACCTTATTGCAAGCGCAACAGGGTATCAATCGGCGACAAGTTCTATGAATATTACGACCAACACGGAAACAACGCTTATTTTACAATGATACTATGAGAGGATTTACCCTCCTTGAATTTATTCTTGCCATCTTTCTTTTTTCAAGCATCGTTGGATTTGTTTCCTTCTTTTTTATTTCATATCTTCAAACCTACTCTTTCTCTTTTGAACATCAACGAATTATCAATGAAGCGCAAGGAGGAATGACACAGATGATTCGAGAAATACGAAAAATCAGAAATGGAGACAATGGATCATGGCCGATTATTCAAGCGGACGATTTCTCATTTGCATTTTATGCAGATGTCACGAATGATGGACGAACCGATAGAGTCAGATATTTTCTTGATGGAACAGAACTTAAACGAGGAGTCATTGAACCAACTGCAGTGCCTGTTTCCTACCCTCTTCAGAATGAAACAATTACCACAATTGCTCGATTTGTTCACGCAACATCATCAGCAATATTTCGCTATTACAACGGCGATTGGCCGGGAGACACGATCAATAATCCCCTTTCTCCTTCTCAGCGAGTCCTCAATACGCGATTTGTGGAAGTTACGCTCACGATTTATCCACCTAGTCAATCTGTCACAAAACCATTTACGCTTTCAAGCGGCGTCACAATACGAAGCATGAAAACGAATTTATAACAATCAACATATGAGGAAATATCATAAAAAAATCTCAGAGGGAAGCATCTCAATACTTGTCCTCCTCTTCGGATTTATCGCGTCAATCGTTGTCGGAAGTCTCGCAGTTATCGCGAGCGTTCAATATAACAATTCAATACGGCTTGATGTGTACGAACGAGCGCTTAATATCGCACAATCCGGCGTTGAATATTACCGGTGGCATCTTGCTCATGATCCTGTCGATTTTACCGATGGCACAGGAGGACCGGGACCGTATATCCATCAATTGCGAGATCCGTACGGAAATACCGAAGGAACATTTAGTTTGATGATTACGCCTCCAGCGTCCGGATCATCCATTGTTACCATCGAATCAACAGGATGGTTAAACAGCCATCCCGATATAAAAAGAAAAATTGTCGCGCGATACGGAATCCCATCTCTTGCAAGATTTTCATTTCTTCATAACGCCAATGTGTGGTTTGGCTCTGGAATCACCGTACAGGGAAAAGTTATGTCAAATGGAGGTATTCGCATGGATGGAACGAACTTGTCAACAGTCACTAGTGCAAAAGCGACCTACACCTGCGGATCGGAAACTGGATGCAGTCCGCCCCAACAACGAAACGGCATATGGGGAAACGGAGGACCGTCAAATCTCTGGCAATTTCCCGTACCTGCCATAGATTTTGCCAGTCTAAATGTCGATTTCAATACCATGAGAAGCAACGCGCAATCTCGAGGATTATATCTTGCTCCATCAAACGCGCTTGGTTACCAGATTATCTTTCAATCAAATGGAACTTACATTGTCCGACGAGTAACATCGGCAAACAATCAACGCGGGTATAGCGTAGAAAATGGATGCGAAAATCTTACACAACAAATAACCAATGAAACAACCATAGGAACATACACGATTGCGGAACGTCCCCTTATTTTTGCTGAAGACCATGTATGGGTAGAAGGAATCGTTAATGGAAAAGTGACAGTCGTCGCCGCACGATTTCCACTAAATGTCAATTTTATGAATATCTGGATCCGAAACAGCATTACCTATATCTCAAAAGACGGACACTCAAATCTTGGACTATTCGCGCAAAATAATATTTATTTCGCAAAAGATGTGCCAAACAATTTTGAAATCAACGCGGCGCTTCTCGCGTCATCAGGAAGAATTATTCGACATAATTATAGATACAGCGGGTGCAGCAATTTTAGCAACGCAGTGAGAAATAGTCTAACTATTTACGGAGCCGTTATTAGCAATCAGAAATCTTACTGGAATTTTGGCACAGGTCCAACATCGGGATTCATCACCAGAAGCATCACGTATGATTCAAATCTTTACTTTGATCCTCCTCCATATTTTCCCGCCCAAGGAGCCTATGAATTCATCTCGTGGACAGAACAGTAATGCTTAAATCTTATCTCTTTCCTTGCATAGATTCTTGAAAATTCCCAACAACGCTGTATATTGGCGCGATGATTGAAAGAATCATTATTCCAACGGCAATACCAACCAATAACATCATGATCGGTTCAATAATCTGCGTTAACCCTTTAACTTCTTCTTCAACTTCTTCTTCATAAAATGACGCAAGATCCGCCATTGTTTCATCAAGTGTCGCCGTCTTCTCTCCAGCGGCAACCATCTGAACAAACAACGAGGAAAACACTCCGGTTTCTTTGATCGCTGTTGACAAAGACTTTCCTTTTCGTATTTCACTCGGAATCCGTTCACGCATAGAACGATATTGTTTCCATGTCAAAAGAGAAAATGATATCTCCAACGCTTCTGTAATCGGAACGGCACTTCGAATAAGCGTGGAGAAAATTCGACAGAATCTTGCCAAATCAATTTTCTTAATTAAATTTCTTATGATCGGAATGTATCCTAAAAGTTTAATTATTCCATCTCGAAACGATCGCGTCTTCATTCCAAAAAAGAGCAATATAAGAAAGCCAATCGCTCCTAATACAATTGGAAACATGTACGAAGAAAGCGCAATCGACGCGGTAAACATCATTTTCGTAAAAAATGGAAGCGGAAGCGACAAGCTCAAAAATACTTTTCCTATTTGGGGCAGGATAAAGAAAAACATCAAAATTCCTATGCCAATCATTGCAAGAAACACAATAGCAGGATACAACATTGCTCCTTTAATTTTTGATTTCAAACTGTGTTCAGATCGAAGCTCCACTTCTAAATAATGAAAGACTTCCGAAAGTTTTCCGCTTACCTCTCCCGCTTTCATGAGCGTCAAAAAATACGCTTCAAAGACAGAAGGATATCGCTCAAAAATTACTGACAATGGTTGCCCCTGCTCTAATCCATATTCCATGTCGCTAAGAATTCTTTTCATGAGGGGATGTTTGGTCTCTCTTTTTAAGACATCTATTCCTTCAGAAAGAGAAAGACCAGTCGAAAGCATAATGTGCATGTATCGACAGAAGGTAATCTTTTCTACTTCAGGAATGCTTCCGCCAATGAATGACCGCTCAACAATAGGCTTAATGACCAACGGCGTAAGCATTTTGCCAGATAATTGATGCGCAACATCGTCTATGTTCTTTCCGGAGACAATGCCTTCAACAATATGTTTTTCTTTATCAATAGCTTTATAAGTGAAATTTGGCATAGGCAAGATTGTTATTCACGGACAACACGAAGTACTTCCTCGATGCTTGTTAAGCCACTACTTGCTTTGCTTATGCCATCTTGCAATAACGAAACCATACCATATTGTTTTGCTAATTCGAGAATCTGCATTGTCGATTCTCGTTTTGCGATAAGATTCCGCATATCATCGGTAATTTCTATAATCTCAAAAATTCCAATTCTTCCCTTGTACCCACGCATGCCACAATCTTCGCATCCGACGCTTTTATAAAATGAACGAGGAATATCTTGGTTTCCTACGGATTCACGAAGAAACGAAAGCATGTCATCGGACAATTCAACGCGTTGAATGCACCGAGGGCACAACCGACGAACCAACCGTTGAGCAATCACCATCGTAAGTGTTGACGAAAGAAGAAATCCCTCCACGCCCATATCTAAAAAACGCGGAATAGCGCCTATCGCGTCATTTGTATGCAAAGTGGATAAAACCAAATGTCCGGTAAGCGAAGAATGAATTGCCATTTCTGCTGTTTCTTGATCGCGAATTTCCCCCACCATAATGACATCCGGATCGTGACGAAGAAGCGCCCGAAGACCAGCGGCAAAAGTAAGTCCAGCTAATGGATTAATCTGAATCTGATTCACGCGCTTTATGCCATATTCCACCGGGTCTTCCACTGTGCATATTTTTACATCTGCCTTATTTAACATGGTTAAAATACTATAAAGCGTTGTCGTTTTTCCCGATCCTGTTGGTCCAGTCACAAGAATCAACCCATGCGGCTTCGTGATATTTCGTTTTACTATAGAAAGATTATTTTCTGTAAGTCCAAGTTCTTCAAATGATAACGGACGAGCAGATTCCGCAAGCAATCGAAGCACGACATTTTCCCCATAAAACGCGGGCAGAATAGAAACACGAAGCGCAACATATTGCTCTTTCAATTTAAACTTGAATCGTCCATCTTGAGGAACTCGATGTTCATCGATTTTCAAAAATGAAAGAATTTTTATGCGAGCGACAATCCCAGCATGAATGTTCTTTGGCAAAGAAACAATATCATGAAGCATCCCGTCAATTCTAAATCGAACTAAAAATGCGTCTTCCAACAGTTCAAAATGAATATCTGACGCTCCTTCGGAAACCGCGTATTCAAGAATCGTATCGAGAATTCGAACAACAGGAAGATCTTTGCCAGAAGAAATTTCTCCTTGAATCGTTTTGCTTGCTTGAATATTTTCGTTAATAATAGATTGAAACACTTCTTTTATATTTTTTTTATATTGTCCGATCGCTTTCAAAATATCTTGCTTTCTTGCGTAATACACCCGCAATTGATATCCTGTCTTTCTTTTTACAAACTCTTTTGCCTCTAAATCCGATGGGTCTTCCATGGCAAGAGACAATTCCTCTCCTTCCAACGCAAAGGGAACAATATGAAAAGAAGATGCCGCTTCTTCCGGAATAACATTCAAAACACTGAGAGGAATCACTTTTCGAGATATATCAATGTACGGAACATGATAGAATTCAGCAATTAACCTTCCGATGATATCTTCTGTCAACAATCCTTGATATACCAATACATCTTGAATATCTTTGCCGAGCTCATGAGCAGACGATTCAGCGATCTCAAAATCTTTTTGAGAAACAAATCCAGAAGAGAGAATAATATCTCGAAACTGGGCAGCGGTAAACATGAGTTTATTGTATCGAAAGATACGATTTTATTTTATTCACTAATTCTGTTGGAGAAATATTCGCTTTTACGATGAATTCATTCGCGCCAAGTTCCAACGCCCTCTTCATTTCTGACTCTTGCGCGAGATTTGAGTATACAATAATCGGAACCTGCTTCAACACATCATGGCGCCGAAGAGTTTCAAGGACACTGAACCCATCCATCTTTGGCATCATAATATCAAGCAGAATAAGATCGGGACGCTCTTGCTCAGCAATTCTAAGTCCTTCTTCTCCATTACCTGCGGACAATACTTTAAACCCATCGGCGACAAGCCTGGTTGTATAAATCTTTACGATTAATGAATCATCTTCTATAAGAAGGATCTTTTTCATAAACATGTCTATCATACCATATTATGTCGCTATAGGAAGCGTGAAATAAAACGTTGAACCTTTTCCAATTTCAGATTCAAGCCAGATTTCACCCTCGAGTCCTTCAATGATTTTTTTACAAATATATAACCCCAATCCTGTACCTCCTATTGTTTTTGTATAGTCGGTGCGAACTTGAGAATATTTTTTAAACAATAAATCAAAATGCTCTTTATGAATTCCTGTTCCCGTGTCAGAAACTGATGTAACAACATATTTTCCATCAACGAAGCAACGAATCGTTACGCCTCCTTTTGATGTAAATTTAATAGCGTTCCCAACAAGATTCACAAGAACTTCTCGAACTTTATCATCATCGCCAAACACGAGAGGAAGATTCTCTGAACTTTCAAAGTGAAGACGAAGATGTTTTTCATTTGCGCCAAACTCAAAATTTCTCAGAACATCAGCGATAAGAATATTTAAATTAATTCGAGAAATTGTAAAAGACAATGTGCCCGAATCTATCTTTGACGTGTTGAGTAGATTGTTGACGATACGAATTAACCGATCATTTTCATTGTACGCTGCGGTTAAAAAGTCTCTCGCTTCATCTGAAATCGACCCGGCATATCCTTCTAAAATTGTCGAAATAGATCCTTTTATCGCAGCCATGGGAGTTCGCAATTCATGTGCCGCAACAGATACGAACTCATCTTTTAATTTAATCAATTCCTGAAGCCTATTATTTGTTTCTTTCAATTCTTTTGTGGCTTTTTCTATCTCTCGTTGCAAATTTTCATTAAACTTTTTTATTGCCTCATACGATTGAGCGTTTCTAATAGCAACAGCGGCTTCATGAGAAACAATCTCAATCAACGCAATATCTTGGTTCATATAGCTTTCCCCAGATTGTTTAATTCCTAAAAATAAATATGCGACACATTCGTCTCTTGTCTTGCATGGAGCAATAAGTCTTATACCATGTTGTCGCATATACTCTTTTGTGTCTGATTCTTCAAGCTCATCAAACAGAATCAATGATTCTGTGTGCAAGCATTCACAATCTTCCTTTTTAAGAGAAGACATAAAATGTTTAGGGACAGCAAATATGCGAAAATAATGATTCTTTTCAGGGATAACCAATGCTGATGAAGAAGGCTTAAGAACGGAAGAAAGTTCTTCAATTAATCGATGTGAGAGATCATCGAGGACAATTGTTGATGTGATGCTTTTTGTAATATGAGCAATTGCGTCATCAATATCGTATGTATCTTTAAATAATAATCGGGCTGTTAATTTCTGAACTCTTTTTTTAATCCATTGAAATGATAAGGAAATAAAAACAATGAAAGCGATAATCAACACTTGCTCTTCTGGACGAAGAGAAACCCCAAATAAGATTTTTCCAATCAAAACAACAACAAACGCATAAAATAAAGCAATCAATATAAGCATGAAGACATACGTAAAAGCTCGAAGAAGAAATATATGTAAATCGAGTAGTTTATGACGAACAATGGCATAACTGGTGAATCCGACAAAGACAAGCGTGTATATCGGCAAAAGTCTGACAAAACTTGTAATATTTAAAAATATGACAAAAAACACATTCGTCAAAAGAATTGCAAAAAACATAAAAAACGCTCCCCAAAATACCGTCCATATTTGTTTTTTTTGTATTCCATTTGATCTGCGAAGTTTTCTTATAAGAACGAAAAACCCGCCTCCCAAAAAACATATGGTATGAAGAAGAAACAACGGCATGCCATAACTAGGCGTTATTTGTATCTTCCCATCAATCACCTGAACAGATGAAAAAACACCATTCGTCAATATAAGAGGAAAAAGACAAATTGTGAATAAAAACAATAAAAATTTCCATGTAAATGGAATTACATCTCGAGCATTCGGAAATGTAATCATGAAAAGAGCAAAGAAAAAATTAATAAGAAGCGCGATGGTCATAACAATTTTTACCCAAAAAAATGCCATATTGTTATCAATTTGATTATTCGCGATTTCATTTGTTGCAATATACAGTGCAACGCTCAACGAAAAATAAAAGAACATTCTATTTGTCGCGCTTCTCGGGTTTTTTATGAGGATGAAAACGCCAAGAATGCTATTTGCCAAAAAAGCGAGCACTACAATAAATGATACGATGATATCCATATGCTTCTTCTAGCGTAACAAAAACATATTAAAAACACACCAGGAAAGCAAAGAAAGAAAATTCGGAGATAACCATTTAGTAATGGATAGAAAAATCCCTTAAAGATGAAACTTGTCTTTTAATTGTTGAATATATGCGTTACGCTGTTCTTGATGAGAATCAAGATTGTATGAAGCGTCCAATAATTCATCAAGAGAAACAACATATCTTCCTGAACAAACATCTTCACCGAGACATATCTTTTTTATCGTTGTTGCCACAACACCTCCAGCGATTGTCGCCGTCGCGCCAAGCTGAGGCCATGTCGGCAATGTTTCTCCTATTTGCACTATGGAAGCAAGCATTCTCTCGCTGTTATGATCAAACCCCACAAGCTGAATGATGCATCGTCGTTTCTCATCTATTGAGAGCTTTTGAATATTTTTTATAATTTCTTCATCAATCCTTCCCAAAAACGGCTTCGGCATTGGATCTCTATCATATCGTTCAATATCAAGAATTACATTGTCTCCAACATCGGCAGCGCTTACCAAAGGAATTCTTTTCTTTTTTGCCATCATTCGCAAAAATACTTTTCCTTCGATATCATCAATTGCATCGATAATGCAATGGACTTCTGGATCATGAAACATTGTTTGCATATGAGAAACATCATCAAAATGAATAACTTCAGCAAAAGGATTGATTTTAAGCAAAGTCTCTCTTACAACATTTACTTTTTTTCTTCCAACATCATCCCATCCACATCGCAATCTATTTAAGTTTGACGGATCTATCGTATCGGGATCCAAAATTTTTACCCTTTTTGCTCGCGACTCCATCATCCATGTGATAACAGCGTGACTCCCCACGCTTAACCCAAAACATGCCACAATGAAATCTTGTAATCGTTTTTGCTCTTCAACCGTAATAAGATTTCTATTTCTCAATGTTGAAACAACAGTATAAACTTCTTCGTCTTCCTCAAGTTTTTTAAATCCACAAGCAATGTCTTGATCGCCAACATAATCATTGACGATCCGATCAAGAATGCTTCGCGAGTCTGAATCGACCATCGCGCTTTTTTGAAGATCTTTCATCAACGCAGAATATTTCGTTTTCATACGTTATGCTGTTTTCTTTACTTTATTTAACGGAAAATATTGTTCATCGCTATGTTCATGAACATGAATTATTGGATAAACTTTTTCTTTTAATGCTCCTAGAATATACGCATACTCCTTATTTAGTTTGCTCACTTCTTCAATGAAAACTTTCTGAATTCGTTTCATAAGATCAGCGCGCGGCGAAACATCTTTTTTCAATTCCACTCTGCAAACCAATACTTGTTGATGTGATTCATCTTCTTGAATTTCAAGCAAAAATCTTCCAGAGATATATTGCTGAAGTTGTTCGTTATCAAATGCTTGCTGGACATGATCAACATAAATATTCGCTCCATACAGTTTAACCATAAACTTGCTTCTTCCAAACAGATATATCATGGGAAATTTCGGCAAGTCTATACTATGTGACGCAGAAAACAATCCCATTCGTTCTTGATCAACAACACCGCCCTCATCCTGAATATTATACCGAATCAACGGACACCCCATGTCTTTGGTAATAACAATCGTCCTTTCTTGACCTTCAAGATAAATCAACCGCGGATCAAAACAATATAAAGACGGCATTCTTGTGTCAGAAAAAAGATTTTCCCACGCGTGTTTTTCAAATACTTTCCTTCGTATCTCAATAGACTCTGGTGTTTCAAATCCCATCAACGACGCGTCTGCCGATCCATACAAATTAATAATCGTTCGAGTGTGCGAATCGGCATGAATCATTCGAAGAAGATATGATCGCCATTGTTCAGTGATTCCTTGACCTGATCCCAATAATTTAATATGAAGCGACGAAAGATTAACATGTTGACGATCTGCTTCATCAATAATTTCCTTCAAAAATGGCGTGTGCCCGCAAAGAATTGTTTGATCAAATTGCGGAGATATGTCTCGAAGAATTTCGATGACATGATCTAACGAATATCCCGGCGTCATGATGGTCAAGGGATATCCCTTCCAGGAAACAAGATTCGCGCATGCAAGCGTAAATGTGCCAGCAATCCAATTTCCCATTGCAAAACCATTAATAAATAGCGTTCGCTTTTCATGAACAAAAAAAATCGATCGAAAAATATACTCATGAATTTTCGCTCCATCTATCTCATGATTCAATGATCGCGGCCAATAATGTGCGCTTCCTGTTGTTCCAGAGCTTGTTGAAATCATCTGTACATCTTGATAGCTCCCATCCCACAGACGATCTCCTTCTGGATAGCGTTCTATATAATTTTCTTTAGATGTTTGAGGAATAGAAGAAAAATCATTGATTGATCGAATCTTTGTATGATCAATATGATGAGATCGTAAAAACGCTTTATAGGCAGGGACTCGTTGTGCTGCTTCATGAAACAGTCGAAGCGCCTTTCTGGCTCCGATTTTTTGCATCACATCTTCGGGAGCATAAGGAGGAGCATTAAACCAATCAACGAGTCTCTTTTTATTCATCATATTTTCCAAACTCGTTAAATACTGCTTTTCGAAGCATCTCGTTTATTTTTCCTGATTCGATTTCTTGATAGATTCGCTCTATGTCTTGATTCAAAGGGCGTTCTTCTTTTACATAGGAAACAATCGAACGAATATATTCATACATTGGACGCGTCCTCGGAGAAAGCAGTGATACCCCTTCGCGAAGATCAACTGCTTGAGCAATCGCAATCGCGTTCATCGCCAAAGAATATCGCAAAACACGAAGTCCCTCCCACGCAAAAAGAGCCGATGTTAATGAATGTGGCGTTATATCTTGATTGTGCTCCTCATGAATGCCAAACATCGTTGTCACGGGATTCGCCAACAACATTGAATACACATCGAACATTCCCGACTGAAGCTGAACTCCCTTAAACGCGCACTGAGAGATTGCCGATGAATCAGATAAATTCGCGGGGAGACCATTATTTAAATGAGGATTTAATAATCGATGCAATTGACGATCATTTCGCTTAATCAATCTTGTGATAATTTTTCTCATTATATCTATGACTTCCCCCATGTGCATGGCAAAAAAATTTCCTCCGCTGACCCATTGCCAAGGTTCTTCCCCATCGACAGCATGTTCTGGCGTTACCCATAATGGATTGTCAGACACAGAATTTGCGTTAATGGTGATCGTCTCCAATGCCCAAGCGAGAAATTCTCTATTCACCGCTTCCGATTGCGGCAAACATCGAAGACTATACGCATCCTGGACCGATACGCCTTTTGGACGTTCTTGTTGTCCCTGTAGTTCCTGATATGCAAGTTTGCTTCCATGAAGCAAGTAACGATAAACTTTTGCTACTTCTTGCTGGCCTCTATGCGGACGAACATTTCCAAGAAATGGATGAAATGGACGCGTGCTCCCTCGAAGAACTTCAACCATCATCGCTCCCAACACATCTGCAATCAACTGAAGACGCAACACATCAACAGCAATAAGCGTCGCCGCTGCTGTTGAAAAATTGTCTCCATTAACTAATCCAAGTCCAGCTTTTGGATCCAATTCTAGCTTCGGAATCTTATGATGCTTCAATGTCGTTCTCGCTGGCTTTTTCTGTCCATCGGCATCCCACACAAATACTCCATCTAGCTGACGCGCCGCGCTTACCACCCTGCTATTATGAGCAAGATCGCCAGACGCGCCAAGACCTCCATATGCATTCACAACCGGAATGATATCTTTGTTGAGCATTTGACGAAAGATATCAAGATCGGAAAGCTTCACAGCGCTTACTCCATGCAACAACATATTCATGCGAATCACCATGGCGGCGCGAACAACTTCTTTTGGCAATATCGGTCCCACAGTAACATCCGTATGAACAATACTTTTTGAAATTTTCTGAGCAAATAATATTCGATCACTCGCTTCTCCTTCATTCACAACATGGCCAGCTCTTGCCCCATACCCTGTGTTGCATCCATAAACAGGAACACCATCAATGACATTTTGCATCATCCGTTGATATGATTCTTCCACCCTTTTTAAAACAATAGGATTATCAGTAAACTCAATAGGAATTTTCTGATGCGCGACAGCAATAATATCTCGAACATGAAGAGTGGTTCCATCTAAAATAATAAGAAAAGGAGGTAGAGCGATATCACGATCAATCTCAATGAGCGTTTTTTCTTTATATGTGCTCATAATATTTTTTATATTGTATATCAAAATCAATATAAGTAAATACAACGTATTCAATATTGCTACTTTGATATAATAGTATTGCCACCAAAACCCGATCCCTCACCTCTGGAAGAAAAATATCTTTTGGGGGAGGAAAGTCCAGACAGCACCATGGAGGGGACGGAACGCAAGTTCCGACTCGCGCAACATGCGAGATAGTGTCTTTATTGCGAAAGCGATGAAGAACGATTCCTGAATTGACAGGATGAGAGAGCCACAGAGACGAGCGAAAGCCTACGTCCAAACTTGGATATGGCTGACGAGTGAAACGAGTCTTCATATCAAAATTCCTTGATATGAAGCATGGCAATCCCACCCGCTGCAACCGGCGAATTCATTGCAAAAATCCGATCCATGGCGGAGTCAATGAGAAGCATACGGGCATGAGAGAAATGAGGGGTTATTCACAATCGTGAAAAAACAGAATCTGGCTTACGAGGTTTTGGTGGCGCTTTGACTAACTTGTTTCTTCGATAAAACATGCTCAATAATTATCTGGCCGGTCACAACGATTGGAACGGCCAAAAACGCCCCCATAACACCTTCAAATCGAGAGCCAATCATAAACGCAATGATAACAACAACCGGAGAGAGTCCAACGCTTCGCTTCATAACTTGTGGAACAATAAGATGATTTTCTAATTGTTGAATAATAAAATATAAAGCTGCGACAGACAGAGCCAAAAGTGGCGAAACAGTAAAAGCTATGAGAATCGCTGGAATGGCACTTAACAGCGGACCGACAATTGGTAAGATTTCAAGAATTCCCGCCAACACCGCAAGCGGCAATGCGTAATCAACACGAAGGAAAGAAAGGCCAATATATGTTACTACCCCGATAATAATCATCAACAACGCTTGTCCTCTTGCCCACGCGCCCAGTTTTTCTTCTAATTTTTGAATAATCACTGTTATATCTTCAGCCATATGTTTAGGGACCCACTGATATATAGTCAATGCCAAGTGATTTCTCCCTAAAAGGAAATAAAAAGAAAAGACAAAAATCGTAATAAAGGTAATAATATTATTCACAAAGCGAACACTAAACTCAAAAATATTTCGTGTTATTGGAGCCAACTGACTAGTTAAAAATCCTTGATCAATATTTAATGAGGGAAGGATTGTTTCTGCTATACGAGGAATTCTTTGAATCAACAATGTTCCTTGAGCAACAAACTGAGGAATAAAACTCCCAAAAAATGCAACAATAAACCCAATGAGAGCGATATATACAAACAAAATTGCCAACACTCTCGGAATTCTGTAATTCGTTAACCATTCCACAGATGGCCGAATGGCAGTGGCAAAAATAAATGAGATAAAAAGAAGATAAAGGATGTCTCGAATATGAAGGACAATCCACACACCAACAAGAACTCCAAGAATAAGAAAAATCGTCCTGGGAGCAATATCAACAGTTCTATGCATATGAATTAAGAGGAAGTATACCACATATAAATGATTCGTTTCATATCTTCTTTATATCCTTCCTGATTAATACAAAACCACCGAATATTCTGTTGTTTTTTAAACCATACCAATTGTCTTTTCGCGTACTGAATTTCATGACGAATCCATAACGCTATTGCTTCATTCTTGTGCTCATCGCTTGGGCTTTCCATGTAGCACTTCCATTCTTTATATCCAATCGTATTCATGGCTGGAAGATCCCATGTATATCCCATGGCAAGCAATTGTTGTATCTCTTCTATAATTCCCTTATGAACACGATCCATAACGCGTTGAATAATTCGCTCTAAGAGATATTCTCCATCCGCAGTAAGACCTATTTGTAGGGTGTCAAATGATCGACGGTGATATTTAATATGCCGATTTTGATTCTCTTGCATAATCTCTATTTTACGTATCAATCGGCGTGGATTATTTCTGTCAGAATTATTCATCATTTCCAAAACACTCTTCGGAACCATTTGTTGTAGTTCTTGAACAGACAAGTTTGCCAAACGACTTCGCAACGATTCATTTCTTGGAATATTCACCGTGTCTATCCCCTCAACAAGCGCTTTTATGTATAATCCTGTGCCTCCGACAACAATCGGAAGCGAATTTTTTCTTTGGATTTCATAAATCAGCGATACTGCAAGACGAAGAAAATGAGCAACAGAAAACTCTTCATCGGGATTCACTACATCATATAAATGAACACTACCTTTTCCATCTTTCCCTGTTCCTATATCCATGCCTCGATATACTTGTCTTGAATCAGCACTTATCACTTCTCCCTGAAACTCGCGAGCAATTTCAAGTGCAAAGTTCGTTTTTCCTGTTGCTGTTGGTCCAGTGACAACAAGAAGTTTGTTATGGCTACCTATATGTTCCATTTCGAAGATTTGTTTTATTAATCATATCCTCAAGGATTTGCCATCGCCGCTTTTTTTCTTGATATGACACATCGTCTTTATACACTTTATGCGCAGCAGTCATGGGTCGATCGGAATACATCGCAATATACGCTTTAGAAAATCCCACTTTTTTACATAAATCAACCGTTTGTTGAAATTGTTCCTCTGTTTCTCCGCAAAATCCGACAATAATATCTGTGCTGATTGTCACGCCGGGAATGCGTTGCCGAATTTTCTTTACCAATTCGATATACTCTTCTCTTGTGTACCATCGATTCATTTTTCGAAGCAACGCAGTATCTCCAGATTGGACAGGAAGATGAATATGTCGAGATATTTTTTTATTTCTTGCTATTGTTTCAATAAGATCGTCGGAAAAATCCCAAGGATTGCTTGAAATAAAATCGATCATTTCAATGCCATTAATATCGCAGAGCGTTTGTAAAAGATATGGAAACAATGTTGGAATTCTCAATCTTCCAAGATGTTTTACATATGTAACATGTTTTTGATCACCAGTATACGATGGAGATTTTGGGAAAAATGTTTTCTCTGGGAGATCTCGGAGAACATGAACATTTTTTTCTCCAAGCAATAAATCAGCACCATACGAATTTACATTTTGACCGACAAGCGTAATACATCGATACCCTTGATTCGCAAGATCGCAAACTTCTCGAACGATATCATCAAATGGTCTGCTAATTTCTCTCCCTCGGGTAAAAGGAACAACGCAAAACGCGCAAAAATTGTTGCATCCATTGGAAATTGGAACCCATGCGTGATCTCTGTCTGTTCGAATAGGAGCGTGATCGAATCCAACTTCTTCTATGGGAAGAAATTCGTCAACCGCCGGCATTTTTTTTCGCAACGAATCTAACATCTTTCCTGTTTTATCTCGTACCGCCATACCCACCATGCATCCAGTAAGAACGATTTTCATCTTCCTTCCTTTTTTCTTTTCTTCTGAGAGATTATGGATCACCCCATATACTCGATGCTCCGCTTTCGCGCGAATCATGCAAGTATTAATTACTATATCATCCGCGTCGTCCATAAATTCAGCGCGGGTATATCCTCTTGCTTCATACAAAGACGCAATTCGCTCGCTATCCGCCTGATTTGCCGCGCATCCAAATGTCTGAATAAAGTATTTCATCATTGAAAATTTTACCAAAAAATTGATAGGAAAGGAAAAATTGCAAAAAGTAATCGTAGACTTTTGCATACCCTTACCATCTTCCGTCACTTGATGCCATCATCCCAAACTTGTTTCAAGATCTAGGAAGAAATGAAGAAGACATTAATTTTTCAAACCGCCACTAGATGCTGATCTCGACGAAAATTACTTCTTTCCAACAATGACACGGACATCGTAGGGAGCTGCTTCTGGAAGTGTTGTTTCAATTCTCCCAAGAGTGTAACCTTCTGAAAGATCTTCTTCCAGCATATCCCGAATTGCCAACTTTGATGATTTTACCAGAATTTCTGTTTCTTCATATGAATATGTTGATGCATTGCCAACATCAACAACGGTATATCCTTTTTTTTCAAGAAATGATTTCATTTTTGACGCAGCCCCGACAACACCAGCTCCATTTTGCACTTGAATCTTTATATCTTTTTTATTGACGGATACTGTTGGCGAAGGCGTTGGAGATGGTTTTGGCGTAATAGTAGGAGTGATTGACTTGTTCGAAACAACAGGAATAAACGATTGTTGATCAGTTCGTTGAGAAAAATTTGTGAAGAGAACTAATCCCCCGCCAACGCCAATCGCTATCGCAATCATGGTAATCGCCCACAATAAAAACCCTCTCGTTCTTCGTTGTTCATGAATTGTAATCTCAGGCATGACTCCGTCGGAACTCTTTCCAAAAAGCTCGGCCACTGTTTCTTTTCTTTTCTCTTCCGAACGCCATGATTGTTCCTCTTTATTTTCTAACGGTTGAACACTTTTCTGAGGATGACTATTTTCTTCTTCAGATGGAACAATATTTTCTTTTTGGTCTGTTGAATCAGAATATTCATCTTGATTCGATACAAAGTATCTTTCTTGATAGTTTTGATATTGCATACGATTTTGGATCTTATGTTCCAACTGATCCAGCAATGTTTCACGCAATTCCCGAGACAACTCTTCTTTAAGCTCTTGTTTCAGTTCTTTTTTAATTCTCTCTCGAAGATCTTCGATATTGTCTTGAGATTGTTGATCTGGGGAGATTACTTGCTCTTTCTCTTTTGGTTCTTCCATAACGAGCTCTACCACTTGCTGAAGAACCGGCTTTTGTCCTGCATCTTCGGATTCTTTTTCTGAATCAACAATAATTGTTGGAGAAAATGACGCTCGCTTTCTTTTTATTGCCATGACTATAGTATATAAAGATGAAAAATAAAAATACAATAAGGAAATCCCTAAAATTTCATAGGATTTCCTTATTGCAATAGAAGCGCTTTTGTTTAGCGAACAATCTTTTTCAACGCTTTTCCAGCGGTGAATCCCGGCGTTTTTCTCGCAGGAATATTTATTCTTTCTCCTGTCTGAGGATTTCTCCCAGCTCGAGATTTTCTTGATCGCACCATAAATGTTCCAAACCCCGTAATAACGACTTTATCACCTTTTTTCAAAGAGTCTGTGATCGTTTGAAACATAACAGTTACCGCTTCTCTCGCAGCTTTTGCGGTAAGATTTGTTTTTTTCGCAACGACCTCAATTAGATCAGCTTTGGTCATATCTATTTCACCTCCTTCTGGACAGAAATATATATCGCTCTATCAATCTGTGTTTATAAAAAGATTGATATATTAAGAACTATAAAGGAATGTAGAAAAATTAGATTGATATGTCAAGAAGGAACAATCACTTTGCTGTTTCGCATACGCGAAGTTCGCGAATCACTGTGATTTTAATCGATCCTGGATAGGTAAGCTTCTTTTCGATCTCTTCTTTGATTTCGTACGCCATAATAGTTGCCGTCGCGTCATTTACCTTTCCGGGGTCAACCGCAATTCGAAGTTCTCTTCCTGCTTGGTAGGCAACCACTTCTTTCACTCCCTCGTGAGACTTTGCGATTTCCTCAAGGTCTTTCAAACGCTTCACATATTCATCATAATTTTCATATCGAGCGCCAGGACGACTGCCAGATATCGCATCGGCGATATAAACAATCATTGATTCAATCGACGTAAATGGCGTATCTTCATGATGTTGCGCCACACAATCGATAACTTTTTGTGGAATATTATACTTTTTAAGCAGTTCGACCCCAAGCTCGATATGATTTCCTTCTTTATCCATAATAACTTTCCCAATATCATGCAACAAACATCCAAGACGAACGACATTAACGTCCGCACCAATTTCTCGAGCAATCGCGATACCAATCTTCGTCTCTTCAAGAGTATGAGTAATCATATTCTGACCATAGGAATATCGATACTTAAATCGACCTAGCAACGCAACAATAGGTGCAGGCAAGTTGTAGACGCCAACAGCATGACACAACTTCTGTCCTTCCTCAAACATGATTCGCTCAATATCTTTTTTTACCTGCTCAACAATCTCTTCAATCCTCGCCGGTTGAATTCTGCCGTCTTTCATCAATTTTTCTAAAGCAACCCTCGCGATTTCCCGTCGAACAGGATCAAATGAAGAGAGACGAATAACCCCTTCTTCATCAAGGTCAACATCTACTCCTGTCGCCATTTCAAACGATCGAATATTTCTTCCTTCCTTTCCGATAATTCGTCCTTTTACGTCTTCATCCGGCACTTTCACAACCGACACCGTATATTCCGGCACATAGTCTGTTGCTCCATGCTTCATCGCTTCAACAAGAATTTCTCTTGCTTTATCTTCCGCTTCCTCTTTCGCCTTTGCGACAGCTTCTCGAATTTCCTTTGCAATCTCTTCTTTCAGTCTCGCTTTTACTGCTTGAAGAATTGTTTCTTTTGCTTCTTCTCTGGTGAGATTTGCGACGCGCTCCAATTTTTCAACATGTTCTTCTTTTAATCGCTCAATATCTCTTCTTGTCTGCTCTATAAGCTCCTCGATGTCTCGAAGCCTTCCCTCTTTTTCTTCTAACGCTCCCTCTTTTCGATCAATGTATTCAAGTTTTTTTCTTGCTTCTTCTTCCGCTTCTCGTCGAATACGAATCGCTTCGTCTTTTGCTTCTAAAATAATTTCTTTTGCTTTTGCTTGCGCAATTTTCATCTCAGCTTCTATGTCTAAAGAGGCAACTTTTTCCTCGGTCGCAGTAGGGATAGACCCCACAGAAGGCACTTGATGAGAAATTTTTTGGTTTTTTCTTGGAACTGGCTTTTTCGTCTTCACCAATCCGCTTAATGTTTTTAATACATCAAACATATACTCCTCCTTTTCATTGAAGAACAAACAGAAGCATGATGCGAAGCAATAAACGGATTACGATCCGCTCGACTTTGTACGAATAGATAGAAAAGTTAAAATAACGGTAATATCTCTATGGGTACAAAATTTGTACATATGTCTGTTGTTCTTCAAAGATGCAACAATTATCTTCTATGATGATTTATCTCTTTTATTGTACGGAGTTTTACACCATTCGTCAACCAAAGAAGAAATAACATGAGAAGAAAATCCTCTTCGAAGCAAAAAACCATAAACTTTCTTTCTGCACTTATCAATTGGAAGCAAACGATATTGATTTCCTCGTTTTCCTAACGCATGCCTTGCGAAAGCAATCTCGTCTTCGGCATAACAGTCTTGAAAATATTTTCTTGTATGATCGATACCATCATCATCATCATCAGAAAGACCTCTTTCACGAAGTTCACGAATAACCCGTTCAATCCCCCGCTTTTTTACGCAAACGGAAAATGAGACATATGTTTCAGCGAATTTTCTATCATCGATATATCTAAGCGATTCCAATCGATCTATAACGGAAACAATCTGTTCATAGGATAAATGGAATTTTCGAGCTTTTGTTATTAACAATTCAAGAAGTTCTTTTTTGCTTCTACCTCGAATGGCAAGCAATCGCAACGCGTAATGAAAAAGCTCTTGCTCAAGATCATTTTTATCATTCTTCATGAGCTTCAATACCTAATGAAACTTTTGCTCCGCCTCGACCAGATTTAATCATCGCCCAAATCTCGTCTGTTAATTCTTTCGCAAGTTTCGCGTTTTCTTTCAAGGCAAATTTCACTGACTCTCTTCCTTGCCCGATTGTTTGCCCTTTGTATTTAATGAATGATCCTGATTTTGTTAGAATTCCAAATTCTAACGCGACATCGATTACTCCGCCTTCTTTGCTTATGCCGTCATGCATTACATCGTATTCCGCAATCCGGAACGGAGGAGCGACTTTATTCTTCACCACGCGAATGCGATGCCTTCCGCCAATTACTTTATCTCCTTCTTTGAGGCTTTCTATTTTTCTTGCGTCAAGACGAATGCTTGCGTAAAACTTCATCGCAAGACCTCCCGGCGTTGTCTCCGGATTACCAAACATAACGCCGATTTTTTGACGAAGTTGATTGGTAAAAATCATAACGGTTTTTGATTTTGAAACAACAGCGGTTAATTTTCGAAGCGCCTGCGACATAAGACGCGCTTGAAGCCCGATCATGCTATCTCCCATTTCGCCCTCAATCTCCGCGCGAGGCGTTAACGCTGCAACAGAATCTACCACGATAATATCAATCCCTCCGCTTCGAATAAGCGTTTCTGCAATTTCCAACGCTTGTTCACCTGTATCGGGTTGCGATATGAGAAGATCGTCAAGCTTTACCCCTAATGTCTGCGCCCAAACCGGATCTAACGCATGTTCGGCATCGATAAATGCCGCAACGCCTCCTTGCTTTTGTGCTTCCGCTATACAAGAAAGACACACTGTTGTTTTTCCTGATGCTTCTGGACCATAAATTTCAATAATTCTTCCTCGCGGGAATCCTCCAACGCCTAACGCAATATCAATTGGAAGAATACCTGTGGAAATAACCTCTAATCCCGCTCGAGACGCCTGCTCGCCAAGACGCATGATTGAACCTTTACCATACTGTTTTTCTATTTGCTCTATGGCAAGACGAATAGCTTGAAGTTTTTGCGCGTTTCCGTTATTGTCAACCATGCTTTCCTCCTCATTTCTGTATATATTTTCTTGTATTTTTTATTGCTTCATCATTACATAAAACATGCTAGAATACAAGGGAGAAGGTTCACCGGGGTGTGGCGCAATTGGCGAGCGCACACGCATGGGGTGCGTGAGGTTAGCAGTTCGAGTCTGCTCACCCCGACCAAATGCAACTTTTATCATTTCTGGGGGAAAAGGCTTGCTCGCCTCGCCTTCGGCTCGGCTCGCTTCGCAAATTTCCTTATATTTTGGGATTAAATCAAAAGGATGGACAAAATCAAAAATTATACTTCTATCCAG
>CAKZSU010000007.1 GCA_937921305.1 uncultured Patescibacteria group bacterium
AAGGTATAATATAGAGAGGTCGAAAAATTATCAACGAATCTTCTCTTTGAAACATTCGTTTTTTATACAATAATAATTTTCTTAATGTAATTCCCTCATTTAGGAGAAATGCTATGACAGTATTATATCTTGATAAAAATAAAGCAGTTTGTTTTTCGTCATCAGCCATCCAATCATATGGCATTCCAAAAGGAATAAGAATAATCTTATTTTTCAGGAATTTCATAACTTCTAAAATAATATAAAAACATGAATATTCTTTTTATTACTGATGATATTACATCAACTGGCGGTGCAATCACATTTGTTCAAGAAATTGCAAAAGAATTTTCTAAAAAACATAATGTTTACATTATCGCAGGAAATCTAAGTTCATCAATAAAAAATACTTCATTAAATAAAAAAATACAAATTTTCTTTTATAAATCGAAAAAAATTCCATTTATAGAATTAGACATTGGTGCTCTTATCTATCTACCAAAGATTTTTGATCAGGTTGTAAAAAAGATTCGTCCTGATGTTATTTATCTACATCTTTATTCTTCTCCTTTTTCCATTTTTCTACTTCGTCGAAATATTAAAGTCCCCATATATCTATATGTGTATGGCATATGGCATAAAGAAACATTATCTTCGATATCAAAACCAAAAAAACATAAATATCTTGGGAAAATAAAGCGATTAATAAAATATGGAAATAAAATTGTTCAACAATATCTTATACAATTTTTTTGTGTTGTGACGACAAAATACATCATTACATTAAGTGACTATGCAAAAGAGATATTGATTAAAGCATATCCGATTAACAAATCAAAAGTATATACAATTCCTGGTGGATATGATCCGAAAATTTTTTATCCCGTATCAAAAACAAAAAAAATATCTTTACGAAAAAATCTGGGTTTTTCTGAAAATAGCAATATACTTCTCATTGCGACTCGCATAGAAAGAAGAAAAAATATTCATGTAGGAATACAAGCTTTACCATACATTATAAAGGAACATAAACACACAATGCTCCTTATTATCTTTCCGTTTACCGCTCATTCATACTTTGACTATCTTTTAGAATGCATCGCATTGGTTGAAAAACTTTCTTTAGGAAAGCATATTAGATTTATTGTTGGCATAAAACATGAAGAAATAGCTCAGTATTATCAAATAGCCGACTGTTTTCTCATGCTTTCTGAAGATTATGAAACATTTGGATTAACAACAATCGAATCTCTTGCGTGTGGAATTCCTGTCTTTGGAATGTCATCAAGTAATACAAAAGATTTATTAAAAATAATAGATCCGTTTTTCCTTTTTGAAAAAAATAAACCAGAAATCATCTCTAAACATATTTCTAGATATTTTTCTCTTTCGGATAAAAAAAAACATCATCTATCTAAGAAGTGCTCTCGTTTTGCATCGACATTCATATGGGAGAGGGTTTGCAAGCTGCTTATAGATATGCAATTGAAAAATATATGAAAAAAACAGTTCTTTTTCTTTTAGACAAGTACGAATATAGTGGCGTAACAACGCTAACAAAACAATACATAGAATTGCTACAAGATCAATATAACTGTATTATCCTTGGATTCATAAATGACATTGATGATCCTGATTCATTTTTTCCAAAAGCAAAAGTATTTATCATCAAAAAAGAATTTAAGCGAGGACTAATCGGGAAAGCTATAAATTCTATTCGATATATTATTGCAATTAATACTATATACCAAAAACACAAAATTGATATCGTTCATTTCTCCACAACATTGTCAGGTATTTCTGCATTTTTTCATTGTGCGACATGGAAAAAAAAGAAAATTGCAACATTTCATGGAGCACATGATCTTGAAGAAATAAGCATACATGGAACGGGAGTAATAAAAAACATTAAAAATGTGATAAGAAAAAAACTTCAACAATTTATTCTTAAACGCTCCACGGTAATCGTACTAAGTGAATATGCATATAAACTCATTCGATCTCATTATTCATTTTATAAAAAACAAAACATATTCATAATTCCCCCATATATAAAAATGAAAAATCAAATAAAAAAAATTAAAAAATCAAATGAATTTATCATTGTTAATTTTGGTCGAGCAGAACCAAGAAAAGGAATACATACACTTTTAGAAGCAATAAAAAACTTAAGAAGAAGATATACGATAAAAACATACATAGCAACTCCAATTTCGTATTGGCATATGGGCATCATTAAAACTTATGAAGCCTTAAACTTATATACCTCTGTTCATATACTTCACAAAATAAATGATGCACAAAAACAAGATCTTTTACGCAAAGCTCATCTTTTTGTCATGCCTTCAAAAGATCTTGAAACATTTGGCATTTCAATGCTTGAAAGTTTATCAACAGGAACCCCTGTTGTAGGAACACCTTCAGGGGCAATTCTTGAAATCCTATCAAAAATAGATCGAAGATTGATAGCAAAAGAAATATCATCAGTCTCTTTAGCAAATACTATAGCATGGTATATAAATCTTTCATTTAAAGAAAAAAAGAAAATACGAAATAAATGCCTTTCATATGTTGAAACATATCATGCTAAAAAGACAATAAAAAAATACTTTCTTCAGGTATACAAATATTGTTAAGAATAAATAATTACTTTTTCATCTTAAGAAAAACTTCATATAAATTATAGCCGACTATAAATAGTAAAATCTGAAAAATTTGAACTAATCTTGCAGGTATATCTTGAAAATGAAATATACAATAAAGGGCATCTTTTAAATTGTTTTTATTCCAATCCCATGAAGAAAATGGAATATTTTGTTGATATAAAATTTTCTCTACAAGCTTATTTTCGATCCCCGTTTGAATAAATCGTTTCACCAAATATAAGATAGAAAATCTTATATTATTTATTCTATGATTTACCACAATTGATCCAATGTATATAAATACATGCCCTCTGTAAAGGAGTCGAAGGCAAAACTCTAGATCTTCTGCCCCTAAGAAAAATTTCCCATATCTTCTTCCAAGCATAGTATTAAACATTTCTTTACCTAATTTATTTCTTCGTAAGCATATACATGCGCTAAAAATAAGATCTGGATATCTCAATTGTTCTATATCATTCTTTCGTTCAGTAAGAGCAAAAACCCATGAAAGATGCTTGAAAAATAATTTATAGTATCTTAATCTATTTTCCATAAAATCTCCAACAATCTTTCCTCCTATTGCAGTTGCTTCTGGAAAATTTATTAAAGCAGAAGAAAATTTGATTAAAATCTCTCTCTCTACAGAGATATCATCATCAATGAAGAGTATGTGATTATATCTTGACTTTTTTATTCCCGTATTTCTCACAAAAGAAATCCCTTCTTTTTCTTCTTTTATAAGAGAAAAATGTCTATTTCGTTTCAAAAAACGTTGAACAACTTGATCTGTACGGTCTGCGCTATTATTATTGACGATAATAACTTCCCATTTCCCTTGATAGGTTATAGACTCTATTCTTCTTAATGTTTCTTCTAAGTTATCAGCCCTATTTCTTGTTGGTATTATGATCGAAAAACTTGGAAGATTTTTCTTCATTTTGAAAAAATAATTTCTCTTATTACAAAAGATTCCTATGTTTCTATTCTTTAACAATTCTTTTATTCATTTTTTAAAAATATGTATTACATATAAAAATATGCAATACAGTAAGGAAAATATAAACAATCTAAAGATATAATCGTGCCAATTTATCTATTAAATTACTAATAACTATAATTCAATTTATTTATAATATAATCTCTCCCTCTCTCATCTCTAACACTCTTTTGCAATGTTTTTTTATATATTCTCTCCACTGGCTTACCATAAGAATCGTTTTTTCTTGATGAAAAAATGTTTTGATTTTTTTGAAAGATTTCTCCCTAAACTGTTCATCGCCTACCGCCATATGTTCATCGAGAAGAAGAATATCTGGATCAGCATGAACAGCTATAGAAAATCCAAGGCGAAGCTTCATACCCTGAGAATACGTAAAAAGCGGCGTGTCAATAAATTGTTTAATATCTGCAAATTCAATAATACTTTGTATTTTTTCATCAATATCTCTCTTATTCATGCCAAGAAGAAGTCCACTGATATAAATATTTTGATATCCTGTCAATTCAACATTAAATCCAGCTTCTAAATCTAGAATCGAAATAACTCTACCATATACGCTAACTATTCCTGATGTTGGTGTAGTAATTCCAGCAATAATTTTTAATAGCGTTGTTTTTCCGCTTCCATTGTGACCAATAATCCCAATAATTTCTCCTTTGTATATTGTCAGATTGATATGCTTTAACGCCCAAAATGTCTCATTCCTTCCTTTGAAAAATTTTTCCACAAGCGTTGGCTTTTCGTGATGAATCTCATATGACTTGCTGACATCTATGAGTTGAATCGCTATGTCTGAATTCTGTTTCTTCCTCATATATTACAACCAATCGTCGAAATGTTTGCTTTCTCTTAAGAAAGTTGCTACTCCTAAAAAAACCCCAAACGCGATCGTCAAAAGGTTTGCCGTAAGCATCGCTGGTCCAGGAGCAGCGGAATGAATCAATCCATTCTGAAGCAATTGAATCGGCGATGTCAAAGGATTAAACCTCCAGAGCCAGAGCAATTCTCGCGGAATCAAATGAAGTGAATAAATAATTGGTGTTGCATAAAACCAAACAATAAGAATCGCTTGAACAAAAAAGTTCACATCGCGAAACCGCACATTTAATGCGGAGGAAAACAAGCTCACTCCTGAGGTAAAAATAAGCAATAAAAATAATGCAAAGACACTCACGATAATTCCCGAAAATGAAAACGTTCCTATCGCAAAAACCGCGATCAAAAAAAGTCCAAATGAAATAAGCAAATGAACAAAATTGGATAAGACAATCGACAAAGGAATCACTACTCGAGGGAAAGACGCTTTTTTAATAAGATTTCGTTCAAATACAATCGATGACGTTGCTTTTGTCAAAGATAATGAAAAAAAATTCCACGCAAGCAATCCAATAAATAAATGATGAAAGTAATACGGAATAGGCTCGCGGACAAAAAATCGGAATATAAATCCAATAACAAGCATCTGAAGGATAGGATTAAGAATCATCCATAAAAACCCAAACATCGTATTCTTATATCGAGCAAGCAATTCTTTTTTTGTCATTTCATATAAAAGTTCGACAAAATGTTGAAATCGCTCGCGTTTCGTTTTCATGTGCCTCATAAAAAAACTATTCTTATGATACGCTTGGTATAATATGAACTACACCACGATAAATATCAACGATCTTCCTTCTTTGTCAACAATAAGAAAACTAAAAACACTCTATATCATGCCGAAAACATATGATAAAACTGCCTTTGCAAACTGCATTGCTGTTGTTGGAAGCAGACGCATGACATCATATGGAAGAGAAGTGATCGAAAAGATAATTCCGCATCTTGTTATGGAAGGAAAAACGATCGTATCTGGATTTATGTATGGCGTTGACCAATACGCGCATGACATATGCATACAATGTGGAGGAAAAACCATTGCCGTTCTTGGATGGGGCATTGCAGAACCATTCAAAGATACCGATGTGTTGCTGGCGAAAAATATCATAGAACACGAAGGTATCATTCTTTCTGAATGGGAATATCAAAAACCTTCAATATGGACATTTCCATTGCGGAATAGGATTATTGTTGGAATATCGCAAGAAGTGATCATTATTGAGGCGGCAGAAAAAAGTGGATCGCTCATCACCGCAGATCTCGCGATACAAATGAAAAAACCGTTATGGGCTGTTCCGGGTCCAATTACAAGTGTCATGTCAAAAGGAACAAACAGATTGATCGCCGAAGGAAAAGCAAGACCATGGATAGACATGTCAAAACAACACCAATCGTCGTCAGAACATCCACTCGTTGCGCTTCTTGCGCATGAATCGCTGACCGCCAATGAACTTGCAAGAAAAACAAACCAGCCGATTGAACAGGTAAGCGCAGACCTTACGATACTCGTCTTATCTGGAGTGATTGTTGAACGCAATGGGAAGTATTCAGTACAGTAAATATAATGTTAGTGAAAGTGCGGTCTATTGCGAATATCGGACTTGAAACAATTCCTGTTGATGTAGAAGTCGATGTGGCATCTGCAGGATTTCCAGGTTTTACCATTGTCGGGTTGGCAAGCAAAGCGGTTGAAGAAGCAAAAGAGCGGGTGAAAACGGCTATCATCAATTCTGGCTTTGAATTTCCTCCACGAAAAATAACCGTGAATCTCGCGCCGGCAGATCTTCCAAAAGACGGATCATCGTATGACCTCCCAATTGCCATTGGCATTCTTCTCGCGAGCGAACAACTCCCGTCTATAGATACCAATCAATCATTATATTATGGAGAACTCTCGCTTGACGGAACATTGAGACCAACAAAGGGCGTCCTATTAGTCGCGCTTCACGCGCAACAACAAGGAATTACAACAATATATATCCCCGAAGCGTCCGCAAAAGAAGCATCAATTGTTCCTGAAATAACGATCATTCCTGTTGTAACACTTAAAGAACTTGTGATTCATCTTGCCGGACAATCAAACATCGCCCCGCTCCCACACACGCCGATAGATGAAACAATCGAATCCTTTGACACCTTGTACGATATCAGTGAAATCGCTGGACAAGAACAAGCGAAACGCGCGCTTATTATTGCCGCGGCTGGAGGACACAATCTTCTTTTATGGGGACCTCCCGGGACTGGAAAAACTATGCTTGCCCGCGCGCTTCCCGGCATTCTTCCACCACTTACGCCAAAAGAATCGCTAGAAGTAACGCGGATTTACTCGCTTTGCGGTTTACTATCGAATAATCAGGCATATATTCGGGTCCGACCGTTTCGAGCCCCGCATCATGGCGTATCCGCTGCTGGACTTATCGGTGGAGGAAGCTCGCCAATGCCCGGAGAAGTGAGTCTTGCGCATCTTGGCGTCATGTTTCTGGATGAAATGGCGGAATTTCCTCGAAGCGTTCTTGAAAGTCTCAGACAGCCCATGGAAGACGGCGTTGTTGAAATCGTTCGAGCCGCTGGTCATGTCAAATATCCGGCAAGCTTCACGCTTGTCGCGGCGATCAATCCCTGTCCCTGCGGATACCTTGGACACCCAACAAAACCATGTTCCTGCACGCCAAAACAAATCAACAAATATCGACATCGCATTTCTGGACCAATTCTTGATCGAATCGATCTTTGGGTTCATGTGTCGGCAATGGATGTGGAAAAGTTAACAATTACCAAGCCAAAGCAACGAATCCTATCATCGCAAACGGCAAAAGAACTTGTTATGAAAGCGAGAGCTATACAATATCAACGATTCTCGCGGATTTCAATGTACACCAATTCGCAAATGCGAAATAAAGAAATCAAACAACTCGCTCATCTCACGCCGGAAGCGGAACAGATTTTGAAAGTTGCCGCACAAAAATTCGAACTCTCGGCGCGAAGTTACTTTCGTCTTATTAAGGTTGCACGAACGATCGCTGATTTAGACGCTTCAGAATATATTCTTCCATATCACATGGCGGAAGCTATCCAGTATAAACAACTCCAATGAATAAACGATATAACAAAATAATTGGGAAAAAAGCCGAAGATATCGCAATGAATGCATTGAAACAAAAAGGCTACCACATCATCGATCGCAATGTGTCGTACAAACAAGGAGAAATTGATATTGTCGCACAGGATGGACAAGTTTTGGTATTTGTTGAAGTAAAAGCAAAAACTGGACATAACACCGGCATTCCCGAAGAAATGATCACCAAGAAAAAATTAGAAAGAGTTCGCCTTTTGGGAACAATCTATCTTAAAGGAAACAATGAGCCATGCCGAATCGATATCGTCGCTATTGTATTCAATTCCGATTATAGCGTCAACCGAATTACCCATTACATCAATGTCTATTAGCATTCGCTGTAGCCGCAGCTATAACACTTTTTGCAGGATTCCTCAAACACAAGACTTCCCTCTCCGCATTGCGGACAAAGATCAACGGTCACCATGCGCCGATGTCCATTATCTTTCTGTGCAAGAAGCGGAAGCTGACTCGTTGATGATTCCTCGATTGCGTGAGATATAAATGAACCAACATCGTGTTTTGTCTGTCCATTTCCGGCAGAATAATGCTCTTGCTCTGATTGGAATTTCGCAAAAAATCCAAAATGGCGATCGATCACTTTTGCTACTGCATCTGGCAAACTTCGTACTCGATTTTCACCAAATCCCAACGATCGTGCACCACCAATACCCATAAGTTCCGATGCAATTTTTTTTGCTCGTTCCACTGCTGGAATCGTAGATGCCATGCGAAGCGTAAGCGAGATCAAACGACCAAGGGCTTCCGCCATAGCTGTCACATCACTTCCTGCTTTTCCCACGTTAATAAACATTTCAAGTGGTTGATTTCCACCATTCGTATTAATCGTAATGAATGCTTGTCCAACAGGTGTTGATACTTGATATGTAGAACCATGAACAACCATGGGCCTCGGCTTAACTTCTGGTATTTCTTGTTTCTTTTCTTCTTCTTTTTTTTCATCTATACGCTCAAGCACACCTTGTCGACTTCCCTCGCGCATGTATGTAATGCCTTTGCATCCTAAGTCGTATGCAAGCGTATAAAGTTTTTTTACATCTTCCACAGTGTGTGTTCTTGGCGCGTTGACCGTTTTTGAAATTGACGCGTCCACATATTTCTGAATCGTCGCTTGTACATAGACATGATCTTCTGGCGTTAAATCATTTGCCGATACAAACCACTCTGGACGATCTTCTTTCAATGGCTCTCGTCCATACTCTTTTTTAAATTGGGTATACCATTGTTCATACAATGGATGACGAAGGATATGCTCTCCAAGGCGAGACCGCCGAATAAATTCAAATTCATAGACCGGCTCTATTCCCGATGAAACCCCAGCAAGAAGTGAGGTCGTTCCTGTGGGTGCTTGCTGCAAAATAACACTATTTCGAATACCATGCTTTTTAATTTTTTTCTTAATATCATCAGGTAACTGACTCACAAAATAGCCTTCTACATATTTTTTACTATCAATCTTTGGAAATGGTCCTCGTTCAACACCTAAATCCGCTGACGCTTCATATGCTGCATCTCGAATTGTAGAATAAATTTTATCAATAACTGGCAAGCTTTCTTTTGATCCATATCGAAGACGCATTTTAATAAGTGCGTCACCAAGCCCCATTGTTCCTAACCCAATACGCCTCTCTCCTTCTAATTGAACTTTACGAATTTCATCAAACACATAAAAATCTAAATCAATGACATTATCTTGGAATCGTACTCCTATCTTTGCAATCTCAGCAAGGCGTTTATAATTCATTTCTCCTTTATCATTCACAAGTGCTGCAAGATTAATGGAACACAAGTTGCAAACTCCCCAATTTGGCAACCCTTCTTCTCCGCACGGATTCACGCAGTTCACATATTCCCAGTAATAATTGTTAAACCACTTATTATACCGCTCCATAAATACAACGCCCGGTTCAGCGCTTCGCCATGCAGCCTCAGCGATAAGGTCCCACAGTTTTCGAGCTTTAATCGTTTTGAAAACAATCGGTTTCTTTCCCAACGCAAGCCAATTTGGCAAATATCCATCCCACTTTGTGTCATAATCAGGATCGTTTTTGTCAGGAAATACTAAATCCCAATCCGTGTCGTGCTTCACTGCGTCCATGAACGCGTCGGACACACAAACAGATAAATTCGCGCCGTTGATCCTTGTCAAATCTTGTTTGACTGTAATGAACTCTTCAACATCCGGATGCCAATCCCACAACATGAGCATCAATGCGCCGCGACGAGATCCTCCTTGTTGAATAATATCTTTCGTCGCGACAGAAAATAACTCAGCCCAATTGCACGGACCAGATGAGAATCCATTTACTTTTGAAACACGGGATCCTCGCGGACGAAGACTCGATAAGTTAATCCCAACTCCTCCTCCTCGAGACATAATTTCCACCATTTGTGTCAATGTTTTCAAAATTCCGCCCCGAGAATCATGCGGACTTGGAATAACAAAACAGTTGTAATACGTAACCTTAAATCCTGTTCCAGCACCAGCTAAAATTCTCCCGCCGGGAACAAAGACAAAATCTCGCATCGCGTCATAAAATTTCTCTTCCCAGTATGCTCGCTTATCTCTTTGCTCCACTTGCGCTACAGCCTTCGCGACGCGTCGCCACATTTCCTCGGGTGTTTGCTCAATTGGTTTTCCTTGTTCATCTTTTAATGCATATCGATCAAGAAACACTTGTTTTCGAATATCTGTCAATTCCATAAAACCTCCTTTGCGATAACTATCCACAAAATGAGTAATAGATAGTAGTGTTCCATAGGATTACTTTTCTTTCTTTTGGTTTTTCAAACTTTCTCTTAAATCCTGACACATTCAGAATGACAAAGAAATTGTCATGCTACGTATGTTCAGGATCTAGAAATGGTTTAAAACAGCCTTTGTTTCTTTGTTTCTGCTTAAATTCTGAAATAATCTCAAAAAACAGAAAATAAGAAAACTCATAACTCATAAATACACAATACTCACAACAACTTTTTAATTTCTTTTTCAAAATCCTCTATATCAACAAATCGTCGAAACACGCTTGCGAATCGAATATACGCTATTTTGTCAAGTTTTTTAATTCGCTTCGCAACCATTTCTCCAATTTGTTGACTCGGAATTTCTGTCGAATCGCAGCCAATCAATTCTTTTTCCACTTCGTCAACAATCGCGTCGATTTGTTGCATCGTAAGCGTCGTCTTTCCACTTGCTTTCAAAATGCCTCGCTTTAATTTCTCTCTGTCAAACGGCTCCCTCCGTTGATCCTTTTTTATAACCGTCAATGGCACATGTTCAACTCGTTCATAGGTTGTAAATCGTTTTGAACATTTTATGCATACTCGCCGTCTTCTCGTAACGGACAAATTATTGCTATCTCGTGTTTCAATGACATCTGTTTCTTCATGAGAACAATAAGGACATTTCATGAATAGTTCAAATTACGCTATATATATGGTATAAATACCATACGATACGCAATATAAATAGTCAACTATTATGAAATGGATCAAACTATACAACGCTTTGCGGAAATGAAAATCTATTTATCGCAACGACCCTACCTCGCCTTGCAGCTTCTGAAGAATGTCAATCGCTTCCTTTGTCTCAATTTTACTTTCGATATCTTGCAAAACTTCAATGTGTTTGTCTATGGCATTAATAATCCGATCGATAGATCCACTTGATACTGTTTTCCCAGATTGCTTCATCGACGAAAGCTGACTTACCGCTTGACGCATTTTCTCGGAGGATCTTTTGATAGCTTCTTTGGTTTTGTCTTGATTATTTTTCTCCAATAAACTCACCGCCGCATTCAATAATTTATCTGATTGAAGCAAATAAAATTCTGATTTTCTCTCTGGATCGACAATTAATGCCTCGATAATTTTATCTCGAAATTCTTTTAAGGGATAGAGCGGATGATCTGGAAGAATTCCGGGGTATGGCAAAACATAATCAGACTTTCTTCTTGCAACATCGCTGCTCGTCGGTTCTTCACTTTCGCTTCTGCTAATGTCGCTTAAATATGATATTAGATGAGAAGTTTCCCCCTTTTTTTCTTCGGAAAAGACTGATGAAGGATTATTAATTACCAATAAGATTGCAAGCACAAGAATGATGAATTGACAATGTATTTTCATACAATCATCATACTAATATGATAAGCATTTTTTCAACACTAATACAATATTCATAATTTGTAATGAATTCATTGAATTCATTATTTTTTAGAATTTTTTATTTATTAATCTTTATAAATTTTTTAAAAATAAAAATACGCAATACGTATATTTTCATATTTTATAGTAATAAATAATATATATCTATAATTTTTTATATAAGAGAGTATGAAAGAAAAGTAATTTTATTTTTTTGAAATTCTTTTTTTGAAATTCCTACAGATGAGAAAAAGACAAAACTTAAAATATAGATAGATGATTGTTAGTTTTTTATACTCTATAATAAGAGTTTTTCCAAATAGGGATAAAAGAGGGCTAATTTATAAATTTTAATTAATTTTTTTATTAGTTAATTTTAAGTTATTTTCAACGTGTAGATCATAACGCGTCTGGATAAAATTTATGATTGAATTGATACATTGTATAAAAAGAGGCTTGTTATCTCTGATGTTTATACAGGGAATTTTGATACTATTCTTTTTCCTTTTTTCTCAAAAAATTTTTGCCGCAACTGAAACGCAAGAGCACTCAACTACCACTTTTGGCGTTTCGTTAGTCTTATTAGGAACACTTCTCTTATTTGGGAAAATATTTAATATTGTAGAAAAATTTAAACAACCCATCGTCTTAGGAGAGCTCATAGCTGGTATAATACTAGGAAACCTTATTTATCTAGGCATTTCTTCGTTCGAGGGAATACGAGAAAACACAATTATTCACTTTCTCTCTGAACTTGGCGTTGTCATTCTTCTCTTTCAAATAGGATTGGAATCAAATATAAAAGAAATGAAAAAAGTCGGCGTAGCATCACTCCTTGTAGCAATCATAGGGGTAATCACGCCGTTTCTTCTCGGCGCGTTTGTGGTTGGACCCTTTATTCTCCCTCATCAACATCCAAATGCGTACATTTTCTTGGGAGCCGCGCTCACCGCCACATCTGTTGGAATTACTGCGCGAGTGTTCAAAGATATCGGGAAAATGCAAACAAAAGAAGCAAAACTTGTTCTTGGAGCCGCTGTTATTGATGATATTTTGGGTCTTATTATTCTCGCTGTAGTAACTGCATTGGTAAAAGAAGGGAATGTTTCAATATCTTCAATTATTAGCATAATAGCAAAAGCCATCGCATTTCTTGCCGCGTCTATTTTGCTTGGTGATTTTCTTGCAAAGCGAATTGGCGATCTCTTCTCAAAAATCCATTCCGGCGTCGGAATGAAGTTCACCATCGCATTATTCTTTTGTTTAATTTATTCATTCTTGGCAGAACAAATTGGTCTCGCTCCAATTATTGGCGCTTTCGCCGCCGGACTCGTGCTTGATCCAGTCCAATTTAAATCATTTGATTATTCAAGCGCAATAAAAGATGTCGAGTCGCTAGCAAAGTCTGCAAACAGCGCATTGAAACATAAATTAGACGAATTTATTGAGCATCATAAACATAAACATATCGAAGATATTGTTGAATCATTGGGATTTTTCGTTATTCCGCTGTTTTTCATTTACACAGGCTTCACCGTTGATCTCAAAGTGCTTTTTGATCCGCAAGTACTAATGTTAGGCGTCACGATTACCGTTGTCGCGTTTATTTCAAAAATGATCTCAGGCATCGCCGCCGGAAAAGATGTCGATAAACTCCTTGTGGGGTTAAGTATGACTCCTCGAGGAGAAGTCGGCATTATTTTCGCGACAATCGGACGAACACTTGGCGTGCTTGACGATAAAATCTTCTCCGTGATCGTTGTCGTCGTAATCTTGACAACAATCATCGCTCCAAGCTTAATCCTACAACGACTAAAAAGAACTGAAGGAAAACAATACGCTACATAAGAAGAGAAATTTCCTGTTCCAACGCTTTTACCAAGGGGTAAACCCGCCGAAGCATAGCCTTTTCCGAACCTGGAAGATCACCCTCTGACAACCACAACGAAAATCTTTCATCCACCCCAATAACATCTTGCTTCACCATTTTATCTGATAAAAACAACAATTTTTCTTCCCATGTTTTCGGAGCTGTCTTTGAATCTTCTATGTATTGGACGCTATGGTATTGAATAAGATCGGCAACTTCATCCATGCCGCGTTCACGCAACACTCGAACACCGGTTTGCGGATGCTTCTCGCCGGGAATTCTTGATATCGTCTTGTCAATATCATGCAACAAGCATCCAGCAAGAAGAAGCGGAAGATGTATTTTGATTTCAGGATGATTTTTCATAATCGTGTTTGCAATGAATAGCGCGTGATCCGCAACCCGTTGAGAATGAATCCGTTTTTTTTCTGGAAGATGATAAATATCCCACAACGCTTTCGCTTGTTCTTCTGTTGGAATCATGCCGTGTGTCCATTTAAATATCCAATCGCTTGAAGCACAATATTTAAAGTTTCTTTTGGACCATTGGAGTAGGTATTAATAACAACATCATAATACTTTGGATCCCAAAAATCAGACACGCCATACATTCGGTTCCATTTTTCCATATTAACTTGCTCTCGCTCTCGAAGATGCGTTTTTGCTTCTTCGACGGTCAAATTATCCCGATTCACCACACGATCTATCCGCAACGCTTCATCGCACAGAAGCAATACTTTTAGCACATGAGGCAACGCTCGCATATTCCATCCCGCAATCCACGATTCGACCGCAACATGAACATTCGGATCAGAGAGTTTTTGACGCATTGCGCCGTCTATCTGATGATCGATATCATCGCCATAATCCGTCGCTTTGTGATGACGCGGATCGTTTGGATCATGATTGCCACTTGCGATAGCGAATTGTCTTGCCCATTCGCCGCCAGAAAATGTTTCCCACCCCAGCGATTCTACAATTGGCTTAAGATTTCGAAGAAGTGTTGATCTTCCAGCTCCTGGGGGCCCAGAAATTGCGATGCTTGAATACTTTAACTTCTTTGGATTGGTAGCATTGGGTATATCCATAGACATATTATAGATAGATCTTGACTTTCGTCAATAGAAAACCCATAATATATTATGGCTATCCAATATCACTTCATCGATTGGAACATATACACAACACACGCAAAAAAGCTTGCTTCAATACTCCTTGAGCATGATTCATCTATTCAAGAAATCATTGCCATTTCTCGTGGCGGACTTACCTTTGGACACCTATTGTCTGATTTACTTCAGGTTCCAATCTGGACGATTGCAATTCAAAGCTATACGGACATCCAACAACAAGGAGAAGTGCAAATACTCGGAACACTTCAAACATCTATTGAACAGAAACATGTTCTCCTTATTGACGATGCTTCGGACTCTGGAAGAACATTCCAACGAGCCATCGAATATCTTACGACGCTACGTCCTCGAAAAGTCACAACGATGACAATGTTTTTAAAGCCACAATCATCATATCGCCCCGACTATTTCGCGGAAATCACAAACGCGTGGGTTGTATTTCCGTATGAACATACCGAAATGATTCTTTTAATCACCAAACGCATGCAACAAGAAGGAAAAAAAGAATCAGACATTCAGTCATATTTACAACAAATAGGATTCGACGAACAAACAATCGCGTTTGCGTGGAAGCACCATCTATGATTATTGTTATTGATTTTGGTTCACAAACCGCGCACCTTATCGGCAGACGACTGCGATCGCTTGGCGTTGAGACCGCTTATGTCTATCCTGAAGACGCAATGGAAACAATTCATCGCCTTCGCCCTACCGGCATTATTCTCTCCGGCGGACCGGATTTTGTAGATGCAAAAGACGCGACAACAATTGACCCAAAGCTCTTTTCTCTCGGCATCCCGGTGCTCGGGATTTGCTATGGATGGCAACTTATGTCATACCTCCTTGGAGGCGAAGGAAAGATTACAAGCAAAGAATACGGTCCGGAACGCGTAACAATTCACAAGCCTATTTCTATTTGTAAAGATTTTCCGCGAGAGTCTGTCGCTATTGTGTCGCATGGATACACCGTCACAAAACTTCCGCCGGGATTCCGTTGCATCGGATCAACGGAACGAGTGGAATACACCGTGGCGATTAACGAAGAACGACGGCTCTACGGCGTTCAATTTCATCCAGAGGCGCAACACACAGAATACGGCATAACGCTATTAAAAACTTTCGCATATGACATCTGTAAAGAAACACCTTCCCCTCGATCTCTTGATCCACAAAGCATAATTGCGAATATTCAACACACCGTCGGAGACGAACACGTCATTATGGCGGTGTCAGGTGGCGTGGACTCAACCGTTGCCGCGTTTCTGATCGGCAAAGCGATTGGACATCGACTTATTCCCGTGTATGTTGATTCAGGACTCATGAGACCAGCCACAGAAGAACGCGTGAGACGAATTTTTACAGAACTCATCCACGCAACTGTCGTCATCGTTCCCGCAAAAGAACGATTCCTCAACGCGCTTCGCGGTATAACAGATCCAGAAACAAAACGAAAAACCATAGGAAAACTTTATATTGACATCTTTGAAGAAGTGGCAAAAGACCATCCAACCGCAACATTTTTAGGACAAGGAACAATTTATTCTGATGTCATTGAATCGCAAGGATCAAAACACGCCTCGCGGATTAAATCGCATCATAATGTCGGCGGACTTCCCGAGCGCATGACATTAAAAATTATCGAGCCAATTCGATCACTTTACAAAGATG
This sequence comes from uncultured Patescibacteria group bacterium, assembly GCA_937921305.1. Classification (GTDB taxonomy): domain Bacteria; phylum Patescibacteriota; class Microgenomatia; order UBA10105; family UBA927; genus CAKZSU01. The sequence goes on from CAKZSU010000007.1 coordinate 16,451, forward strand.
AGGTTCGAGAACTAGGAAGACTGCTTGGTATTCCCGATGAGATCCTTTTTGAACATCCATTTCCCGGACCGGGATACGCGGTGTATATTCGAGGAGAAGTTACTGAACATCGATTATTACAAGTGATTCAGACAGACACAATTCTTGTTGAAGAACTCAAAAAAGCGAATCTCTATCATCAAGCGTTCCAGTGCTTTCCTGTTATGACTGGCGCGTATTCAACGGCTGTAAAAGGCGATGAACGAGCCTTTTCTGAAGTAATCGCATTACGCATTGTTGAAACTGATGATATCATGACTGCACGATGGATGCATATTCCGCATGATATATTAGATAAGATTTCTCGAAGAATCGTCAACGAGGTTCCAGACATCTCGCGGGTTGTATACGATATAAGCAATAAGCCACCGTCAACGATCACATGGGAGTAACTATGGAAAATCCTCGTCTAGACTTTTTGAAAAATGTTCCGCTCACCGAGCTTCATACGCACTTAGGTTTTTGCGTTTCTCCAACGATGTTATGGGAAATGGCGCACGATCAAGGGCTCAAGCTTCCAACAAAAAATTACTGGGAATTTGAACAAATGGTGACGATTTATGAACGAAAAAATTATGAAGAATACCTTATGATGTATGATCTTACAGAAAAAATTCAGTCATCCCCCGAAGCGCTGTTTTTTGCCGCGCAACACGCGGTGTCTGGCGCGTACAGAACAAACAATATCACAACGCTTGAAATCCGATTTAATCCGATTTTGCGAAATCGCGGTGGAGAACGAGATCTGGATCATTTAATCGTCTTTGCCTTGCAAGGCATGGAGCGCGCAATGCTCAAATACCCGGTAAAAGCCGGCATTATCCTCATGATGGATCGACGATTCACCGAAGAAGAAAATGCAGGCATTGTAAAAAAAGCGATAAAGTATAAATCGCGGGGCGTTATTGGCATCGATCTTGCCGGTCCGATCAATAGAACAGACCAAAGCAGAATGTTTCATCCATCAGACATCAGGCATCTTGTGAAACAAGCAAAAAACGCAGGGCTTGGCGTCACAATTCATACAGGAGAAGCAACAAATGTTGATGAAATGTGGGAGGTTATCCATGAACTTCAGCCTGACCGCATCGGGCACGGCATCGCGTGCGTGAACGATTCAAAACTTATGGAATATCTGCGAGATCATCATATTGTGCTGGAAACATGCCCGACATCGAATTTGCACACAAAACTCGTCCAAGATTTTGATCACATGCGAGATATTTACGCTACACTCAAAGCAAATGGCGTTCCCTTCACAATCAACACCGATGGACCAGAAATGCAACGAACATCGCTTCGCAAGGAATTTGAATTACTCCTTCGTAATAACATTCTTACACACGAGGATATTTTGAAGGCAAACGAAGAAGCGACGCAAGCAACATTTATCCCATCAACGGTATAAAGGAGGAAGTATATGAACGACCTATTTACTATCCCAGAATATCTTACTTACGACGATGTATTATTGCTCCCAGCGTACACGGATTTTCAACGACAAGATGTTTCTCTTGCAACAAAGCTTTCCCGACATATTTCGCTTTCTATTCCTCTTGTTTCGGCTCCGATGGATACCGTCACAGAAAGCACCCTTGCAATCGCATTGGCGCACCTCGGCGGGATAGGCATCATCCATAGAAATCTTACAATCGCTGACCAAGCTGAAGAAGTTCGGAAAGTAAGAGACCACCATCTTCCTGTCGGCGCTGCAATCGGTGTAGGCGACGGGTTTGAGCAGCGAGCTCACGCGCTTGCGGAAGCCGATGTGTCGTTTATTTGCGTTGACTCCGCACATGGATACGCAATGTCAATCATTCAAACTGTGAAACACCTCAAACGATACTTTCCTCACCTTGATGTTATGGCGGGAAATGTGGCGACATGCGACGGCGCGAAAGCGTTAATTGAGGCTGGTGCGGACAGTATCCGAGTTGGCATGGGACCGGGCGCAATTTGCACGACACGAATTGTTTCCGGCATGGGCGTTCCTCAATTAACCGCTATTGTAGAATGCACAAAAGCGGCGAAAGACACTGATGTGCCCATCATCGCAGATGGGGGAATTAAGTATTCAGGAGATATGGTGAAAGCGCTTGCTGCGGGAGCATCGGCGGTGATGATGGGCCGGATGTTTGCCCAATGCGAAGAAGCGCCAGGGGAAATCATTGAGCATGAAGGAAAACGGTACAAAACCTATCGAGGCATGGGATCAATCGGCGCGATGCAACGAGGAGCGCGCATAAAATCAGAGGATGAATTTCATGGAAAAAACTACAAAGACCGCGTTCTTGTGGCAGAAGGCGTGGAGGGACTTGTGCCAGTATCAGGAACTGTCAAAGATGTTGTTGATCAGATGATTGGAGGCATAACATCAGGCATGTACTATGTGGGGTGCAAAACGATTCAAGAATTACACACAAAAGCGCAATTTATCAAAATTACGCAGGCGTCGTTGACGGAAAGCCATCCGCACAATCTGATTATCACGAATCCGGGGAAAAATTACGGAAATAACACATAATTTTTTCTTCAAACTTTAATCAAACATTCACTAATTTTTCGAAGAAAATATTAGATTTCTTGAAAGACGACATCTTCTGGCAGTGAAAACAATGATTCATCAACTCCCCAAGGACGACATTGATAAGTGTACGCCGCCATAAATGACTCAGCTTGCGCTTTCATTTCCGGCGTAATATCTGACGAAAGAACTTCCATCTTTTCCTGTGGATACTTTGTACCATAGGCGACGGTATCATTCATTTTTCCCCATGTATACACCATGCCGTCTCGGAAAATCATGTAGGCGTCAATCACCATGCCTTCCATTAGTTCTTGCTTCGCTTCTGTTCGAACCATCCCATTTCCCGCGTATAATACTCCTTGCAACGGCTCCCTTCCTTCTATAGACGACGCGGTCCATGCGCATTCAATATTTTTTCCTGACGCAGCAACATCCATGAAAGTTCCAGAAAATGTTTCCGTGTATTCATCGGTCAAACTTCGATTCTCTTCAGTTTCTTCTATTTGATTCATAAGAAATGCTTGATTCTTAAACACTGTTTGACGAAGGATAATGTATCCTCCGGTTACCGTCACCAGTCCGACTAACGCGAGAACAATGAGAACGATAAGAATGTTTCCTGATTGAGATTTAGCATTCATACTATGACTTTATATGAATACTGATAGGATGTAAAGAGCTAATATCTTAAAAATAAGAAAAACACTTTAAGACTAGAAGGCCATTCTTCTTATTTTTTCTTCTCCTGTCATCCTGAATTTATTTCAGAATCTGAAGAAAAATGAAGAACATATCTACTATTCACAGGACTCAACCTTACATACACTCAATACTTGAGAATGAACAAATACAGACATACACTTCACTCAGTTGGATTCACCACCACAGACTTTAACCTACTCATTGCCTCAAGCGAATACCGAATTCCTTGTACACCCAGTCCAGACGCTTTTATCCCCATGAACGGGAAATGGTCTGGCCCGCGTTGTGGCGATCCGTTTATTTGCACTGTTCCAACAGGCAACCGATCCGCAATCCGACGCGCAGCAGATTCATGCAAAGAAAAAACGCTCGCTTGCAAGCCATACGCAGATGACGCAATAATTTCGATCGCTTCATCAATGGAAGCAATATCAATAAACGATACAATAGGACCAAAGGTTTCTTCTTTCACAACGCGCATATCGTTTGATACATTGGTTAAAATCGTTGGATCGATATACGCGCCTCGTCTACTTCCTCCTGAGACAATTGTCGCGCCTTGGGAAACAGCATCTTGAATAACGCGTTCTATCTCTTCCGCAGCCTTCTCGGAAATCACCGGACCAACAAGACTTGTTGCGTCGTCTCGAGGGTCGCCGACATGAATCATTGTGTTCATGTATTCCAACACGAGAGGAAGAAGGCGATCTCGCGTTTCTTTCATCGCAAGTACATACTTTATACCTGTGCATCGTTGCCCCGCGTACGCAAACCCCCCTCTCACGATTTCTTTTGCGGTTAATGACATGTCCGCATCCGGAAGAACAACAACCGGATTATTTCCTCCGCACTCACATAACAATGGCTTCATACCAACCCGTTGCGCCATTGCCTGCCCAACACTTGAACTGCCAGTAAACGCGATCATGGAAATTCCAGGATGCGTCGTAAGATAATCCCCAATTTCTCTTCCCTCTCCTGTTATACAACTGATGATGTTTTTGGGAATACCTGCTTTCACAAACGCTTGTGTCAACATCAATCCCGATATACTTCCCTGTGTTGGCGGTTTGACAACGACCGCGTTTCCCATGAGAAGGGCGGGTGCTACTTTCGACGCGACAAGATTCAAAGGATAATTAAATGGTCCAATGGCAAGAATAACACCATGCGGAACGCGTTCAACATGCGACACAATATCCTCTTTATATCCCGGAAACACATCGCTTTTGATCGCATAGCCGTAGAGATTTATCACTTCATACGTGCAAAATTCAATACTATCCGCTGTTCTCAACACTTCACTTTTTGCTTCATACCTGCTTTTCCCAATTTCAACAATAAGCATCTCAGTGAAAAAAGATTCATAATCCCGAAGAATCTGCGCGGCACGCTTGATCATCGTCATTTTTTCTTTCAGTGATACATGTCGCCACTCTTGCTGCGCTCTTGCGGCGCGCTGAATCACATCGTCAATTTCTTCTCGTGTCACAGCCTGTACATATCCAATGATCGATCCATCATGAGGAAAATGAATAGGAATACACCGTCCCGACGAGCTTGTTTTCCATGAAACTCCATTAAAATATCGATATGTTTTTGGATTGTCTCGTTGTTTTATGTCTTGAAACAAATTATCAGTCATATATCAGCACTATACACAATATTTCACGATACAAACAGTCATATTATCGGTGTTACGATGATGTTCCGCAAGAAAGCACAATGTTTTGGCAGCGTCTTGCAATGATTCTTGTGTATTTTCCACGCGAGACACCACATCATGAATTTCTTGTTCAGAAACGACATCCACTACCCCGTCTGTCGCAAGAATGAACATATCATTTGGACGAAATCTATCTGAATAAAAAAACATTTCTGGAGGATTCGGGTCAATCCCAATCGCGCGAGTAATATACCCATGTGAATCTCGATGTATTGGCGTCAACAGCACAATTGATTGGTTGCGAAAGAGATAAATCCGAGAATCTCCAACATGACAAATATAAAAATTTTTCTCGGCAAAAAATAACAATGACATCGTACTTCCCAGCCCCAACGCAAACCCTTCATCCTTGCGTTTATTGTACACGCGAAGATTGATAAACCGAATCATTTTTTGGACAAGAAGTCTTTTTTCTTTCCATTCCGATGGTTTTTGCTTTCCCAAGCGAACCGCCCATACCGCAGATTCAACCGTTAACGCGGAAGCAACATCGCCATGAGGAAGTCCACCAATTCCATCAGCAATAACAAAAATATGATCGCTGTCATGAAACACGGCATCTTCCTGTTGAGGACGGTTCCCTTGCAATTGATATGACGCGGAAAGAACTGTTCTTGACGCAACCTTATACTTTAATCCAATAGGATCAGGAAGTCGCATATCGTCGTTCTACTTCTGTCCAATTCACCACATGCCACCACGCTTGAATATATTCTGCGCGTCTGTTTTGATACTTGAGATAATATGCGTGCTCCCACACATCGAGACCAAGAATCGGCGTCTTTCCTTCCATCAACGGATTATCTTGATTCGGCGCATCCACAATCTTTACCGATCCGTCTGATTCCTTAACCAACCACACCCAACCGCTCCCAAAGCGTCCCATACCTTTCGTAGAAAAATGCTCCTTGAATGTTTCAAAGCTTCCGCACTCTCGGATTATCGCGTCTAACAACGCTCCAGACGGTTGAGTTGATCCACCCGGCTTCATGATGTCCCAAAACAAGGTGTGATTATAATGTCCACCACCATCATTTCGAACTTTTCCCCGAATATCTTCAGGGATCTGATCAAGATTCGCCAGAATCTCTTCTATAGAAGTTTCAAACCACGCGGGATATTTCGACAACGCGTCGTTGAGATTTGCCACATACGCGCCGTGATGCTTATCGTGATGAATTTGCATTGTTTGTTCATCGATATATGGCTCTAATGCGTTATATGCGTATGGAAGATCGGGAAGCGTAAACATAGAACCTCCTTTATAAAAATTTTCCGTATCGTTGTGTCATTTACTCTAGCAAATCAAAGAGCAAAAGAGCAAGATAGGAATATTAAAGAATAATTTTAGATACAATCAAACCTACGGTATAATCGTGCTATGGCAAAACGATCAAAACAGCGACAAAAAAAATCATCGTCTATCCCAAAAAAACGCGAGTCAACAACAAAACGATGGCGATTCCAAAATTTCCATAATCGCAACAAATTCCGAATGATTCTCATGGGAGGAACGGCAATGGCGATTGGCTTTATTGTCTTCCTCTATTTTTTTATTTTCAAAGATCTCACTTCTCCAACTAAACTTGGCGAGTATGACATTCCGCTTGCGACAAAAATATACGACCGAAACGGAACGCTCTTATTTGACATTTTTGCGGAAGAAAATAGAACCTACATCCCTCTTTCCGATATTCCTCTTCATCTTCAACAAGCGACAATCGCGATAGAAGACAAGACATTTTATCAGCATCAAGGCGTTAACCCCATTGGAGGGATACTTCGAGCCGCGATAGCAACAATCACAGGAAGACAGTTGCAAGGCGGATCAACCATCACCCAACAATTGGTAAAAAACGCGTTACTTTCTTCGGAACGGACCGTGCAACGAAAACTTCGAGAAATTGTTCTCGCAATCCTTGTGGAAATGCAATATCCAAAAGAAAAAATTCTTGAACTATATCTGAATCAAGTGCCGTACGGCGGAACGGCATGGGGGGTTGAGTCGGCGGCGCAAAAATACTTTGGCAAACGAGCCAAAGAGTTAACGCTTGCTGAGTCGGCGCTTCTTGCCGGACTTCCACAAGCGCCATCTCTCTATTCGCCGTTTGGACCACATCCAGAACGAGCGAAGGAACGACAAAAAGATGTGCTTCGACGAATGGTGGAAGATAAGTACATTACCCAAGAAGACGCTGATGCGGCGATAAACGAACCGCTTGTTTACAAACAAGAGACAAATATTAAAGCGCCACATTTCATCATGTATGTCAAGCATCTCCTTGAACAGAAATATGGACAAGCAAGAGTTGAACGAGGCGGGTTACGCGTTACAACAACATTAGATTTGCCTCTTCAAGAATACGCGCAAGCCACGGTCGCGGCAGAAATTAAATCCCTAGAAAGACTTCGCGTTGGCAACGGCGCAGCGCTCATCACAAAACCAGCAACAGGAGAAATTCTGGTGATGGTTGGAAGCGCCGACTACTTCGCCACACCTTCTGGAAACTTCAATGTCACCACAGCGCTTCGTCAACCCGGTTCGGCAATCAAACCCATCAATTACGCCATGGGCATAGAACGAAAACTCGTCACTCCAGCAACGATGTTCTTGGATATCCCCACATGTTTTGCCGGAGGACCGGGACAACCGTCGTACTGCCCCAAAAATTATGACGGATCGTTTCGCGGCCCTGTGCACCTTCGATTCGCGCTCGGAAATTCCTACAACATCCCCGCGGTAAAAATGCTCAAAATGAACACCGTAAGAGATTTTGTCGCCTCGGCAAGCGCGTTCGGTCTTGACACGATTAAAAATCCAGACAGATACGGTCTATCCCTCACGCTCGGCGGCGGAGAAGTTCGTATGACAGATATGGCAGAGGCATTCAGCGTGTTTGCAAATGGCGGCATACGAAAAGATCTTGTCGCGATTCTTCGCGTCGTTGACAAAAATGGAGCCATTCTTGAAAAATATAAAGACGAAAATCTTAATAGGGATCCCCCATCGCAATCGGTCATTCAAGGTGAACGCGTCATCTCAACGGAAACCGCTTTTCTCATTTCTCATATCTTGCTTGACAATAACGCGCGGTCCGCGGCGTTTGGACCAAACTCAAACCTTGTCATTCCGGGAAAAGCCGTATCAGTAAAAACCGGAACAACTGACGATCTTCGAGATAACTGGACGATTGGATACACACCGAACTACCTCGTCGCAGTATGGGTTGGCAATAATGACTATAGCCCAATGAATCGATCTCTTGTTTCCGGCGTGACTGGCGCCGCTCCAATTTGGAACAAATTGATGAGAAAAGTATTAGAAGGAAAACCTGACATGTGGCCGCAAAAACCATCAGGCGTCGTCGGCACCGAAGTATGCGCAATCACAGGATTATTGCCACCAAATGAAAACGGAGACAAAGGATGTGCGACGCGATTTGAATATTTTATTGAAGGAACCGTACCAAAAGAACGAGAGCAACTACGACAATTTGCCATTATCGATAAAGAAACACAAAATATCGCCGAACCGGGAAAAACAGAAAACACAGAACTGCAAGAACGACAAGTGGTGAAAGACGCGTTTTCCACATACTGTCTTGACTGCCCACAAGAAGGTAGAAGACCAACATTCGTGCGATAACCTTCTGAATACGAAAAACATATATATCTCAACAAGACGAGATATTTTCTATATTGTCTCTCTCATTTTCTTCATGATATAAGCACGATGTATCTATGAGAAAGAAAAAAAGAAGAGCGAAGCACGCATTCCGTATCATGCTTCGTATTTGCCGACACATCATAAAGAAGACATATAAAAAGGTAAGAATTCGCCTTTCAATGATGCATCTTTTTCTTCATATTCGCCTAAAACGCGCGATTCAAGCAACGAAAAGAAAAAACGATGAAAAAAAACAGAGATTAAAGAAGTACAGAATTATACGCATACTCTTTTATCTCTTCCTAGGAAGCATAGGAATAATTCTTTGCGCGATTGTGCCGATAAGTATGTACATCATTATTTCAGGCCTCCCTCATCCCAATCTTTTGAAACATCGTCATATTCCAAAAACAACAAAACTATTTGATCGCAATGGCATTCTGTTATATGAAATTTTCGATGAAGAAAACAGAACACCTATTCCTCTCACAGAAATTCCGGATACTATAAAAAACGCGGTAATCGCTATTGAAGATAAGGATTTTTTTATCCATAACGGCTTTTCGCTCTCCGGGATTATACGAGCGACGAGAGAAACCATATTAAAAAAACAACTCCAAGGCGGCTCAACAATCACGCAACAGCTTGTCAAATCAACGCTTCTTACGCCGGAGATAACTCTTGAGAGAAAAATCAAAGAACTTATCCTCGCCTATTGGACAGAACGATTGTACACAAAAGAACAGATTCTTGAGATGTACCTCAATGAGGTTTCCTTCGGCGGAACCGCATGGGGGATTGAATCAGCAAGTCAAACATATTTTGGAAAATCTGTCAAAGACCTCACGCTTGCCGAAACGGCATTTCTTGCCGGTCTTCCTCAATCACCTTCGCTCTACAGTCCATTTTCAGGAAATAAAGAAAAAGCGATAGAACGACAACATAATGTCCTTCGTCGAATGGTTGAAGATGGATATATCACTGAAGAACAAGCGCAAGAAGCGAAACAGCAACCGCTGATATTCGTGCAACCAAAGATATCGATCCAAGCACCACATTTTGTATGGTATGTCAAAGATTACCTTGAACGACGGTATGGAAAAACTCTTGTGGAACGAGGGGGGTTACGAGTTGTAACAACGCTTGATTTGCCACTTCAACAACAGATTGAATCCATTGTCGCTAACAATATTAAAATACTTGCAAATCTTCAAGTAACAAACGGCGCGACGCTCGTAACCAATCCAAAGACCGGCGAAATTCTTGCGATGGTGGGAAGCAACAATTACTTTGACACACAGAATGATGGCAATGTCAATGTTACAACTTCTTTAAGACAACCGGGATCAAGCATCAAAGTTGTTACCTACGCAAAAGCGATTGAAGATAAAAAAATTACTGCGGCAACAATTTTTGAAGATCTTCCCGTCTCATACGATCTTCCCGATCAACCGCCATATAAACCTGTGAATTACGACGGACGATTTCATGGACTAGTTCCAACGCGTCTCGCGCTGGGAAATTCCTACAACATCCCCGCGGTGCGAGTACTTCACATGATTGGCATTGACGCAATGATTGCGCAAGGAGAGCAAATGGGCATTGACACATGGAAAGAACGCAATCGCTTCGGACTCTCGTTAACGCTTGGAGGAGGAGAAGTGACCATGATTGATATGGCAGAAGTATATGGAACGCTCGCGAATCTTGGAACGCGCGTGGATCTTATCCCGATACAATCAATTGAAAATTGTAAAGGAACACCTCTCTCTATACAGCAACCATCTCCTGTGCAAGCGCTCTCTCCTGAAACAGCATGGATCATTACAAACATTTTGAGCGATAATTGGGCAAGAACACAAGCGTTTGGACCAAACTCGAAACTTGTCATACCCGGAAAAACCGTTGCGGTCAAAACAGGAACAACCGATCAAAAACGAGACAACTGGACAATTGGATACACGCCATCATATGTTGTCGCCGTATGGGTCGGTAATAATGATAATAAACCAATGCATCCCTATCTTACATCAGGAATCACTGGATCGGCGCCGATTTGGCATGAAATCATGAAAACACTTCTCGAAGAAAGACCTGATGAAATACAACTAAAACCAGATCGCGTTATTGCCATTCCATGTTACGGCAACCGCGTTGAATATTTCATTCAAGGAACTGAACCGAGACACTGGTGCGGATTTTCTCCTACCCCAACACAGAAACAAAAAAATCAGCAGTTCAATATAACCAGTCAAGATAAAAGAGAAGATTAATTTGTGACAAAAATTCTCATTGTGTGTTGAGAAACACCGGAATTGAAAATTTCCCATTCTCCAGACGAAACGAAACGATATTCGAACACGCCTCCTGAACCAATGGCCTGCCCCATGTCGATATCTCCTTGCTTACTTTTTATCCACATTTGTTGACGGCTTGTATTAACAAATGCAACCATTGTTCCGGATTTCACTGAAAGCGTCTCGGGAGAAAATCCGGAGTCTGTGTACACAATCGTATTTCCTCCGTGAACAACTTGCTGCTGAGTGGGAGTCGGCATCCGCGTTGGTTGCGGTGTTGAAACAGGTTGTCCTCCTTTTGTTTGATCAGGTTGTGATGAAGTCGGCGCTGGAGATAGAGTAACCCCTGTAGGATTTGGTTGATTGGCGATAATTACCATGGTTGGTTGCGGGGTAATAGTTGGCGCTCTGCCTAGTAATCGTTCATCAATGAGTTGTCGAAGCGACCTTCCTATTTCTGGAGTGGGTGTAGAAGTCACCTCTTGCTGTTGATTATTCACGACACGTCTTGGTTGACTTCTATTTACGATACCCCACGATAGAAGCGCGGCGATGGTTACTATAGCTAAAATAGAAAAAATTGCGAGATTCTTCATAATATGGTATATAACGCGGGACAGGAACGCGATTGAAGGCAGGAACATTATGTATGTCTATCGGCGACTTTACTTGCGCCGTAGCTGTTTGGTTTTGTTTTAACGATATATCCCGACCCGCGAATCATTCCAACAATTTCTGCGATCATGTCTTTTGTTTCGCCGGACGGACCGATATCAACATGTATTTCTACATTATACTTCGTTATCCCGTCTTTTTCAAATAAATTGAGAATTGTTTCGGCAGTTTCAAGAGAATATATTGCTTCCTCATACATCCGTTGACGAAGCGCGTATCGTTGGTGTTTTACAACCCGTCTCCAAAAGTAAATACCGCCTTTCCCTTTTTTATGAACAACAATTGCCGTAACAAAGTCAACCCCACCTGATTCTTTTACTTGAGAGTCTGTTCCAACAACCAACCGGTATGCTTGATCCTCGTCAAACGAAACAAAGGACTTAATTCTCTCAGACAACTCATCAAGCGTCACAAGACCATACGTTGGACTATGGAAGACAATCTCATTCTTTTTCATAGAAAACCGATCGGATGCTTTGGATCCACTCGTATCCCCATATCACCAACCAAAGAAGCGAAAATCCATAAAAGAGATCTTCGATCGGCATGGAAAAAATTCTGATGCCGCTCATATACGCAGAATCGTAGATAACAATAGGCCTTGCGGTAAGGTACCCATTAAATATCACCGTCAAACCAATCACTATACCAGTAAATATCATCGCGACAGACGATATGTATCCTTTTCGAAAAAGGAAAAAGAATGACAATAAGAACCCACAGAGAATAAACACAGAAAATAAATACCACAAACGATTCACATACGCATACACTCCGACAATAAAGAAAAGCAACACACTTCCATATCTCGCGACCAATGGGACAAGAAAAATTTTTCGAGGAAAGTGATGCTTCGCGTTCACCCATAAGACAAGACATCCCCACGGCACCGTGAAGAAAAATAATATTTCTTCGATAGGAAGCGGTCCAATGATTATTCCTAATGTATATAAAGGATTAAAACTCCACCATATATCTGTAACCAACGCGTCCCAAAAGATATACACGAACGCCACTGGAATAATCGACGCTAATGCTGAAAAAATATGAGGGAATTTTCCTCCTTTATATACCAATGGTCCAAGAAGAGAGCTTCCAAGAATAAGGCAATTAAATAGCAAATATTCGCTGTTCATGTAATGAATTGTCGCAACACCTCTGCGATAACGCGAATCTTTGGAGGTTTAACTTTTTTCTTCCAAACAATCATTGGATCAGCATAGATAGCATCTGCGGTTTTTTCATACAGCTCTGCAGCTGCTTGAATCGGCGGTCTATATTGCTTTGGAATATACGAAAACCCTTTTTCAGCTTGACGCTGAATTCGTTTATACGCCTTGATATGCGCTCGAATAAACGAGCCCCATTGTTTTGGATCTCGCCTAATCTCTTCGGTGTATCCTAAATAATTTCTTCCAAGGCCTTCATCTTCCGCAACATCGCGAATAAAATTGACATATTGCATGGCTTTTCCTTGGAGTCTAGCGGTTTCATTCGCCGATTCTGGAAGATCAAGAATTCTTGCCATCATCAACCCGACTACTTCAGCCGAGCCATACATATACGATTCTAATTCTGAAAATTTCATGTACGATCGTTTCGTGAGATCACCTCTCATCGATGTCCAAAATGCTTCAATCCATTTCCAATCAAATTGTTTTCGCTTCGCAAGAGAAATAAATTCTCGAACAGTTTGATGCTCTGTTGCTCCATTTTTCCAACACAACCGAGTCTCTTTCCACAACGATTCAAATGCGTCGGTATCAGGCGTTGGACAATCAATCAGATCGTCAACAGTACGAACATACGCGTACAATGCAAACACATCTTCTTTTACTTGTCCTCGGAAGAATATGCTTGAATAATAATACGTCACGCTTCCTCGCTGAAAAATCCCTTGTTTGTCAGATGTCGGAGCGCCGATTTGATCAGCGACGAGCTTCGCGGAAATAAGCGTCATAGGAACTCCAACGCCCGGTTGAACATATTGACCGGCGTAATACAATCCATAAATCTTTGCGCTTTTATTCCGCGGACGAAACCATAACGATTGTGTCCATGTATGCGCAAGCCCCAACGCTGTTCCGCCATACGCATGGTAGCGATCATGAAACTGATCTGGTCTAAACAATTCCTTAACACAAATATACCCAGAAAACGATTCTCCGGAAAACGACTCTATTTTTTCAATCACCGCATCAGCCAATGCGGCAAGCTCCGACGAGGCGTAATCACCACGAGCTCCAAGAGGAATAAGAAGAAATAATTCATCGGCCTCTTTTGGAACAATTGATCGATCGGTAACAGAACGAGCGGAAACATAAAACGACGGATCGGAAGGAATGGATCGCGCGTCAAAAATATCTGAAAAATTTTTCTTCCAATCAGAAGAAAAATACAAAGTGTGGTGAACAAAATGTTTCAACCTTTTCTGAATACCAAGATAGACAAGAAGCGCCGATATGCCAATCATCTTTTTTCTCCACCATTGTTCATCCCATGACTGATAGTCTTTTGGGAGCAACTGTGTTTCGAGATGATGAAGATCGCAAGCACCAACAACAACAGAAGCATCATAGACACGATCACCCACCCTCACTCCAGATACTCGTCCGTCTTTAACACGAATATGTTGCACATCTTCACCCGTATGAATCTCAACTCCAAACAATCGCGCAAGTTGTTCTAACGCGGAAATAACCATCCCAATCCCTCCTTTTGGATACCAAACACCTTGACCAAAATCCGCCCACGACAAAATACTATAAAACGATGGGGTTGCATATGGCGATCCACCTAAAAACACAGACGGAAATGTGAGAATTTTTGCCAGACGATCATCGCGAAAGTATGCATATGCTTCATCATGCCAACTTTTCAATGAAAACACGCGGAGAAATGTTTGAATATCTTTGATATTTTTTACATCGAAAAAAAATTTCCATGAAAAAATATCTTGCCAAATCAAACGAACAACCGATTCGTACGCCAGCCGTTTTTGCTCCAAATACGCAATAAGTTTTTTTCCTGATCCGGGAAGGATGGCATCAAACACTTCTTGATTCTGCTCAAGAGAATCATTCAATGTAACTACACTACCATCATGAAAATACACCCGATATCGAGGTTCTAAACGAATAAGATCGTAATAGTCTGATGACGACTTACCAAACAGTTGAAAGAATGATTCAAACACTTCCGGCATAAGATACCACGACGGTCCCATGTCAAAAGAAAAACCATCTTTCTTTAACACAGCAGCTCGACCGCCTAACACTGGTTGTTTTTCAAACAATCGCACCCGCCATCCTCTTGAGGCAAGAAGAGTTGCTGTCGCAAGTCCCGAGACTCCACCTCCGATCACAACAACATCAGAAGACACATGATTTGCCATATGGTACTTATATCACAAGAGAATAAACCGCTTCCATTGCAAGAACGCAATTAAAGACCTCTTAGTTTAGATTGTAAATATCCCACGAAATAAATTCTCGTGGGATATGATTGAACATCAAAAAAATATTTTTTAGATAATTGTTTCGCTTTACGAATGTCTCGATCGTTGTTCTCGAGGTCGCGCTTCATTCACAACAAGCGGTCTTCCATCAACGTGCTGATTATGAAACATTTCGATGGCTTTTTTTCCTTCCTCATGATTTGCCATCTCAACAAATCCAAAACCTCTGGATCGTCCAGAGTATCGATCGGAGATAACTTTCGCGGACACCACAGTGCCAGCTTGAGAAAATAATTCAGCAAGACGATCATCCGTCATACTGTAGGGAATATTCCCAACAAACAGGTTCATAGAACCCCTCCTTCCTCCTTAGAACACGAACATGGACGCTTTCTCCTTCTAAGAAGGAAGTGCACAAATTTCACATGCTTCCTAAGGACAACCTGTATTATACCATATTATTTTGGAATGGTCTGAATCCATGAGAAAAGAGACGTGACACATGATGATTCAAATCCGCGCAAAGAGTGATAACTTTCAGGAATAATCGTTGACGCGTACCACGAACTCCGTTGCATTGCGTCAAACACTGTTTTGATATCGCGAACAGGACGATCCGCATACTCATCTCGCTCCGCGAATAACACAAAAAGGGGAAGGCGAATACGCTCGTAATATGGCATGCGAGGAGGCGAATCTCCATACCCAAACTGGTCTTCAATCGAGTGATCGTCCATAAGGATTAGATATCGCTTTGGCGTCAATGGAAAAAAATGTAAATCCGTCAATAATTCGTCTCCTTTTCCAGAAGCGATAAGAGATCGACAACGTTCTTTTTTGCGCTGTATTTCGGTTTTGTCCACATACGGATCCAATCGATCGCTTATTGGACAAAAAAGCGCAACGCCGTGAAGAAATGATCTTTTTCCGCTTCCCGCGTAATAACACACTTTATTCGCTCCAGAACTATGCCCAACGAGAATAACCTTTTGATATCCCTTCTGAAGGAAATACCGGATTACCGCGTCAATATCTTGCACGCATTCCTCAAACACCTCGTACCCAGCTCCGATTGTTCTGTATCCATATCCCTGCAGACGCGTTGGGTCAATCTTCCGAAATCCAGCGATCATATCGTGCCCCCTCGTATTAAAACTTCCAAACGCCATCTTGTGACGAACCGTTTGACGAGCAAGCTCGGTTATCAACGAAACATTCCCATAAAACGTTCCAGTCAATCCATGAATCCACGCAATCGCGACGCTTCCTCCTTCTTCAGGTTCAGCGATAATACCTTGATGAATCAATCCGTCGTCTGTTGAAAGATCTTCAAGAGAAAACATACTTTCTATTATATGCTCAACTACGCATAAAAAAGGCTCTCGGTTTTTGAGAGCCTTTTTTATGTTGATATGACAATTGTCTATTAATAATCCATGCCACCCATACCGCCTGGCATATTTCCGCCAGCATTCTCTTTCTTTTCAGGAATATCAGTGACCAACGCTTCTGTTGTCAAAATCATCATGGCGACAGACGCCGCGTTTTGCACCGCAGATCTGGTCACCTTCGCCGGATCAAGGACGCCAGCGTTTAACATGGATTCAAACTTCATTGTCATTGCGTTGAATCCATAGTCAACTGTTTTGTTTTCTTCAACGGTCTTCATGATCCATCCTTCATCAGCGCCTGCGTTCTTCGCAATCCAGCGAATTGGCTCGGCAAGCGCTTGATAGAGGATGTCGACCCCAATCTTCTCGTCTTCTTGTTTGAGAGAATCCTTCAGCTTTGGAAGGACATGACGAGCGCGAAGAAGCGTGACTCCTCCGCCGGGAACAATTCCTTCTTCAAGCGCGGCTTTCGTCGCGGCGACTGCGTCGTTGACTCGCTCTTTTTTATCTTTCATTTCAACTTCCGTCGCGGCGCCGACATTGATTACCGCCACACCACCAGCGAGCTTTGCAAGTCGTTCTTGCAATTTTTCTCGATCAAAATCTGAGGTTGTTTCCTCGATTTCTCTCTTGATTTGATCGATTCGCGCTTGCAACGCTTTTTGATCTCCCTTTCCGCCAATGATTCGGCAGTTGTCTTTGTCCGCCCAGACGCTGTCGGCTCGACCGCAATCATCAACAGTCACATTTTCAAGCTTTCGACCAGTATCTTCGGAGATCACGGTTCCGCCGGTAAGAATCGCGATATCCTGCAACATCGCTTTTCGCCTGTCTCCGAATCCCGGAGCCTTTACCGCTAGGACATTAAATGTCCCGCGCATCTTGTTGACCACGAGAGTAGCAAGCGCTTCTCCTTCAATATCATCAGCGATAATGACGAGATTCTTAGATACTTTGATAAAGTTTTCTAAGAATGGAAGCAAATCGGAAATCGCCGATATTTTCTTATCCGTAATAAGGATATATGGATCGTCAACTTTCGCTTCCATGCGAGATGGATCGGTCACAAAATAGGGAGACGCGTATCCTTTGTCAAATTCCATTCCCTCTTTGTATTCGATTTCCATCGTCAATCCTTTTCCTTCTTCAACGGTCACAACGCCGTCTTTCCCTACTTTTGACAACGCTTCAGCGATAAGACTTCCAATCCGTTCGTCTTGAGCCGAGATGGTAGCAACTTTCGCGACATCCGCATCTTTAATTGTTTTTCTCATCTTTTTGATCTCTTCAACAACCGCTTCTACCGCCTTCTCAAGCCCGATTTTGATAATCATCGGATTTGCGCCAGCGGTAATATTCTTAAATCCAGCGTTGACAATGGATTGCGCAAGAAGTGTCGCTGTTGTTGTTCCGTCTCCCGCGACATCGTTTGTTTTGCTTGCAGCTTCTTTGACAAGCTGCGCGCCCATGTTCTCAAAGGGATCTTCCAGCTCGATTTCTTTTGCGACGCTTACGCCATCATGAATAACATTTGGCGCGCCCCATTTTTTATCAAGCGCCACATTGCGTCCTTTTGGACCAAGCGTGGTAACAACCGCTCGGGCAAGCGTGTTGACGCCGCGAATCATTGATTGTCTGGCGTCGTCTCCAAATTTAATTTGTTTTGCCATAAATACCTCCTTTTTTACAAAAATTATTAAAATCTACGATATATACTTTTTATTATTGAACAATTGCCAAAATGTCTTTTTGTTCAACGATCATCCATTCTTCTCCTTGAACTTTTACTTCATTTCCTCCCCACTTTTTATACATAACCTTCTGTCCAACTTTGACCACCATCGGAATCGTTTTTCCGTGTTCATCAACCGCACCGGGACCAACCGCCATAACTTCTCCCATCTGCGGTTTATCCTTAGCGGTATCAGGAAGAACAATTCCCGACGGAAGCATATCCTCCGCCTTGGAAGGTTTAATTAATACATGATCAAATAGTGGCTGTATGTTTATTGTTGCCATACAAACCTCCTTTCTGTGTAAACAGTTGACACTGTTTCATTTGGATTTATGAATGCGATTTTTTACCGACTCTTTATTGCCTCAATACATTACATTATTATGGGCAAGTTAGCAATCTCTTGAAGCAAGTGCTATTTTAGCGATCGAAGAAATCGTCTGTCAAGAGGGATTTTGCACTTCCTGAGTAAGGAAATATACCTTTGTTTTATGAACGCTCGAGTATCCTTTGGATGAAATCGAAGCATACCGTCAGTAATTTTCTCTGTAGTTTTATGCCGTCGCATATACCAAAGCTGCATGTGCTTCACTGGATATTCAAATAACCGAACCAACGCAATAAAAATATCGCTAAGAGCACAAATTGTTCTATTTTTCCTATCATTGAAATCCTTGTAAGCAACCATATTCTGTTGCCACGCGTAATAGAGATATCGTTGAACCCACGCGTTTTCACGAAGAAACACTTGATACACATTTCTTTTATTTACCAGGGGAATCATCTGAAGCACTTCATGAGCGCTATACAAATCTCGTTCCTCATGCGGAAGATCAAGATTGTTGGAGTCCATAATCATATTCACACAAATTAAATTTTTCACATGTGTGTCTCCAAACTTTCTCCGTTTGCCAAGGAGTTCAAGAACGCAAAGCGTTAATAACCGAGTAATCCATAATACGCGCGGAGCAGAAATGATAAAAACATCTATATCATCGTCTGGATCCGCGTTATTCATCGCAAGTCCGCCGCTTACACCAACCAGAAGAATTGTTGGAATATATGAAAGCGTTTTTGCGACACGATTCGCGATGCGCATTTTCTCCTGAGAAGCATGAAAACGCTGTTTTCTTTGACGAACATGATCTTTTATGCGAGATAACCCAAAGTATCCTTCATGACACTGAGCAACCCTTCGCAACAACGCAAGCGAAGCAGTATCTTTTTCTGTATCAGTAATCAACCATCTCTGTAATTCTTCATGCGTCAAGGGATAATCAAAGAGATGCGCGTACGCAAGCGTCGCGATAACGGACTGACGAACTGTCCATGTCATGAAGTTATCCTATCGAGGAGATCCACCGCCAATTAAACCATATGACGATAACACTTGCTGAAACCCTTTCGCCATCGTGTCTAACGCTTGAGACGGCGGAACGCTTTTATCCAAACTATTCACCGCGTCGATCATGTATTGAATCATTCGATCATTAATCCCATTATCATGCGTTAATGACGCAAGAGGAAACGACCGGGCGTTCGGCGCTTGTCGGATAAACACTCCGACAAACGGATCTGATTCTACAGTATTAGCAAGCTCAACCAACGCGTACGGCTCGCCAAAAAGACGTTGCTTTGACGCTTCGGTATATAACTTTATAACCGATTCTTTGCTTGTAATGTACTGCAAAAACCTCATTGCCTGTTTTTTGTGCTTGCTTTTACTGGAAACTCCTTCGACCCAATACGAAGCCCATGTCACGGTGTTTCCAGGCAACTGAGGAACTGGCTCTATACGAAATCGAAGAGAAGGATTAATTTCTTTAATATCAAACACCCGCCACGATGGAGCGAAGATCATAGCTACCCGTCCATTCGCAAACGAAACAATCGAATTGTCGAGGAGGCTGTTCCATGTGTAAAGTGGATCAGTTGGATTCGCAAATTTTTTGTAAAATAAGAGGGCTTCCTCTGCCTCTCTTCCCGTCGGATTTGTAAGCCTCACCCCATTTTGCATCATCATAAGCGCAAGAATATCGCTGAAGTGCTCAACATTATTGGTTGTCCCCAACGCGATCGCCGAAGTAATGATCGTATTGCCATCCTTTACGGTAAGCAAAGGAACAACCGCCAATAAATCCTCATACGTTTGAGGCGGTGTCAATCCAGCTGCGGAAAATATATCGTCATTTACATATAATCCAAGTCCATCAATCATGATCGGTATTCCCCATAGCGTTGAACCGGCAAGAAGATCTTGCGCGGCAACTTTATAAAACTGAGACGTGAATTGACTCGGACTCACAACATCAGCAGGTATCGGTTCAATTTCATTCTTTAACATTGGCACCCATGTAGCATGAAAACGAAACACATCGGGACCGTCTCCTCTATTAATCGCGGCTTGCAATCGCTCTCGATACTGTCTGTGACTCTGTTTTGTGTATCGAACTTTGATCGTTGGATTTTGAGATTCAAATTCAGCAATCACTGGAGCGACTATTTCAGGGTTTTCCCACAATCCCCAATACTGAATCGTTACTTCTTGACGATCTTGAATCATCCGAAGTCCAAACATACCAGCCGCGCCAATACCGCCAAGAACAAAAAGAATAATTAAGATTATTAGGATCTTTTTTCCAAATCCGCGAGACGGCTTTTGCTGAAATTGAGAAGCGTCGTTTGGCGGTTGCATTGTTGGCGGAGCGCCGCCGTTAGAAACATCCGCTTTCGCCTGATCAACATTCGGCATAAGTCCCTGTGGAATATACCCTTGCGGAAGTATATCGTTATTTAATGGAGGAATCGGATTTTCAGGAAGAACCTGAGATGGCATTGCTGACGTATCACCTTGAGGAAGTGAGATATTTTCAGGCGTTTCTTCAACAACAACAGTCTGATGCAACGGCAACGATGAGGACTGAGTTTGCGATACTTGAGAAGACAAATCGGAAGGATCAGGAAACACATTGGCACTTGAAAAATCTTGAGAAGGCATACTGGATGGCGGCGGAGAAGATGGAGCATCAAACGGTTCGATATCGGGTATAACAAACGTTCCAGACGGAG
Source organism: uncultured Patescibacteria group bacterium (assembly GCA_937921305.1). Taxonomy (GTDB): domain Bacteria; phylum Patescibacteriota; class Microgenomatia; order UBA10105; family UBA927; genus CAKZSU01. Next base: position 37,736 of record CAKZSU010000007.1, read on the forward strand.
AATCAGAAGAAGGATTTTGTGCATCGTTTGGTGGTGTATTTTGATCGTTTATCCCCATATAATACATCTACTATAAAACAACAATATTATGAGAATCAACCATAATAACCATAAAAGAATATTTCATCTAGGAAGAGATATAACACTCTCAACAATAGTTCTTATCTTGCTTGTTTCGTTTCTTATAATCACAATCACCATTGCCCGCGTATGGCATCTTGATACGCAATATAAAGAAAAGATATACCCAAATGTATTTATAAACAATCAGTATATTGGCGGAATAAACCAAGAAGAACTTCGCTCAATGTGGGAATCAAGAAACATTCCATACAAAGAAGCCATCTTTGAATTTCAGTTAGACTCCACGATTGCCACAGTTTCTGGACAAGAATTAGACATTGGTTACGACGCTGAACTTATCACGCGGCAAGCGTATCTTGTTGGACGATCAGGAAACATATTTTCAGACACTTATACAAAAATCTTTCAAAAACCTATCCATATCACACCATACTTTCGATGGGATAAAGCAGCGTTGAGAGAAATGCTGGAACCGCTTACGGAAAAAGTATTCGTTCCACCGCAAGACGCTCGGTTCACATTTACCGATGGAAAAGTGGTAGAATTTAAACCAGCGTCTCCGGGAAGAAGATTAAATATAGAAGTCGTCGAGATTCAATTTGAAAATCTTCTTCGGGATATTCCTTATTTAGAGAATAACCGATTCGCTATCCCTCTTGCCATTGACGCGATTCACCCGTCAATAACAACGGAAAAGACTAATACTTTTGGCATCAAAGAACGGATCGGCGTTGGGCATTCGGAATTCGCCGGTTCAATTCCAAGCAGAGTGCACAATATTGAACTTTCTGCACGGAAAATGCATGGCGTTCTCGTTCCCCCGGGAAATATTATCTCCTACAACAAGCTCATGGGGGATATCTCGCAAGCAACTGGATGGCAACCGGCGTACATCATCAAAAACGGAAGAACGGTTCTCGGCGATGGAGGAGGAGTCTGTCAAGGGTCGACAACGCTCTTTCGCGCGGCGCTAAACGCTGGACTTCCTATTATTGAACGCCAACCGCACGCGTATCGCGTGCAATACTATGAGCAGGGCGGATTCAAACCTGGACTAGACGCGACCGTGTACGCGCCGTCTGTAGATTTAAAAATCAAAAACGACACTCCATCTCACATTCTTATTCAAGCGACTGTTGATAAATCGCGATCAACACTCACGATAGAACTCTATGGAACAAAAGACGGCAGAAAAGCAGAGATACTCAACCATCAAATCCTGAGCCAAACCCCTCCCCCACTTCCTCTCTATCAAGAAGACCCGATGCTTCCCCGAGGCGTCACAAAACAAGTTGATTGGGCGGCGTGGGGCGCACGAACGGTCTTTACCTATAGAGTCACTCGGGGCGATGATATTCTTCAGAATAAAGAATTTGTTTCAGTCTACCGGCCATGGAGAGCAATTTACCTTGTGGGAACGCAATAGCGCCTTGCGCGAACTGTAAAACACCTGTATAGTCTCACCCATGTCAACTGAACACACCAAACAATATCAGCATCGGAAACAAAAAGAACGCGTTGTCCTTGTCGGCGGATGTTTTGATATGCTTCACTACGGACATATTATGTTTCTCATACAAGCAAAAACATTTGGAGATCGCCTCATTGTCGCGTTGGAATCTGATGAAAATGTGAGAAGACGGAAAGGTCCGCTTCGTCCGATTCATACGCAAGAACAACGGAAAATTATGTTGGAATCTCTCACCGTTGTTGATGAAGTCCTCATGCTCCCAACCATGACGCAAGACAGTGATTATGAACAATTAGTAAACGATATCCGTCCGTCAATCATCGCCGCGACAGAAGGAGACCCATATCTTTCGCATAAGAAAAAACAGGCAGAGAAAATCAACACGAAAGTCATTGAAATTCCAAAGATTCACACGCCATCAACCTCTCAACTCGCGAAACTTATTGGTTTGGAATAATATATCACCATGAAAATCCTTGCCATAGAAACATCGTTTGATGAAACCGCCATCGCGATTGTTCAAGATGGAACGCACGTTCTTTTTCAGCTCCTTACTTCTTCTTCGTCTCTGCATGAATCCTTCGGCGGCGTTCTTCCAGAACTCGCCGCACGAAAACAAGTCGAATATATCATCCCAATGCTTTCAGAAACATTCAAGCACCACCCGCTCTCATCAATTGACGCGATCGCGGTAACCATTGGCCCGGGATTAATTGGCTCTCTTCTTGTCGGCGTTGAAGCCGCGAAAACTATCGCGTTTATCGCGAATAAACCAATTATTCCTGTCAATCATGTCCACGCGCATATCTACGCAAATTTCATTAAACAAGAGAGACAATCAACGCCAGAGATTGAATTTCCAGCGCTGGCGCTCGTTGTTTCTGGCGGTCACACAGAACTGTTTTATATGCAAACCGCATCATCGCTTGCATGGCTTGGCGGGACAATAGACGACGCCGCAGGAGAAGCGTTTGACAAAACAGCTCGACTCTTAGGGTTTGGCAATCGAGGAGGAAAAGCGATCGAAGAAGCGGCAAGGCGCTATGCCCCATCAAAAAGATTGACTCGTCCATCGCTTCCTCGACCACTTGTAAGAGATGACACCTTATCATTTTCGTTTAGCGGTTTGAAAACAGCCGTGCTTCGCGAATGGGAAAAGGAAATCTACGAAGTCAACGCGTTTGCATATGAAATTCAAGAAGCCATTACCGATGCGCTTGTTGAAAAAACCCTCAAGGCGACAAAAAATTACCCCGCAAAAACAATTCTTCTTTCAGGAGGCGTCGCGGCGAATGAACGCCTGCGAGAAAAATTTGCTGAGCGATCGCCGATTCCTTTTGTTTTTCCTCCAAAAGAATTCTGCACAGACAACGCCGTCATGATCGGGGCAGCCGCTTCCTTTATCGGAACGCCAACAGAATGGCGATATGTGGAGGCAATGCCAGACTTGCCCGTGGAAACAGATTGATTTCTTGCCTAAAACGCGATCTCTCAAGTACAATACCACCATGGAAAAAACATATAATGCACAAGCGTTTGAAACACGCATCTATAAACTGTGGGAAAACGCAAACGCATTCACTCCTTCTTCAGAAAAAGACGCAAAACCATTTACGATCATCATGCCGCCCCCAAATGCGAATGATCCGCTTCACATCGGTCACGCGATGTTTTTAACTGTTGAGGATATATTCATCCGTTATCATCGCATGAAAGGAGACGCGACCCTTTGGCTCCCCGGCGCTGATCACGCGGGTATCGAAACGCAATTTGTGTTTGAAAAAAAACTCAAAAAAGAAGGAAAAAGCCGATTTGATTTTGACAGACACACCCTCTTTCAGATGATCTGGACATATGTGCAAGAAAACAAAGATATCGCAGTGAATCAAATGAAAGCCATCGGCGCATCAGCGGATTGGTCCCGCTTTTGTTTTACGCTTGATCCAAAGATCGTAACACTCGTTCTTCAAAACTTTATGCGGCTTCACGAAAAAGGACTCATCTATCGAGACCTCCGACTTATAAATTATTGCACGAAATGCGGAACAGGATATTCTGAACTCGAAGCAAAACACGAAGAACGAATTGATCCATTTATCTATATTCGATATGGACCATTCACCATCGGCACGGTTCGGCCGGAAACAAAATTCCGCGACACCGCACTCGCAGTACACGCGCATGATCCGCGATATAAAGATCACATTGGAAAAACCTACGAGATCCAAGGACTTCTTGGACCAATAAGAATGACTGTTATTTCAGATCCCGATGTTGATCCTGCATTTGGGACGGGCATTATGAAAGTCACACCAGCCCATGATCCACACGACTTTGAGCTTGGAAAGCGATATAAACTTCCCATAACGCCGATCATTGACTTTTCTGGACGAATGGATTTTTCGTGGTATATCAACGATCCGTCATTCTCAACAAAACTGAAAAAATATCAAGAACGCGCAAAACAGTATCACGGCATGCCCGTGGCAAAAGCGCGCGCACTCATAATTGAGCACCTCAAAGAAGACGGACTTCTTGAAAAAATCGACACATCATACAAACACACGGTGGCAACCTGTTATCGATGTGGAAATGTCTTGGAACCACTTCCGCTTCCGCAATTCTTTCTGAAGGTGTCGCCGCTTACGAAAAAAGTCATTCATCATATTAAAGAGAAAAAAGTTCGCATCCATGGACCTGGCTATGACAAAATCCTTCTCCACTGGCTCAAGAATCTCAAAGACTGGAATATCAGTCGCCAAATCGTGTGGGGCATTCGCATTCCTGCCTGGTATTCTGTCCGAGACAATCCCACGATGCGCGTCACCTTTTTGACAAAAGAAGACGCATTGATTTCCGGCGAAATCAAAGATCTTTTGCAAACATACTCGCTGAATGAAATACGAACTGGTCTTCAAACGCTCTCCGCTCCTGTTTCCGCTTCCTATGTTGTTTCGGACACATCGCCTGGAGAAGACTATTTGCAAGAAACCGACACCTTCGACACATGGTTTTCATCCGGCCAATGGCCGTTCATTACACTGCAATCTTTGGGAATAAACGACTACGAACGGTTCTATCCTACCCAAATTATGGAAACTGCATACGACATCCTCATTTTCTGGGTTATGCGGATGCTGATGCTTGGAATTGAGCTGACTGGAACAGTGCCATTTTCCGATGTGTATCTTCATGGACTGGTGCGAGATGAAAAAGGACAGAAGATGAGTAAAAGCAAAGGCAATGTGATTAACCCGATGGATGTGATCGAAAAATACGGCGCAGACGCGCTGAGGATGGCGCTTGTCATGAGCACCACAGCGGGAAAAGATTCAAACACGGGAGAAGACAAAATACGAGGCATGAGAAACTTCACAAATAAAATTTGGAACGCGGCGAGGTATATCGCGATGCAATCACAACAACCAACTGCAAACAACCAATTGCAAAAAAAAGGAGATAAAATATTTCAAAAGCATGTTAACGCTATCATTAAGACAATGACCAAACAACTTGACGCGTTAAGGCCAGGCCTTGCGGCAGAAACAGTCTATCAAGAATTTTGGTATTATTTTTGCGATGTCGCGATTGAGGAGCACAAAAAAGGCACTATTTCTTTTCCAGCTCTGCTTAATGGATTTAAAACATTCTTAAAACTCCTTCATCCATTTGTTCCGTTTGTCACTGAAGGTATATGGCAGGAACTTAAAGACAAAAATGAATCGCTTTTAATTACCGCAAGTTGGCCAAAGATTGCGAATAATACATGATAATCATCTGGCGGTGTACGTTCGAAAAAATTCGAACTGATTTCGCCCAAAATTTGTAGGGCGGGCGGAATTCCTCCCAGACCCCCTTCCGTCCACCGCACCTGTTCGCCTCTGGCGGAGAAGCGACCCCTTTCGGATTGGACGATTTCAAGTTTTTCTTTGGCGACAAGTTCTTTCTTAAATTTCTATTTTTATTTTCTTTAATTCTTCTCCTATCCACCCTTCCGCTTCCTTCTCGTCTTTTTCTATTGCCATTTCACGCCTCGCTTGGCGATCTCAAGCAGGGATTTGGAGAGGTTTTTATTTTGTTGAGATTCTATGTATTTCTGTTCAATTTCTTTTTCTATTTTATTTTCTAATTTGGGTAAAATAAATTTATCAATGTCTTTATCAGAGATTTTTGGTTGAGCTGTTTGTGTTTGTTCCTTTTCAAAATATAGTTTGCCGATAACAGAATGAAGTAAAACTTATAAAACTACTGGATTATAAAATTTTGGAGTTATTTTTCCAAGATTATTTGAAATAAAAGCACCATTAAATTTATCATCATTGACTAATGCGATTGTCCCAACTGTCCCAATTAAAGCAAAAACAATTTCTCCTTTTTTAATTTTTGTTTCAGATTTTGGAGAAAAAGATTTATCAATGTAAATAAGTTTATCGTTATTTAAAAATCCACTTGAAAAATCAGCCCCTCGAATATAAGGGATACCATTTCGCTCATTATAAAAACTATCAGAAATTAAAGAACCCCTTTTTGTTTTTGCTACTTCGCCTAACCTTACAAACCCGCCCTTATACCTTTTCACCGCTTCAATGATTTCCTCATATTTTGGCTGGAAATACTCCGCGTCCATCCGCTCAGCTTTTTTCGTATCGGAAAAGTTTTTGACAAAAGTAAGCGTATGCTTCGGCTTCCAGTCTAAAAGCCCCAGTTCGGAAAGGAGCGAGGCTTCGGCTTGGGAGTAGAGAATAACTGAATTATTTTTTAATTTGTGAGCCCTTAAACAAATCTTCTGAATTAATTTTTGAAAATTCTGCGACAAACTCGGTACAATAATTTCTTTTATCTTGTAAATGAAAAGATTTAGCTGAACATTTCCAGTTGATTCGCGAAATGTCTGAAACCTTCCATATTTTGAAAGCAAAAAAGACGAAAGAAAATATGGCTGAAAATCCCGTTCAACTCTAATAATACCAACATGACGATCAGAATTTGCCGGCAAAATACTTTCATCTACAACGGCACAATTACCAATAGTTCCGACGGTTGAAATCACAATATCATTCTCTTTTAATCTCGTTCTTTTATTTTTTCATCCTGTGTTTTTGAGATAAGTCCCGTGCCTGACAAATCAAAATAATTTTCTTTGGGAGCTTTCGCAGATAAAAGATTAATTTCGCTGGTTTCATCAAAAATTATATATTCATGAATACCATCTGTTACAAATGCAAAATCGCCAATCCGGCTATGTTTTTTTAATTTTAGCGTTTCAAGTAAAATCAAATTATTAGGGTGATAGTATTCCGAATCAAATCTTAGTGATCCTTGCTCTAACCATTTATAATTAACAATTGAATACTGCATAGCTTATTCCGCGATTAAATTTTTTATGATTTTGATCATCACTTCTTTGTCTTTCGGGTTGCTTTCGGCAATAAGAAGCGCGAGCGCGACAAGGGCGTTGTCGTTGATTTTTCGTTCGCCGGATTTTTTGAACAAATAATTATTCTTGTCCAAAAAATAGACAAACAAAAAAGCGGCCGATCATTTGTTGCCGTCAGTAAAAGGGTGATCTTTGATAATGAAATAAAGCAAGTGCGCGGCTTTGTCTTCTATGGTCGGATAGAGCTCTTTTGGGCCAAAAGTCTGATAGAGTCCTTTGATAATACCTTCAAAACTTCCGTCTTTTTCTTGCCCAAATAAATCGCCGGCTTCTTTTTTGGCGATGAGTTCTTTCTTCAGTTTGGCGATAATTTTTTGGCAATCTGCATATTGCAAGATAAATTTTGTTTTCCTGCCTTTTTGCTCAAAGAGTTTCCCTTTGTCATATTGCTCCAAAAGAGAAAGCGTTTTGGCATAATCGGCTAGCAAATTTAAAATTTCTGTTTCTTGACCTTTCAATAATTCCTTTTTTGATTGTTTTTGTAAAAACAAAATTGCTTCTTGAAGTTCATGAAATTTGTTTTTGGCTTCTAAAAGCCGTTTTTCATTAACAGCAAATCCTTGTATCAAATATTGCTTCAATATTTTAGTTGCCCATTTTCTAAAATGAATGGCTCGCGACGAATTGACGCGGTAACCCACCGCCAAGATCACATCCAAACTGTAAAATTCTACTGGTTTATCGGAATTTGGAATGTGCATTTTTTGCACATTGCTTTTTTCATCAACCTCTTTATCTGTAAATATTTTATTGATGTGTTTGGTGATAACTGATCGTTCTTTGCCAAAAAGTAAAACTATTTCATTTTGACGAAGCCATACAGATTCATTTTCAAATCGCACCTTTGGCTCTACCTCGTTTTGGGTTGTTTTATAGAGGACAATTTTTCCTTTTTGAAAATCTTTTTTGTCATAATTAACGCCAAAAACTTAAACCTTCTTGTTTTGCCCATTCAATAAACTTTTCGGCGATGCCGTCTGGCAGTTCGCCGTCGTGGTTGTGCAGGTCGTGGTCAATAATAAGATGCCCGTTTTTGTCGAGCTTTGGCTTGCCATCGCCGTTTTTGACATAAACATATTCGCCAGAATTATCCTTGCCTGATTTTTCCGACACCGCAAAGAAAATGGGGTAATCGTCAACCTTTGGGCATAGAGGACCAGCCTTTGGGTCGTCATTCCATTTTTGGAGAAACAAAACGCTGGTTTTGGTTCCTGTATGCGGTTTGAATGGTTTACATGAAGCCCGACTACCGCAAGGATTCTTGCTCTTTCGGCAATGTATTCGCGAATGGCTTTATCCGATGTATTGTTAAACCTGCCTTGTGGGAGCACTATTGCCATTCTTCCGCCCGGCTTCAAGAAATTGAGGTTTCTTTCAATAAACAAAATATCGCGTCCAACTTTTGACTTTGGCTTGTTCTTTTCGTTGTAGCCAAGATCGTATTTGTGGATGATGCGTGATTCTTTGATATCTCCGGCAAAGGGCGGATTGGCCATCAGAATATCAAAATTAAATTCTTTGTAAGAGTTGGGATCTTTTCGCAAGGCTTCAAGCCTTCTGAGTCCCGCTCCGTACACGTCATACCAGTTGCGATTTTGGATTGATTCATTCCAGCGGTCATAATCAAGGTTGTTGAGGTGCAAAACATTGGTGTTACCATCTCCGGCGATCAAGTTTAAAGTACGAGCCACACGCACCACCTTTTCGTCAAAATCAATACCAAACACTTTAAGCACATTTTCTTTTTCTTCTTCGGGAATTTCTGTATTAGAAAACAAATGCCCGGTAATTTTAAAGATTGTATGTACTGGAAATCCGCAAGAACCAGCGGCGGTGTCCACCATATATTCACCGGGCTTTGGATTGAGCATCTTAACGCACATATCAATCACATGACGGGGCGTGAAATATTGTCCTTTTTCGCCTTTTGACGACTTATTAACCAAATATTCAAAAGCCTCATCTATGATTTGCAGATTGGAATTGAAAAGTTTGATATCCTGCAAACTGGAAACACTGACGGAAAGATGAGAAGGACTAAGCCCGATTTGGCTTGCTTCGTCAAACACGCCCGGCCACTTGGCTTTGGCTTCGTCAAAAAGTTTTTGGATTTTCTTTTTGAGTTCGCTTTCGGACTGCCCGGTGTTTCTAAACTCCAAAACTCTGAAACTGGAATCGTCCAGTTTTTCTAAAACTTCTTTGACTTTTTCATAATCACCGCGGTCTTCTTTGGTGAGTTTATCTTCAAGATAAATCTCTATCCGCATCTTGTCTTTTTTTGCTCTGCAATTCATCGTACAGTTTGGTAAAAATCAGCTTAAAAACTTCTTCAAAGACATCCACGCCCGCATTTGCCAAAACCTCGTCTTCCATTTCCTGAATAATAGTTTTGAGCGATTTGCCTTCGTTGGGGATTTTGTCTTTGATGATTAAGTCTTTGAGCGTAAATCGTTCTTTCAAAATATCTTCAAGCGTTTGGTCGGCTTTGGGAATGTCGGTAATGTCTTCAAAATAATTCGGGTCTTTGCGATTGTAATGCAAAATTTGCCCACCGTTGGTCCAAACGGCAATCGGCGCGCCAGTGGCGTTGGTGTATGATCGGAGCTGGTTTTTCCCATCTTGGAGGCGAGGCTTTTTGATTTCAACGATGATGTATTCAACCGTCGGGCGGTCTTTATCAAAAACCACAATGTCGGCGGATTTTACCTCACGGCCAAAATGGATTGGGTGTTCAAATTTGATTCTTTGTTTTGGATAGCCGTAATCTTCAAAGCAGTTTCATCGCGTAGAGCTGGCGAACGACTTCTTCCGGCTTCAAAACAATTTCTTTATCACGAATAACGCAAACAACATACGGCTTACCGTCTTTGAGCGTGATTTTGCTTTCGAGTTCATCAACCAGCTTTTGATCAAAGATTGAAAGGCTGTAATTTGAATCTTTGATAATGTTTAAAATATTTTTCATAAAGTTTATTTATTCAAATCATAACTTTGTTTGATAAGCGCAAAGACGGCATCCAGATTTTCTTCACTTTCTAATTTTACCTCATAGTCGCCATTGCCCCAGTGTCCGATTGGTTTCGATTTTGTCAGGTCGCGCGCCAAAGTTTGCGGATCATTAAGTTGTCCGCTTTTTACATTTAAAAAAATTTAAAACCCATAATGCTTTATAACAATATCAGTAAAATTGGTTGATGTTTTATAGGCAATATATTTGGCTTTCGCTTCCTCAATTATATTTTCATCAAGTGATAATATTTTCTCCCGCAAAGCTTGGAATAGGTCGATAGTTTGCTTGTCAATTCTGACAAGGTGATCATCAATAGAATATGTTTTTTTGTAACGCTTTCATTTTTTATTTGCCTTGCTTTGCTTTTCTAACTATGCCCGATGTAGAAATTCTAACTTTTTGATAATTCTCTGGCTCAACATACAAGATATTTTCGTCGTAAATACGATAATGCAAAACTCAACATTGATCGGCAGAATATCTGCCGTATCGAGGTCAAATTTATTGTAGCTTTCGGGAATGCAGATGACACGAGGCGAGTCCCAATCAATTTCAATATCTACTTTTTTGTTTTGGTACAGAATTTCAAAATCGGCTTTGTGGTCAAGAAGCCACCGCAAATATGAAAGTCCTTGATTGATAACATTATCGTTTTGGTTTTTCTTGTACTCAATAATGCAGGGCGATCCGTTTTTATCTATGCCAAGCGTGTCAATTCTGCCGCCAAAACTGGTTGAGTATTCATGAGCAAAAAAACGATATTCAAAATTTCTTTCAAATTGACTTCAAAAAGTTCTTGAAGATTGCGCTCTAAATCGAAATCGCGGGCAACTAACTTTTTGACTGCTGAATTGTTGATTTTGAATAGTGCCACAGTTTTATTTCACTAAATCATCTAAAGAAATGCCAAGACCATCGGCGATTTTTGTTATCGTTTGCAAAGATGGATTTTGAATGACATCGCTCTCAATTTTAGCCAAAGTTGTATAGGGAATATCCGCCTTTTTAGCTAAAGCGTCTTGCGTAATGTCCTTCTTTTTACGCCATGCTTTGATTTTCTGCCCTATTGTTTTGACTTGATTCATTTTCTTTTCTTCCATATAATGTTAGTATAAAGATATTGGCATTTAACAATCATCAATGCTATTGATAACAAATAAAATGAAAACAGTCCAATTAAAAATAAGGGAAGCCCACTTTTGGCCCAAAATGAAGTTCGAGCCGATATTTTTTCAGGTTCTTTGGCAGTTTTTCAATCCGAAAGGGTCGCTTCTGCGGGCGGAAGGGAGGATCTGGGGAGAATTCCGCCCGCCCTACAAATTTTGGGCGAAATCAGTTCGATTTTTTTCGAACGTACACCGCCAGTTAGGAAATGTCTTTGTTGGCTCGCCCTCTGCGAGGGCTCGCCAGCCGATTTTAAGCGCAAATTCGAATTTTTTATCTTTGCCCCGGAGGGGCTGGCCAAAGCGGGCTTCCCGAATTTTCATTTTTAATTTTTAAGGAGTAACTATGAAGTATTTTATCTACACTCGAAAATCAACGGACAGCGAAGAAAGACAGGTTTTAAGTATTGAAGCTTAGCTTACTGAGCTAAAAGAATTTGCCGCCAAAGAAAGACTTGAAATCGTCGCCTCGCTTTGCGAGGCAAAAACTGCTAAAGAACCTGGCCGAAAAATTTTCGGCGAAATGCTTGCTCGGATTGAAAGGGACGAAGCCCAAGGAATTTTGGCTTGGCATCCGGACAGACTGGCTAGAAATTCAATAGACGGGGGCAAAATCATTTATTTGCTGGACACAGAAAAAATCAAGGATTTAAAATTTCCGACTTTTTGGTTTGAGAATACGCCACAGGGGAAGTTTATGCTTTCAATCGCCTTTGGGTAAAGCAAATACTATGTTGATAATCTTTCAGAAAACATAAAGCGGGGACATCGCCAAAAACTGCGAAAAGGAATTTGGCCCGGCTTCGCGCCTCTTTGCTATCTTAACAATCATCGGACTAAAGAAATTGATTTAGACAAAGAAAAAGCGCTATTTATCAAAAAAGCATTTGAACTTTATGTCATCGGCGACTACACATTAAAGCAATAAAGCAGTTTTTGGCGGACAGTGGGATAACAAGTTATAGAAAAAACCGCTTTCTGTTTCCTGTGTCCAGCGAATGCTTAAAAAGCATTTCTACTATGGAGTATTTAAGTTTAACAACGAATTTTATCAAGGAACTCACGAGCCAATTATTTCAAAGAAACTTTTTGATTCTGTTCAACAAGTCATGAATAGCCGAGGCAAGAAAAAGAGAAAACGGAAATACGAATTCGCTTTTTCCGGACTTATGCGTTGCAGAAATTGCGGCTGTATGATAACTGCAGAAAAACAAAAAGGCCATAACTACTACCGATGCACCAAGAAAAAAGAAAGATGCGATGAGAAGTATTTAAGAGAGGAAAATCTTATTGAACAGATGAAAAATTTTATTCAAAAAGTTTCTGTGCCGGATAAATGGGCTAAAAATGCTCGCCGAGTTAGATAAAGAAAAAGAGCAAGCCAAGAGAAAAAGCGAAAATTTTGTTCAAAATCTCCGTCAACAAAAAGCGGAGGGTCGAGCGGAAAATTGAAAAATTGTTAGATCTTTATATTTCCGGCGGGAGATTTGACGCTTGAAGAATACCAAGCCAAGAAACAAAAACTGCTCAACGAAAAACTGGATATTGAACAAAGATTAAGAGATTTTGAACAAATGGGAAATAATTGGCTCGAACCGTTGAAAGAAATGATTTTAACCAGTAGCCAAGCCAAAATTCTTTTTTCGCAAAGCGACAAAACGCAAATCCGAGCATTTCTAAAAAATATCGGCTCGAACTTTATTTTGAAAGACAAAAAATTAAATTTCCGCTTTAAAATCGACTGGCGAGCCCTCGCAGAGGGCGAACCAACAAAGACATTTCCTAATTGGCGGAGAGGGTGGGATTCGAACCCACGAAGAGCTTGCGCCCTTAGCGGTTTTCAAGACCGCCGCACTAGACCACTATGCGACCTCTCCATGTATTCTTTCAATTTTATCATAATGCTCGCAATTATTTTGTATTACTCATGATATAATCAATTTGATATTGGAGAGTGGGCCGGACGGTAAGGCACAGGTTTGCTAAACCTGCGGGACTAACCTCCTGAATGGGTTCGACTCCCATACTCTCCGCAATTTTACCTCGCGATCGTTACTCCCCACACGGTCTTCACGCCACCTCGTTTAAGCGCTGTCGCCGCCTCTCTCATGGTTGCGCCAGTGGTAAATACATCGTCAACCAAAAGAACGGTTTCTGGAAGACGAGAACACCTTGTCACTTCAAATATTCCTTGAATATTATGCAACCGCTGCTTTTTCGTTTCCATCTCTACTTGGGGTTTACTATGTTGCGTCCTCTTCAAAAACGATTCATCGTAATGAAGATTAATTGAATTTGCGAGATACTTTCCAATCAGCGCCGCTTGATTAAATCCTCGGAATCGTTGCCGAAACGGATGCAAGGGAATTGGAACGACCGTTGCGTCTTTTAAGAACGCATCGCTTACAAAAACCGTTGAAACATCCGCAAGCGATATGAGATGTAACACCATATCAGACACGAAACTGTATTTAATCTGTTTTATAGCTTTCTGAACTACCCCTTTATATCGAAAAAAACTCATCAACCCGTCAATCGTATAGTTATTTTTGCACCGGTCATGCGTCGACCCATCAAAACTGTAATATTCGCAGACTGGGCAGATCGGATCAACAATCCGTTCAATAGTGTTTTGACAAGAAGAACAAATATACGACCCAATCCTTCCGCATCCAACGCAAAACTTTGGAAACAATATGTCAAATACGATACGCATACACGAACGATATATCGTATCCATCATCTATCGTTCTCAAGATAGTTTATAACACTATATAAAGTTGTTAAAACATGAAGAAAATACAAATACAAGTAAAGAAAAGAGGAATAACAAAGACGCGCAAAATATGCGTAAAATTCATAAAACTGGTGGAGATGCCGAGTAGCGAGCTCGGGTCCGAACGGGTATCTTTCCAACATCTACGCGTGTAGTCTATTTGCTTACTCTAACAATGAGAAAAAATAGACAAATACATTGTTAGAGGTTCGACTGAATAAGATACTCCGAGATCAACCAGTCATTTGATCTCTGACGCTTCGGCTAAGGTTTATCGCGCAGAAGAATTCACCGAAGCGAAATTCATTCCGCGCGCGTCGCCTTACGCCGCGTACGCGTACGCGTAGCGAGCTGCTCGGCGAGCGGCAAGTTGGGCTTCAAGTCTCTCGACTTCAGCTTCCAACTCGGTTAATGCTTCATCATCAGCATGTATTTTTTGATATAGTTCTTTTTCGACTGCTATACCAAAAGTCGACGCGCAGTTGTCAAGGTACCGATCATTCGTCGAATCGCATTCATCCCCATAAAATAACACTTAATTAGTGTACTTTTCCTCGAAATTGTCGTTCTAGCTCTCGTTTAAGATCTCTTTTTTTCAACAGTTCTCTTTTTTCGTACTGTTTTCTCCCTTTTGCAACGCCTATCTCAAGTTTTATTGTGTGTCCTGTAGTATACCAACGCAATGGAATAATCGTCAATCCTCCCGCGTCTATCTTTTGTTTTAATCGAAGGATCTCTTTTTTATGTAACAACAACTTTCTCGTTCGTCGAGGATCATACTGTTCAAGGCGAGCAAACGAATATGGATAAATATGTGCGCCGACAAGGTACGCCTCGCTTCCGATGATTTTCACAAACGCACCGTCTAGCTTCGCGTGACCGCCCCGAAGCGATTTCACCTCAGGACCAGACAACACGACGCCAACTTCAAGTTTTTCTTGAATATCATATGATGATGTAGCGCTTTTATTCGAAATATCCATATTACTGTGCATTAAACATATATATCTTCTGATTCGCAAGAAGATAGATCCGATTCATCGAAAACGAAACACCAAATGACGATGGCTCTATAGATGTTCCATACACATACTGCGCCTGGTACGCTCCTTGTTTTGAGAATAAGACAATCCGCGATCGATCAGGATCGAATATATATACCGTAGGATATTGCTCATGAACAGAGACATCAAGAATATTCCCCAATAGAGGATCGATGGAATGAACAATGAACGAATCGTCTCTTCCTTGCGTATAGCGAAAGATTTTTCCAATTGAACTGCCGATCCAAATCGAGCCATCGATACTCATCCCTCTTACGCTCAAAAGATTCGGCCGAACATCTTCCGCAAGGTAGGATTCTACTTGATCAAATCCCGACTGAGTTCCTTTGTATCGAAGAATGCTCCCCTTATCTTTCAGTACCCCATAGAGATTTCCGCCATACACAGAAAACGCGTCAAATGGTTGCTCTATAGACAACACCTTTTGAACATCAGTTTCTCCAACCTTTACTGTCTCGACTGTTGTATCTGTAACGATATACAACGTGTTTCCTGAAAATGACAAAAATCGTGTTGATGTATATGCCTCTCCACCAGCGACAATTGTCGCGTCTTTACTCACAAGCGATACCACAGCAACCATCCCGACATTCGTGTCCGCGAACGCCAACGCATTCTCTCCAACAGTAAAAAGCGACACCACGCGATCTGGCTGAAGAAACGACGCGTCATAAAAAAATTGGGGATCCACAGGATATACTTTTGACACAATCCGAAGATTATCGCGAATCGATTGCTCCAACAACACAATTGTCTTTCCGTCTCTTCCTCTTGGCAACGCCGAACCAGTGTATGGAGCAATCCGCATCAACGCTTCCTGAAAGTATTCTTGACTTTTGATTGGCTGAAGATCCATGATCGCCGATCCTTTTTTAAACAATGCTTCGGCCTCTTGTATCGCAATCTTTCGATCGCGATATCTCGTATCGGCAAGTTGCTTCCTTATTCCAAGAATAACGCTCACACAAAAAAACATGATTAACGCAATAAGAATAATACGACGAAAAGAAAAGAATCGCTTTATCGTATCAATCTTTGCAGAAATCAAGAATCGGAAAGACTGCTTGCTTCGATCAACGACCCGTTGCTCATCCCGAGGAAGCATAAATTCTATGACGAGCGCAGCCGCTCCTTCCGCATCTTCTCCCTCTTGGACAAATCGTATAGACAAAGCTTCGGCAATCTCTTTGGGAGAAAGCACAGGCGAGAATAATCCGCGATCGTCCAATCGAATAACGGTTTTTGCGGTTTTTGAAAAAACAATAAGACAATCTTTATCTTTGATCGATCCTTTCATAACACCCTCTTGTTCAAGAACTGTGGAAAGAATCCTGCCTCGTCGAAGCAATACCGTTCCTTCTCCAATCATCCAGAGCAAACACGAGGATTCTTGAATTGAACACAAAAGAAGACTTGCCACGAGATCTTTATTAATTGTTTTTTGAACGTCTGAAACTGATGGAAGACTGTCGGAAGATAAATACAACCGATTGATTCGCGTTATTTCGCTTACCCCTTCTTCTTGCGCGTTGCCAACCGACGCTACTTCAATAACCCCAACAACGGACGCGAAGTCAATAATTTGTCCCCATCGACTGTTTCTGTGAGAAGAAGCAAGAGAAGGATAAATCCGATACGACGCGGGCATGATATGCTATAGTATAACAAACGCGACGATCCATAATCCAATCGCCGCGATAAGATGAATAGCCACTAATACCCGAAACACCGGCTCAAATGTCTCGTCAATCACTTTATCCATGAGATGCTCTTGACGAACCATAATCGCCGCAAAAATAACATATAAACCGATTCCCACAAGCGCCATAATTTTTACTCCTGCTTGGACAAGAATTGAAAGATTTGGAATATCCATAGGCGCTATGTCTTGTGATGTACTTTTCTTACAAGTCCACCGATAACTTTCATAACGTGGGCTGGTTTTGGAATGTAATCAAACTCAAAATTTGTCACTTGACCAGCAGTTTGAATATAGATATTTCCGTAATTAAATAATGCAGCAAAAAATCCCCCTGCTGTATATGTTACATCTTCTATATTCGACAACCGAGCTTCAGAAAATCGCTTATAGAGCAGCTGAAGAAAATCAATATCGATCACCCGCTCATTCGTCACGATATACAAGTTGTAATACCACAAGGTGAAATTCAACAGAGCGTACCCGAAAGTGGCAAGATACCAAAATGCAATTCCAACTACATAGTATTTAAACGGAATATCTGATACACCAATCACTAAAATCGAAAAAGGGACAATAAATAATGGAGCAAATATTAAGAAAATAAAAAATATTACCCAGGGAATATTTATCGCCCAGTGGGGACGCATAAAAATAAGCACTTCTTCGCCTTGATGTTGCGTTTCAAATTTCACACCAAATGGACGCTCTGCATAACAGGTAAATAAATTCATTCGATCATAACGAAGCGGAATATCATCAAT
The DNA here is from genome assembly GCA_937921305.1 of uncultured Patescibacteria group bacterium. Lineage (GTDB taxonomy): Bacteria > Patescibacteriota > Microgenomatia > UBA10105 > UBA927 > CAKZSU01. The sequence continues at coordinate 55,204 of CAKZSU010000007.1, forward strand.
TTTGTCCTCGTTGTGATGGTGCGATTGATGTGCATGGTAATTGGAATGATCATTTGATTGCATCATGTTGATTGTATCACAAAACACTGTCAACAAAACAACATTCTATCGACTTAACCAATCACCTCAATCATTTTTACTTCTTTTAATGATCATTGTAATCTCGATTAAGAATGTAAAAATATCAATCAAAATTCTTTTCGACCTAATAAAAACATACTAAAGCACATTCAATCATAAGAAATATAAGATCATACAATACAATCACCATATCCTAATAAAAGGAAGAAGAACTACTCTTACTTCTTTTCAATATTAAACAACGGACTGCGGATTGAAATATATCCAGGGGCGCGAAGATTAAAGACCTCTCGAAATTCACTTCCTGGAATCCGAACCTCTCCTTTATTTGTTTGAAAAATGACCATGTCTGTGTACCCATTGGTATTATACGTCACCGACACAGATGATACTGTCGTAAATCCCCCAAGAGATCGAAGCTCGTCTATAGAATACGGATTCCCTTTCGCACCATTAATGGGGCATTGATTAATTGTGGTCGGAAGAATTCTGCTTGTATCTCCTCCGCTTTTTCGCGCATGCCATGCGTTTAGCATATCTGCAAATTCCTCCATGGTAAGCCATGGATGATTTCTTCCGCATTTTGCCGAGGAATTGAGGTAATTCTCTGTATACCAACCTTTATAAAACCATGGGCTGTTGGCGATTTTTTCATACGCATCGCCAGTCCAACAACCTTGATTCCCGCATACTGTATCCCACCCCATGGTTGTGATATACCCGCCAGTTGTGGAAGAGTAGTACGCGATCACACCCTCAACCACTTGCCCTCGTGTTTCTTGCACCGCTTCTCGCCATGCTTGCGGTGGATTATTTGCTTTACTCTGCAAAAACACCTGACACGCTTGCGTCGTGCAGATTGCTTTTCCGTCTTGCTTATATCGCCACGCGTATGACCGCGCCGCGATCGCCTGCGCTTTTAATGCTTCTTTTGGGAAATTTGACGGCATTTCTGCAATACCAAGAAGATAATAGTCTTCAAAATTCACGCTTCCCACACCTTGCACCACAATATTTCCGTTCGTGTCTCGCATTTCCGGTGTCCTGCCGTAATATGCGCGCAAGATATCGTTCGCACTTTGTCCTCGCTCTGCTCGTCCTTTTGCGCCATACTGACTCATGCCTTTTCTATGCGTATACGCGCCGAAGGAAAACCCGGCAAACGCCGGAGAAAATCCGGGGTCAAAGGTCGGACGGCTATTTGGGTCGTCGGACAATGGCACATCGCCAACGCTTGTGGTGAACACACCACCTCGTGCGTTTAAAATCGCTTGTTGTTGGGCCGTAAGACTTGCGATGAATCCAGAAACTTGCGACTGGTACGCGTTTGCCTCATCAATCAGTTTCTTGACAGACTTCGCGCGTTTGTCAGTTTCTTCTTTCATTGCGGAAAGCGCCAGTTGTTCTCGTTCTAAATCTCTCTTTCTTTCTTCAAGAGATACGATGCTATGCGATGTTTTCGCGATCTCACGCTTGTGATAATCGGTAATCATTTGATGATAGGTAAGAAGCCGTGTCGCGCTGCCGATGTCATCGGATGAAAACATCGTGTACAATGGATGATAGGTATGCGATCGAATATAAAAGTGACGAAGTTTAATAGATGCGGAATCAATAAGCGAGGCCAGATCGTGTTCTCGTTCTTGAATCGCCTTGCTTTTTTTTACCAACGACTCTTGCAACGTTTTGAGTCTTGCCTGAAACGCGGCAATGTCCGATTCCATCTTTTTGAGCGCGTCCACATGGGGCTTCTTCGCCGCTTCCATAGCATTCCATGCCTCCTGACATTTTTGAATTTTCCCTTTACAATCATCAATAGAGGAACACGATGCGTCGCAAGATTGGGCAACAATAGTTTGCTGACTCAACAAAAAAAAAGAAACAACTACACTGAAATAAAAAAGAAAAACTCTACGTTGAGAATTAAAATTATGCGTCATAACCAGATCAGGAATATTATCACTATAGCATGTTGTGCGCTATTTTTTTTGATAATATTCTGGCATTTTCCAAATACAATATACGCTTGTGATCCAAATAAACTCACAATAGCCCCTGAAGTTCTTGAGAATGCCGACACGCCATTAACCTTTTCCATATCGGGGTGTTCAGCAAATGAATTAATTGTTGTTTCTGTCATAGATACAAAGAATAATCATCAGATGATATATGGATCTCCAATAAAATTTTTTCCTTCATCAAATGGAACAGCATCAAGAACGATTCAGAATTTTATGCCTGTAGACAGAATAAAAAATATTACTTACCCTTTTCAAGGAAAATTAGTAATAATGACATCAGATTTCAGGGAAATTGCAACTAAAAAATTAACACAATTGCCATCCCCAGCCCCACCACCTCCTTCTGCACCTACCACCTCACAATTACCAACCCTAACACAAGGACCAGTCCCATCACCTACTTCTATACCTCCCACCTCTGCTCCTCGCTCGAGCGATTACCGATTCATTGTAAATAACTGCGGAAATGGAAGCAACAATGGAATCGGCGTCCTCACCGCCATCGGGTGTATTTCCGGCAACGTAGGAAAACTTACTGCCACATTTCTCCGCATCGGAATCGGCATCGCGGGAGGACTCGCGTTCCTCCTTATTATCTTTGGCGGGCTTCGAATCATCTTAAGCTCTGGTCACCCAGAGGCCATGATGGAAGGAAGAGAAATTGTTACATCGGCAATCGTGGGGCTTCTGCTAATTATCTTTTCCGTCTTTCTTCTCCGATTTATCAGCGTCGATGTCCTTAAACTCCCCGGATTCTCCGCTGAACAAACACAAACATCGCCAACGCAAGAATAAAGATAAATACCATTCTACAAATCCTCTCTCTTATATGCTATAATCTAGCTCCATGAAAAAAACTATAGGTCAAATTGCGAGAGGATTTGCTATTATCTTTTGCAACCCAGAACAAACGAAGATCCAAACCGCCATTGGATGCATTGAAACATCCACAAACAAACTAACATCTCAAATAGTATCGATAAGCCTTGGCATAGCCGGCGGTGTCGCATTTTTAATGATTCTATTGGGCGCGTTGCAAATTCAAACAAGCGCAGGAAATCCGGAACGCATTAATCAAGGAAAAGAGATTATCGAAGGCGCAATTGTTGGCTTATTGCTTATCATTTTCTCTGTCTTTATACTAAAAGTAATTGGTGTTGATATCCTCAAAATTCCAGGATTTGAAGCATCATAACATCATTATGCTTGCGCAACGACTTACATTGCCGGGAAATAATGGCGGCATAACAATTGAAGGACCTGCAGGATACTCCGCAGGAAATACCTTGGGAGAGGTTATATCAAATATTTATCCATTCCTGTTTGTGTTTGCAGGCATTGGGTTGCTTTTCATGTTAATATTTGGCGGATTTCAGCTTCTTACGGGAGGAACAGACCCAAAACGCATAGAAATAGGAAAACAACGCATAACGTTTGCAATTGTTGGATTCCTCATTGTCTTTTTTGCTTTTTGGATGGTCCAATTTGTTGGTATGATCTTTAATCTTACAGAATTTACGTCTATCTTTGGACCATGATAGTAATTACACGCCAAAATTTCGCTTCCTCTTTTGAAATTCTTCAATCGCTTCATCTAAATGATCTGGCGTAAAGTCTGGCATATACCATGACGGAAAATATAATTCACTATACTCGCTTTGCCACAACAAAAATCCTGACAATCTCTGTTCTCCACCTGTCCGAATAATCAAATCAGGATCGGGAATGCCGGATGTGTCAAGAAAACGCGAAAACTGTTCTGGATCTAGTGTGTTCTTGATGTCATTAGGGATGGCTCGAATCGCGCGAACAATCTCGTCTCTTCCACCGTAATTTACGGCAAAAATTGTCGTGATCGCGGTATTGTGCTTTGTTATTTCAACAATCTCTTGAAGCCCTTCTTGAATATCGCGATCAAACGCTTGTATGTCGCCAATAATTTGTATTTTCGCCCCTTTTTCATGAAGTTTCCGCCATTTTGTTGTTATTACCTGACGAAATAATCGCATAATGCCCGATATTTCTTCTTTTGTCCGTCGCCAATTTTCTGTGGACCATACCCAAAATGTCAGATACCTCACTCCTCGCTTTCCCGCGTGTTCAATAAGAGGACCCAAGATATGATCAACAACGCGACGATGTCCTTCAAGAATGGGGAGGTTGTACGCTCTTGCCCACCGCCGATTTCCATCCATGATAATCGCAATATGTGTTGGTATCATACTGATTAGAATGTTCTTGGATTATACACAATCGGAATGTATATCGTCTCTAAAACAGATGCGTGTTGCTTTGTCTTGCTCCTACTGATGGTGTGTTTATACTAATCTGCTTCACATACGGAAGATCTCGAAGAAATGTTTGTAAACGATTTACTGTTTGTTCCTCGCACAGCACATGAATATCTTGGCCGGTATTAAGCGTGAGGTACACAGGTAATCCTTGCTTTCGCCATGCGTGAATCTGTTTAATAAAAACAATCGTCGCTTCTGTCCAATACACCAACGGAGGCCACGAAGTAAGCATAATCGCATGCATCTCAAACGCTTCACGCTCGGCAAGCACACCCAATCGTTCAAAATCTTTCTTCTTTACCGCTTCCTTTGCTTCGCTCAACTTCTGTTCAATATAATTCATTCGGGCTTCATAGAATACGCTCGTTTCCGCAAGTATTTGTCCTTCTTCGCTTGAAACGGATTTTTTTTCATCGCTGACAATCACAACAACATCGTGTAACTTCCAATGCTCGGAAGGATACAGGGAATATGCATAAGATGAATCGCTTGTTGACCCTTTGACCCACTCAACAAACCCGTCAGGAATGCTTCTTGCGGCAGAGCCAGACCCCTGCCGAGCAAGTATAGAAAGCTCTTGTTCTGAGAGATTCAACGATAAAGCGTCGACCGCGGCTTTTGTCAACGCGGCGAACCCGGACGCGGATGACGATAATCCCGTACTAGACGGAAATGAATTTTTGCTTACGACTTTTGCCCGAAGATTGGTTTTCGCGATCGCTCGAATTCTATCAAGGTGCTTGGAAACACGAGCTGTTGCTTTATCGTGGACAACGCCGTCAATCACCACATCATCTGTTGGATAGGATGAAGAAAATTCAACGGTTGTGATTGTATATAACCCGCTTAAATTCATTGAAATGCTTCCGTTTGCCGGAAGTCGCAAGGCTTCATTGCTCTTTCCCCAATACTTAACAAACGCGATGTTTGATGGCGCAATCGCAGTCGCTTTCATACTTCCAGACGAGCTCCTTCTTCATCAAACGCCACGAAAACAACCTCTCCTCCCGCTAAGCGAATGGCTGTTGAGATATCTTCTTCCCTCTCTTTTGACACAAGCGCAATCATACAGTCGCCTCTTCCCGCTCCAGAGAGCTTCGCGCCAAACGCACCAGCACGTTTCGCTGCTAACACTAATGAATCAAGCTTCTCAGAACTTACTCCAAGCGTTTGCAGAAGCGAATGATGCTCGTCCATCAACTCGCCAAGCCAGGGCATATTGTTTTCTTTCATCGCCTGTTTTGCCTGCCAAACAATATTTTCCATGCGATTAAAAAGCAAATCTATCTGCTCTGGATGATGATCGCGTTTCTCCGCTACTTCTCTCACAATTTCTACTGTGCTTGCCTTCACGCCAGTATACCCAACAATCAGACGGATATCCTTCCATGGCAATGGCTCTATAATTTCTCCCTTATTTTTATAGAGTAAAGTTCGACCAAACGATGCTGCCGCGACATCAAATCCAGATCCAACCTTCTGAACAGAAAGAACAACATCAAGAGCGAATAAAAACAGTTCTCGATCTGAAATCGCCCGTGATGTATATGTCGCAAGCGCTTTGATCAGCGCCACTGTCACCGCGGATGACGACCCAAATCCGTATGCGCCGCTAAATGAACTACGAACAGTAATCCGAATCGATCGCGGAAGACACCACAAAGAAGATACGCGCGATAACACCGCGTGAATAAATGAATGATCGTTCACACCCGGCGTGTCAATACACACTTCATTTCTCTCGTATTCCGCTACAGAAACCTCAATGCGCTTGCTTACTGCTGTCACCACACACGGATGACCATACACCACCGCGTGGTCGCCAAAGAGCATAAGTTTTCCCGGTGCGCTTGCTTTCACCATACTTATCGCAACTCGTTTAGGAGCGCTGCTCGAGTCGAATCCCTTCCTCTCCCAAGATTACAGACTCCACGTCGTATCCATACGGATTGCACAGTTCCTGTATCCTTGAAGGATCACGATGATAGCATAATAAAAACCCCACCGCGCCTGTTTTTCCTCCGCCTCCTAAAATTTTCACCGATCCGCCCGCTTCTTCGATCTGACGGATCAATGGAATTACACGATCGCTCACCACTCCGATCTGTTCAAGTGTTCGCTGTCCATGGCGTATTGCATCGATTAACATTTCTTCGTTTCCCTCCTTGATTGCCTGCGCCACGCGTTTCGTCTGAATTTCATTATCAGAAAGAATATCTTCAAACGTACCCGGATTTTCATCTCGTTTCATCTTCACCAACGCAACCATCTCTCCTGTTGTTTCGCTTGGGCGACCCGTGTTAATTAGAACAAAATGATTAAGCGTTTGAGGAAAAGAAAACGGAAATTTCCAAATGCTTCGAAGGAATTCGAATTCCTTGCGAAACCAAATAAACCCGCCAAATGTCACTGTCGTGTTATCTCCTCCTGACGGATTGCCGTGTTGCTTTTTTTCCACTTCATACGCAATCTGATTGATCAATTCTGGATTCCAGATCGTTTTCAGGTGGTATATCACCGCGCCAACCGTCGCGACCGCAATCGCGGCGGAAGAACCAAGATGATAGCCAATCGGAATGCCGGATGATACGATAATACGAACCCCTGGGAGACGATCCTGTCCCAGATGATCGCAGGTCACTTGAACTGCGTGGCGAACATATGCTTCTCCTTCTGTCGTTTCAACAGAAAGACCATCTTGAGAAGATTCGAGAGAAACAACAACACGACGATTAATCGCGGCAAGAAGCGCTGGTTTTCCATACACGACCGCGTGTTCTCCCATAAGATGCACTTTTCCAGGGGCTGAAACAATGATCATAGCGGTTTTACTTTTACTCCATACGGTATAACGCCATCTGAGGACGGTTCCATGACCCGACGAAGGACAACAACAACCCGCTGTCCGATGCGAAGCGTTGTTTCGTTGTGATCAACAACCTGTGCAGTAATCGTTTCCCCGTTATCCAACGCGACCACCGCGATAGGATACGGCGCAAAGGATGAAAATCCCTGTGGTGGCACGTGAATCATCGTCCATGTTACAATCGCTCCTTCTTGACCAAGGAGACGACGAATGCGTTTTTGATTTCTCCACACTTTTACTGGCGATTGGTGCATAAAATATGAACCACGGCGGTAGCGCCCGATCCTCCCACATTGTGTGTCAGACCATATCGAGCGTTCGGTACTTGCCGTTTTCCCGCTGATCTTCGCAATTGTTCCACGATTTCGACAAGTTGCTTCACACCGGTCGCCCCAACAGGATGCCCGCACCCCTTGAGCCCACCAGAAGAATTCACCACACGATCAAAGTCTCCATCAAGTCTCGTTTTTCCCTCTTCGATGGCTTTCGCCGCCTTTCCTTTTTCATAGATTCCTAAATCTTCCATAGCTAAAATTTCCGCTATCGTAAAACAATCATGAACTTCTAATACCTGAATATCTTTTGGCAAAATACCCGCTTGGGTATACGCTTTTTTTGCGGCGATTCGCGTCGCGCGCAATTCATCAAGAGACGATCGCCTCGCGATATCTAATGTATCCGTCGCAACAGAACTTGCGAGCACCTGAATGGCATGAATCGGGTGCGATGGCTTTGATGTAATAATCACCGCGGAAGCGCCGTCGGATATCGGCGAACAATCCAAGAGATGCAATGGGTCTGCAACCATGCTGCTTTGTAACACCTTTTCAACCGTAAGAAGATTCTTAAATTGGGCGTTTGGATTCATACTCGCGTGAAAATGGTTTTTTACCGCGACAGACGCAAGCTGCTCTTGCGTTGTGCCGAATCGATGCATGTGAACTCGCGCAAGAAGCGCGTAAAGCGCAGGAAATGTTGCGCCGCTCATCCGTTCTTCGTCGCTCCCAGCACCTGCAAGCGCTGCTGACACATCTTCGGGCTTATGATCGGTCATTTTTTCAACACCAAGAACGCACACTGTCGTATATTGCCCGGAAAGAACGCTCAGAATCGCCATGTGCGCAGCCAACCCGCCTGACGCGCACGCGCCTTCAACCTTAAACGCCGGAACATGCATGCCAAGCGAATCGGAAAAAAACGCGCCAAGATGCTCCTGCCTTCCCAACATCCCGGAAAGCATGTTGCCAACAAAGAGCGCTTCAATATTGTTCTTTTCTATCCCTGCGTCGCGAATCGCGCGATTAACAACATCGTTTGCAAGCGATCTGGGAGATACGTCCCATAATTCTCCAAACGGCGTGGTCGCGACTCCGGCAATATATACATTCATACGTTATATATTCCTTGTCAGTTGTAAATAGGAAACATAATCAACAGTAACACCGTGATTGATCTGCCATTCTACTGTTTCTTGTTCATTTTGTTTGCGCCTAAATGCATCGATATGATCCGTAACTTGCCACAAAAACGCGTCGCTCCCGGCGCCTGATCCATACGATATCATCATAATCGTTTCTCTGGGGCGCACCTGATCAAGCGTCGCGGCGAACCCAAGCAATGAGGATGCAGAATACGGATTTCCAATGCGATCAACCGTCAGTGAATGACGAAGTTGATCATCTCGAAACCCCAACCGTTTTGCCGCTTCTCGAGGAAACTTTCCATTCGGCATATGAAACACGCAATAAGTAACATCAGATGGCTGAATGTTTGCCAATAAAAAAAGTCGCTTGGCAGAACCAAGCACATGAGCGAAATACGCAGGTTCGCCAGTAAATCGTCCTGCGTGCGATGGGTACCTGATGCTTTCTCTTCGCCAAAAATCTGGAGTATCTGAAGAATATGATGTATACGCAAGAAGATTCGCAATCAATGGATATCGATCGTCTCTCCCCATGAGCACCGCGACAGACGCAGCAGCAGAAGCATACTCTAGTACATCGTGCGGTCTACTTTGCGCGGTATCAGACCCAATCGCAAGACCCATCGAAATATGACCAGACGACAATAACCCAGCAGTTGCTTGCATGCCAGCTGTCCCAGCTTTGCACGCGAATTCAAGATCGCTTGCCAGATACTGATTGCCAACACCTAAAAATTCCCCGACAATCGTCGCCGTTGGATTGACCGCGTACGGATGGCTTTCCGAACCAACAAAAATCGCTTCTATATCCGACGGATTGTAGCCTTGGATCGCTCGAAGAGACGCTTCAACAGCAAGCGTCACCGCATCTTCGTCTCTTCCAGCGATAGATTTCTCTTTAACTCCTAAAGAAGTCTCAACTTCTCGAGTCGACTTTTTCCAAACGCGACTTATCTCTTGCGTTGATATTCGATATCGCGGAATATACGCTCCGTATTGAATAATCCCAATCATATCTTTTTCCCTCGAGCGAGTCGCTCGTGCGCTTGAGCCAGTGTTCCCTGTGCCAACGACGCAAGAAGAGAAAGTTCTCCAGCGAGGACAGCGCTACCGATAATCCCCGCGAGTTTCTTTGCGTTATTGCCGTCTTTTCCACCTAAAACACCAAGCAAAGAAAGCGCTTCACTCTGAGTTGGCAAACTCGTTCCGCCTCCCACTGTTCCCACAAGAAGCGATGGCAAATAGACACTTATGTATAGATCGCTTTCTTTGTGATTGTTCGTATCTACTTCTGTCGTAGTTATGCCATTACTTCCTTCGACCACATGCGCCGGATCTTGCCCGGTTGCGATAAACATCGCCGCAACGATATTCGCGTACTGCGCGTTATACCCCATAGACCCAACCAACGCGCTCCCGACCATGCATTTCGCAAGCCATGTCTCATAAATCGCTTGTGCGGAAACCTTCAGCGTAGACGAAAGAATCATTGATTGAATCGTCGCTTCAGCCCGAACCGCAAATCCCCGTTGAGAAATCGCGTTGATCCAAGCCGGCTTTTTGTCCACACAGACATTGCCAGACACCGCGACACACGATATACCAAGTTGTTCGTTGATATATGAGCACAACGCGTCAGTGGCAATTGTCACCATATTAAGACCCATCGCGTCTTGTGTGTCAAAAACAAATCGAACATAGCGATACTTTCCAACTCCTAGATATTCATATGACACAAGCGTTAAATGATGCGATGTTGACGAAGCAACTTCTTGCAACACAGAAAACCGCTCTGAAAGAAACCGCTCAAGCCGTTTCCCTTCTTCAAGAGAACGCACGCGAAACGCTGGTCCCCTTGTTGCTCCAACTCGCTCCACTTCAACAACCGCTCCCCCGCTTTCCGTAATTGCCTTACACCCGCGATTGACCGACGCAACAAGCACTCCCTCTGTTGTTGCCAACGGCAGATAGTATGATTCTCCTTGTATCAGCAACGGACCGGCAACCCCAAGAGGAATTTGCGCAACACCAATCATATTTTCACAATGACGCGTTGACGCAATCTGCTCATCTACACTATACGATCCGATATGACGAAGCGAAATGCCTCTTGCTCCTTCTAACGCGTTTCTCCGATCTTTTACTGATTGATACTGACGAAGATTCATAAAAATGGCACGCGAAACACTCCGACGCGATACATCACAACACTGTATATTACCATAAACGGAATAATCACTATGGACACGCCAACGCTTCTTATCAAATCAACCTGCAACCCAAATCGCAAAGTCAAATAGTATAGCTCAGCTTTCCAAAACAACAACACTGAACTTACGACAAGATAGAGAAAACTAAATACAATACCCAATACTGTTTCTGTTCGTGGCGGCGGGATAAGAAGATAAGAAAGTGATGCAAAGAAAAACCATGCAACTGTTGGAATCAACGTGTACCCCCACGCGATCGCCAATCCTTTCATAAGGCGTCGTTTCCGAAGGAACACCGAACACACCCAAAGCAAAAGAACAACCACTGCATATCCAAGAAATGCTCCTGTTAATAGGATAATAAAGTGTTTTGTCAGTAAAAACGGACGAAACGATTCTGCTTTTATCAGGGAGGCCAACGCAAAATATGCTGAGCAAACACACCAGACAAACAACAATTCGCCTGTTTTTCCTCTTTCAACAATCGTCCTATAGGTCGAATAGGGAGCATACGCAATGCCAATAATATGCTTTGAAAATGACAAAAAACTAACAGAAATATAGGTAAGCGCGTTTGAAAGAAGATGCATGACACTATAGTCGAATCAATACGTTAAAACCCGCGTTGAAGAACGCTAACAAGCGTAGCTATGTCTGAACCAAACACAAGATATATTCCAAAAACAAACAAAATACTGACTATTGTTATCGCTGGCCACGGCATGACTTTTAATCGCTTTGTGATTTCTTTATAAAACGGCGTAAACGGCCCGACGCGTTGCGGCGGGAGCTCTGTCACTTCTTCCCAGTGCTTGACAAGCTTTTCATAGAGAACATCGCTCATAGGCTTGAATAAACGCTTTTCTTGCTCGAAACAACCGAGACTCAGCACTTTTGAAGCTTAGTCGAAGCATCTTCGCGATATCCTCCACTGATCGTCCTTCAATATATTTATACACCAAAATTTCTTTATAACGCGGTAATATTTCGGAAAAAACGCGGGAAATTTTTTCTCGAACTAATGTTTCATCCAACGACTCTTCCGGACGCAAAAGCGGCGACATCAATTGTTCTAACTGCGGAAGTTGCGAAAACACAACATGTTTTATTTTCTTTTTTCTATAAAAATCAATAATTTTATGCTGACAAATAGAAAATAAAAATGTTTTTACGCTTGACTTTCCATGAAAATCTCGAAGCGCTTCGATAAACGCGAAAAGCGCATCCTGAAGAATCTCTTCACAATCTGACTCTTTGTCCACTCGCTTTCGTATAAACGCAAGAAGTTTTTCTTTGTACCGATGATAAAATATATAAAGCGCTCGCTCGTCACGACGAAGAATTCTCTCTACAAGTTGCGCGTCATCCATAGTATAATTGTATATTATAAAATAAAAGCATGGAAAAAGTGTTTGCGCTTTCAACAACAATCGGCGATCATATCACACCATTTTCTCCCGCACAAACATTTCCAAATATCGCAAGTCTTGTTGGTGTCATTACCTCAAACGCTTTTTTTATTGCAGGTGTTATCGCGTTTATATTTATGATCGTAGGAGGATTTGGTATAATAATGTCTAGTGGCGATCCAAAAAAAATAGAACAAGGGAAAAATACGTTAACAATGGCAATTATAGGATTCCTTGTCATTGTTTTCTCTTTTTGGATTGTTCAACTCATTGAATTATTGATAGGTGCAAATCCATTACAACTGTACCAATAAAAAGCTTATATGAAAGTATTCGCTGGAACAACTGATACTGATGTTGTAGGAAAGATTGAAAATAAAGTTTTAAACCCCTATGGGGATATCACAAATTCATCCGGCGGACTTGGGCTTCTTATAACGAATTTTCTTCGCCTCTTCTTTGTTATTGCAGGAATTTTTGCATTTCTTAATTTTATTCTTGCAGGATTCCAATACATTACTGCGGAAGGAGATCCAAAAAAACTTCAACAGGCATGGAATAAAATCTGGCAATCACTCCTTGGTCTTGTTATTATGGTCATCTCATTCGCATTAGCTGCAGTGTTTGGACATCTTATATTTGGTGATCCATTATTCATGTTGCAACCAAAAATTTATACACCATTGTAATTTATCTTATTATAAGATAATATGATCATAGAAAAAATTTATGCTGGACAAAAAAATTTAGGAGCGAGAATAGGAGGCGAAGGACTAGGTCCATTTGCTCAAGTAAGTAACGCGGTAGAAGGATTAAAAAATGTGACAAGCGCAATATCGTCGATCATTGGAGTTATGACTATTGCAGCGGGAATCTGGTTTATTTTTTACTTTATTATCGGTGGAATACAGTGGATAAATTCTGGAGGAGATAAAAACGCCTTAGAACAAGCTAGAAACAAAATTACAAATGCTTTTATCGGTCTTATTATTGTTGTTTCTGGTATAACCATACTATCATTAGTAAGCGTATTTCTTGGATTTGATTTTCTTATTACAAATCCAGAATCAGTTATCAATATATTATTTCCAAAGCAAAATATTCCAACAATAAGATAAGATACACCTAAAAATAGCAACATAGTAATAACTACACTATGACAATCATGATACAAAAAAAAATTTTTGCTCAAATTCATGTTCCAGGTCTCCCGGACGCGTTAGGCGGAGGGAAAAATATTTCAACAAACTTTGGATTGACTTCAGCGGGGAACATCATTAGAGGACTTATTAATGCATCTCTTATTATCGCAACGCTTGGCGCTCTTATATATCTCGTCGTTGGAGGTCTTCAATGGATAACAGGCGGAGGCGATAAGACTCAACTTGAAAATGCAAGAAACAAAATAACAAGCGCGATTATTGGTTTGATTATTGTAGCGTCCGCTTGGGCAACATGGATTCTTGTTGGAAACTTTCTTGGAATTAATGTCCAAGAACTCCCATTCCCAACAATTAGCGGGAATTAAGATTTTCAAAAGACTTGCTTTGCAAAACAATGCGTTTAGTATAAAATAGGACTTATTTACTCTACTGCCGCGGGGTGGTGTAGAGACGCACAGGAGGCTCATAATCTCCTAGACCGGGCGCGACTCCCGGCCCCGCAACATAATTATGCCAAGGTAGCTCAGTGGTAGTAGCACACGCTTCATAAGCGTGGGGTCGTGGGTTCGATCCCCACCCTTGGTACATTCTAAAAATTCTCCTAATTTTATCTTCCGAAGAATATCATAATCCATTGTGTTATTGGTGAAATATTTCTTTGATTACTCAGTTCTTCTCTCTCAACATCACCGATAGCGCTTGGTTGTTCATTATGAATATAGACAACATGTTCTCCAATTTTCATCAAGCCCAACTTATTTCTTGCCTCTTGTTCAATAAAAACATCAGTTTGAGCATACGCGATATCATGTTTTAACGCGTCTCTTGTTGCTTCCACCTGTCGCAACCGCTGTTCTTCTTGATACACCTTGCTCTTTTTTTGAATAAGTTGATAAGAAGAGAAAATTGACTGAAAGAAAACAAAGCAACTGATAAAAAAAATCAAAACTCTTGTTATTCCCCTGAAAAGGGAGTAATCATTTTCATTTTTTGTCATGTGATTTTTTCTTGTTTTGTACCTCTTTTTATGTTATTATAGGATTTTAAAATATACTTAATACATTATTCAAATACTATGAATGACATCCGTGATTATCTTAAAACATTTCAAGATCATCTTATCGCGAAAAAGCGAGCAAAAGCAACCATCATCGCATACACAAAAGACATTGAACAATTTATTTTATTCCTCTCTCATGTAGAAAAAACAGATATTCATAGAATCACCAAAGATGAAATTGACGCATTTTTAAAAAAACTCTCCCATGACAACTACACTCCAAAATCAATTTCAAGAAAAATCAATTCCATAAAAACATTCTTTCGCCATATTAAACTTCAGGGACATATTAGCGTTGACCCGTCTCAAGGCATCACTCATCCAAAATACGATAGTAAACCTCCTAGAATTCTTTCAAAACTGGAATATCGCGCGCTTCGGGACACCTGCAGGCAAGATATTCGAACCTACGCAATTGTTGAGCTTCTTCTTCAAACGGGCATGCGCATAGGAGAAATCCCGCTATTAACCCTTGGGGACATTAGCGAAGATACATTGCATATTTCAAGACATGAAGGACATGAAGAACGAACTGTTCCTTTAAATAAAAAAGCAAAAGACGCAATCAAACAATACTTAGAAATTAGATCGGGTTCAAGAGAAAAAACCGCCCCGCTTTTTATTACAAAATCAGGAAAACCACTCCTTGTTCGCAACATTCGAACCTCGATTGATCGATACTTTAAGCTCGCGGGAATCGAAGACGCAAAGGTAAACGACCTTCGCCACACCTTTATCGCGCATCATCTCATAGCTGGAACACCGCTCACCGCAATTTCAAAACTTGTTGGTCACAAACGATTGACGACAACAGAAAAGTACCTCTCTTTTATAAAAGAGAAAAATCCAGAAGTAAGCAAACTAGAAGAGCTTTGAGCACTTCTTTACATTAATGCATTAATGCATCAATACATGAAACTTTTCCTTCAAAGATTTTTCTTTTTCAAAAACTCCTTCACAAATATCGCCTCTTCTTTGCACCATGGCGAGTATATGTCAGACCGTTCTTGTATATCTCGAAGAAAATCTTCCCACGCCATCCATCGAGATGATTCAATTTCATCAGGATTTGGCAACGGGTCATCATGACTCCATCCGACGAATACCGGACAAATTTCATTTTCAACAATCCCATTAACATCCGCACAAGTATATCGATAGTCCGAAACAAATTCGATGGATTCCAACCTCATTCCCAGCTCCTGTTGTAACCGTCTAATCGCCGCGTCTTTTGGTTCTTCATTAAAGGCTGGATGCCCGCATACCGTGTTGCTCCATACGCCCGGAAATGTTTTTTTGGTCAACGCCCGCTGAGTTACAAGAAATTCGTTTTTATTATTAAATACAAACAGAGAAAATCCACGATGAAGAGGTGTCTCTTTTGTATGAACAGTCGCTTTTGGAGCTGTTCCCAAAACAAGATTGTGTTCATTTACTAATACAACATGTTCTTCCATCATGGAGTGCGTCCGGAAGGACTCGAACCTTCGACACGTTGTGTATAAGACAACTGCTCTACCAACTGAGCTACGGACGCAAGGAATATGCGAATTATAGCAAATAGATGAAACAATTATAACCGCGCTCGTTGTCCGATTTCAGCTTCAACCATTTCTCGCGATTTTCCGTATTTCAATCGAGACAATTGAATGATCGCGCGGGCAAGCTGTGGATTCTTTTTCGCGTTCACCTCGCGCATATCTTTTGTCAAATCCATGCTAAACGGTTTTACTGGTTCGTTATGCACGATTGTTTTGACATACGCGTTGAATTTATCGATGTTAATAAGATCAATTTCATTGAATACCGGACTAAATTCATGCTGAAGATAATTTGCGTCTGTCACGCCAACGCGGAAAGAAATCAACGTCCCAACATTCCCAAATACCGCGTTTTTTACTTCTTCATCCATCTGCCCGATAAATTGATTCGCGACGGTTAGATTCAGCCGATATTTTCGAGCCTCTGAAAGAATTTGCGCAAAATCAGGCGTCGCGAAGTTTTGAAACTCGTCAACATACAAATAAAAATCTCTTCGCTGATCCTCTGGAATGTCTTGCCGAGAGAGCGCGGATAATAAAATTCTTGGAACAAGAATCAGCCCCAAAAAGTTACTATTTTCCTCTCCAATTGTTCCCTTTGAAAGATTGCACAGAAGAATCTTTCCTTCATCCATCACAGTTCGAAAATTGAAGCTTGACTGTGACTGGCCAATAATATTTCGCATCAACTTATTTGTCACGAAGCGACCAAATTTAGAAACAATATAGTCTAACACTTCAGACTTATGAAAATCAGAGGTTTGCGCAATTTGATCTGTCCAGTATCGACGGACAATCGGGTCTTGCACTTTTGGAAGCAATTCCTGCACAAACGAACTATCGGTTAATACTCTCACAACCTCGATAAAGGTGTTTCCCGGCTCACTCATCACGGTAAGCATAGCGTTTCGAATCGCATGCTCAAACCGAGGCCCAATAATACCAGTTTTTTGAGGATCATAGAGTTTATACATAAGCCCGACAATTGAGGTTACCACAAAATGCTTTTGCTCCTCTGTTGACGCCTCAAGCATGTTCAATCCCATTGGTCGCTCGACATCTGCTGGATCAAAATAAATCACATCTTCCGCTCGAGAAGGCGGAATTCGCTGCAAAATTCCCACAATAAGCTCGCCATGCGGATCAATAACACCAACTCCTTTTCCACTCTCTATGTCTTGAATAATCATTTCTTCAAGAAGCTGCGATTTACCCGTTCCTGTTTTTCCAATAATGTACACATGACGCCTTCGATCGTCGTCGCTAATATAGATTTTTCGTTCAACGCCGCGATATTTCGACTTGCCGAGATACAATCCCGACGTGGGAATTTGAGAAGGCGCTGGCGCGCGTTTGGCGTTTAACCAAAAAATATGCGCCGTTTCTATTGATTTATTTGGCAAGTGAAAAATTGTCGCAAGTTCATCGCTGTTTAAAATGCCACACTGCTTAAAAAATGGAAGACTAATCATGGGAAAATATCGATAAATAAAATCCTTCATAAAAAACGCTTTCAATATTATTCTCGCTCTGCCAAAGTGATTATGATCTGAGGTAAATTGATGAAATGATGCCTCAATATTATGAAGATGCCGCTCTGCTGAATGCTTATCGGTAGATGAAACCACAATCCGAACAACAACACGAAATCCTGGCTTGGCAATCTCTTGTTCCACTGATTCAAGCGTTTTTTGATCAACCGAAAAACTCGCTTTTTCAGGATTCGCTTCATTCTTTTTTGTGGACGATACAAATTTTCTCCCACGCTCTTGCCATTTTTGTCCAGCTGGTTGCACAAGAATTTGAATTGCCGCTCCTTCATTGTCTTGCATTTTCGCCAACACTGATGTCATGGACGACAAAGGGTCAACAGGTAAATCCCGAAAGGTTCTAATCGGCATATAATCAGGCCCCATAGGAACAAGAGAAGCAAACGTAACTTTACCCTGTTCAGAGAAAATATTGTATTCTTCAACTTCTTTAATATCTGCCCCTGGGTATGCGCCATGAATTTGCTTCTCAATCAAATCTACAAGATGATGAGGACACGAAATATAAAATCGAATATCTTCTTTTTTCCCAACAATTTCAAACGAAATATGCTCCGCAGGCTTTAGAAAGGATAAAAATCCCCCATGATGGATGCTATGAAGACTTGCGAACAACTGTTCCGCTGCATCAATTTTAATCTCATTGTCTCGAGGCACCGCAATCTGAAGCAGCACATAATCTAATGAATCTTTTTCTCTATTGCGATATTTCCATAATAAAAAAACGACAAACAAAATCGCGACAATACCACATAACGCCAACAGGATGAGTGTCATCGACACAAAAAAAACAATAATTCGATAATACAGCTCTTCAAATGAAAGATTCATACATCAAAAAATATTAAAATCATGCATGATCCGCATGTTTTCTCAAGACTTTTGCATGAACGATATGAATTTGACGGACACACCACTCCGCAAGCCAACGAATAGAATCTGCAATGCTTTCATGAAGAGCTTTTGCAATCTGTTCATCTGTAAGCGGAAGATGAATAACTGATGATGATTGAATGTTGACTGGCGCATGATGACCAACCGCCTGTACACCCGCCTGCGCTATTTGCGGAGGAACACTTGTCGCTTGAGGGATAACCTGAACACCTGCTGAAACAACTTCTTTCGGCAATTCTATTTCTTGACTTACTGGCTTTAATGGAAG
Source organism: uncultured Patescibacteria group bacterium (assembly GCA_937921305.1). Classification (GTDB taxonomy): domain Bacteria; phylum Patescibacteriota; class Microgenomatia; order UBA10105; family UBA927; genus CAKZSU01. Next base: position 73,984 of record CAKZSU010000007.1, read on the forward strand.
CTCTGATGACTGAACCGATACCGGTTCTCCCTCTTTTCCGCCATTCATGGAGGCGCACTGAGGATTATGCTGTGATTGGTTGATTTGCTGGGGATCTATCATAGTCTAATGATATCATAAATATGATTCCTGATTGAGGAAAATTACGCGTTTTTTTTGAAGAATATGCGTATTGTTGCAAACCATAATATGAACCTATCGCGCCTTCTTTCATCATCGTCATATACCGAATGACCGATAACAATATCCAAACTGAACATCGATATTCTTCTATCTGCTCTGAAGGATATGGAAACGCTCTATTAGCAGTAAGAAACATACACAATACATGAAACATTCTCAGAACGAGCTCTCCTTCGCTGTTTACATTCTGCCACACAATAAAATTCTCTTCTTGTTGATTAAAAAAACTCATCTGTGCATTTTCCTTCCTTGTATTGAGATGTTTCGTAAGACTAACTGCATCGCCTTGACCTTTTTCATCAACACCCTCTCTAGAAAAATCAAAACTATAACTAATGGAATTAAACGATGAAAAATCAACCGATCGATTGGCGATGCGTTGGATTAATACTAAAAAACACATCACGACAGGAATATTTATCCGCTTATCCGATTTTTTATTTTCGTCATCCTCGAATACTTCGTATTCATCATATAGCAATTTGGAAACCATCGATAGTTGTTCATGTATCCATATAAAAAACTCCTTAAGGAGTAGATCATGATCGTCAATCATGTCAACATCGTGTTCGTCGGTCGCTAGTTCATATAAAGATTGTCGTTCTTGTAACAATAAAAATGATTGATCATTTACTAAATCACAATCGCCAACATAACGAAGAAACACCTGATACATGAACCACAATACCGACGCTTGTTCTTCAATATTTGAAGATTGTATCTCTTGATTGTTTTCACCCTCTGTTGCTCCCAACTGATTCTGATCTTTTTCATCAATAATGATGATCGACTGTTCTTTTAATGCTCCTTTTCTTTCCCGAAAAGCGAAAATCGCTTCATCAAGTCCACGAGCATCTTCTTCGTCAACGTTTTCTCTGTTCTTCGGATTAATAACTCTATACTCCATTCGAGGCATCTCATCTTGAATTATGACCACAAACGGATCTACCCCCGAGATTTCTAAGAAATCGCCCATTTCTTGCTTTTTCAATACTCTTTCCGCACGATCAACATCAACCTGTTTGTTCGTTTCAAACAACTTGTCTTGAAAAGGGTATTGTTGCGATGAATCCGGTAAGACATCTTCTTTTTTATCACGAATACCAATCGAAACTTCGATAATGGGACGGTCTTTTTTTTCAATCGCAGTCGATGGACTTGCTTTAACTTCACCAGAAGACTTTATATATCTTCTACTCTCATCTGACCGACTTGTACCCACTCTTCCTTGATCGCTATCATTCTTGTCTGTTCCACTCTGTTCTTCTTTATCATCAGAAATAGTCTTACGTTCGTTTATTTCTAATGGTATTTCCCTTCTCGATAGAGGAATACCTTTCCTACTTTGTTCATCTTTTTCTTCAGCTTGTCTCGCAGAAAAAGATTGCTTTGAATCCTCATACGCCGTTTTTAATTCATTCGAACCACCCTTGCTCTTTCTCCGCAACGTATCATTATTATTATTAGTAGTAGTAGTAGTAGATGATTCACAAAAAGAAGCAGGCGCGCATTGATTAGCTTTTGTCTCTTGAACAACCTGTTGAAGAACAGATTGCGCGTCAGGCAATGATATGGTTGCATCCGTAAGAATAAATACGCGATCTGAAGGAAAAACTTTGTTCAGGTGACCAAATTGACGCTGAGCGATAGCTTGTATTCCTTCAAACGAATGAAACAATCCGTCAGGAGCGGCATTGATAATCATTTGTTTTCCTCTCCTTGTTTCATGATCATATGTCATGACCACAACATCTCTATTATCTTTGCCTTCCCTTGCGTAACTGGTAACTACGATTGTTGCTCCTCGTCGAAATGCTTCCTCAATCATCCGCGATGTTTGATGATCGGAAAGAGAATACTGATCGGGCGTTTTCCTTCGTTGATTGTCGTGCAGCGCTTCAAGCGAAATATTGTACGATGGAAAAAAGACCCGAGAATCATTAATCTCAAACTCTGCGGTGTAATACGCGCCCTTCTCTGTACTCTCACGAATATATGAATAGACATCTAATTTATACCGATCACGAAATTGCCTTGCCGCTTTTCGCCGTATATCGCTATCAGTCCATCCCTGATCTTTGTATGCGATCGAAAGATCCTGACACAACAATTCATATGATTGACGAAAAACTTCTTTACTACATCCGCATGTTGCCATATGTTACTCCCATAAAAAAACCTTCTCATCTCGAGAAGGCACAAAAACCACATTGCAAGCATAAACCACATAAAGCGAATCTTTTTAACTCTTATACTTGCAAGCTATGACAATTCTCCTGCTCGGGATGAATTACATACGGGGAGTTCCGGACTTTACCGTTGCGGCACAGTCTCTGAATTTCACAGAGTTCCTCGATCCGTATGGGTAAAATTGGTATATTCTGTCAAAATTTACTGATCTTGTTTTCTCTCAATTCCTCTCCATGGAACATCTTCAATTTTAAACGTATAATTCAAAAATCGAGCGAGCATAAATAACCAGTCTGACAATCGATTCATATATTGAAGGATCTTTTCATATTTTCCCCTTTTTTCTCCCGCATGTTGTTCGTACACTTTAACGATCGCTCTTTCGGCTCTCCGACAGATACTCCTTGCAATGTGTGTTTTTGCGGCGATCGAACTTCCACCAGGAAGAATGAAATGGTTTAATGATGGAAGCATTTCCTCCATAACATCAATCTCAACTTCAATCTCTGAAACTCTTGTCGCAAGATTGTGCAAGTCATGATCCCATCCAGCCAAGAATCCTCCAACAACAAACAGATCTGATTGTATTTTCTGAAGAAGCGATTGTTTCTCTTCAAAAGTAATCTCGCTTACCAATAGTCCCATCCAACTATTGAGTTCGTCGACAAGACCATACGCTTCAATTCGATCATGAGATTTGCTTACGCGCTTTCCTCCATATAACGATGTCTCTCCTCTGTCTCCTGTTTTTGTATAGATCGGCATACACCTGTTTCATATCATACCTTGATATGTTCTTCAATGATGAAATTGATAGATTGCAGAACAGAGCTTGTTCATGGGAAAATACACACGATAATTTTCTACAAAACAGCAAATATTTGAACTGTCATCTTTTATCATTCCGACATTAACCTGTTGATCCCACTCTCAACAACACGTCATTCTAACCTTGTTTCCAGATTTGTTGACGAACGAAGAAAAAATTTACTTCCAAACACTTTTAGATGCTGAAACGAGTTCAGCATAACAAAAAAGAACACTGAAATAAATTCAACATGACAAAGAAAAATATGATAAAATTCTTAAAAAACCCAAATATATGATTAAAAATTCATGAAAACGATCGCGATTGATCATGTTTGTTCAAAAAAATGATCCACATCATCCTAGTTGACTGAAACAAAACATACTCCCTAGCATAAATGCTAATATGAAGAATCGAATGATTATTTTTCTTTTGTCAATCACTATTGTTGCCTCAACGATTCTCATCATTCAAAATCCAAAAAAGACACAGTCCACAACATCACATGTTGTATTATCGGAAATTCAAGTCCGATCGGTGGAAAATGCAAATGATGAATTTGTTGAACTATATAATCCGACAAACTCACCAGTTGATCTCTCGTCGTGGAAACTCTCAAGAAAAACCGCAAGCGGAACGGAAAGCGTACTTGTGGCAAGTCTCTCGGGAAGCATTCCAGCAAAAGGATTCTTTCTTATCGCCTCTCCAGAATCATCGACGGCTTCTCTCGCTGATCAAACCTATTCAACTGATCAACGTATCGCGGCAAACAATGCAATTCTTCTCTATAATCAGGAAGGAACTATTGTTGACATGGTAGGATTAGGGACAGCATCAGCAAGCGAAACAGCGACGATTGGAAATCCCGTCAACGGCGGAAGCGTAGAACGGAAAGCGAACGCGTCGTCAACAAGCGAATCCATGAATATTGGAGGCACTGATGAATTCCTTGGAAACGGATGGGATACGGATAATAATAGTCTTGACTTTATTCAAAGAAGAGTAAGTCAACCACAAAACGCTTCTTTTCCGCCAGAACCCCCAATCATATCACCAACGCCAACTCCTTCTTCGTCACCAACGTTGCTTCCAACGCTAACGCCAACCACAACACCCAATCCAACCCCTACTTCATCTCCAACACCAACCATGACTCCAACAAACACACCAACGCCCATCCCAACACAAACGCCATTACCAACGCAAATAGTCACTCCAACCATTTCGCCAACGACTCATCCTACCCATATTCCACAACCAACGCCGTCCATGTTCCCGACACCAACACCGCCGTTATGGAGAATGCCGCATATAACTATTCAATGCTCGATGACACAAAAGATAATCGATACACCATTATGGACAATACGGATATCAATTCCTTCATGCAGGGTAATTCGTTTATAAAAATAAAAAAAGAAAAATTCATTGATTTACCAACTTACAAAAATAAAGCTTCTAATAATTCTTCGTTAAGAATTACAACGGTAGTCGCACCTGAAGAACTGAGAAAATTAGGACAAGAACCGCCAATTCTCTATTGCAATCCCAAACGCAATACCCTATATATTGCCGTCGTGATGAGCGGTCTGGGGGTGATGAGCTTCCTGCTGTCTATGGAGTAATTTTTGCAAATCCATCCAAATGAAAAAATCCCAGATACTCATCTGTGTTACTCCCGTAAAAATTGTTCATCCAGTGTTTTTCGAATACTCATCCACCACTCTTGCGAATCTGTCGATCGAATCTGCTCCGCCAACTCTTTACTCTCTTTCAATCGAAGCCGTTTCACATTGCTATCGAACCATTCTTGCGTATGCGTATGTCCGCGCTCTGTTAAAAGCTTCAACTCAACAAGAAACGCAAGAATGTTCGCTTCGTAGACAATACGAGCCTCCAGGGTCTTTTTTTCTTCATATACTTCCAACGTTCGAAGCAATTCAGGGTCAACACCTGAAAAGATATCTGTATTCGCTCGATCTTCATGCCGTGTAATATAAAACTTCGCAAGTTTGTCAATTTCTCCTGTTCGAGCTTCATGAAAATCGTGAAAGATCGCCATGGTTAACACAGTTTCCGTGTTCGCACCTTTTAATTTGCACAGAAAATATGCGATAACAGCGGTCATAAAACTATGCTCTCCCACTCCTTCGCTATGACCGCCAAGAATCTGCCACCCTGTTCTTTGAAGTCTTTTGACAACAGCCGCTTCAAAGATAATATGAATCAACGATCGTTTCATTGAATGCGAAATGATACGTCCTGCGTTGAAGAAAGGATATCTGGAATCTCCCCTGTTTCTTCATCTCGAAGACCAAATAACGATGTTTGATCTTCCGCTCCTCGAACGAGCCGTATCGTGACATCCCCCTTATCGCCAACCACAGTAAAAAATAGTTTCGCCAATTTTGTCTCTTCCATGAATGAAACTGGAGCAACACCGGCGGATTGATCACCAAAAAGGGAAAACACCGCTCTCCCTGGCTCAATGCTTACGATATGCAATGTCGGAAATGCTCCTTCATTTCTGATATTCTTTTCTTCTAATAATACTTTTGTTGGATCAAATGTAAGGACAATATACGCTTCCACAACGGGTTGACCGTCTGTCTTTGCCGTGACATACACAGGCATTAATTCTCCTTTCGACGCCCGATCCTTCACGATTCCTAATCGAAGAAAAGGAGATGATATCGGCAACGACGGAAGAATTGTTTCTTCAGATGCCTTTGATCGAACATCTTGCGATTGATTCGTCAACACCAAAGACAGCACTGGAATAAATATAAGAAAAGCCACCAACGATAAAAATAAGAAAATGTTTTTCATATACCCATAGAATACATCACGATTCTTTAAGCGTTGTATATACCACTAATCGTTCATTGTAAATTTGCTCTTTCTTATCCCATATACCACCACATGTGATAAGATTTAAATTTTTCCCCGGTTTTGTAAAAAAGACATGCTCCGATGGAAATGTTTTGTAATGATGCATCTCTTTGCTTTCAACAATAAATGTCAACTCTCTTCCATCCTCAGAAACGACAATAACTTCATTGCCTGGCTCCAATGTCTTAAGTTTATAGAATACAGCAGGCTTCCCCGACGGCGTATCGTAGTGACCGCTGATCACCGCGTTCCCCTCTTCGCCAGGCTTGGCTCCATACACATACCAAGAAACATTCGCGGCGTTCTTTGGAACATCCATTTCGTGGGTCTTCGTCTGACCAACATGCTCAATATGAGTATCAATATTTAATGATGGAATTTTTATGCGAACAGGAATAAATTCAATGGGGTTGGTTGGCATTTCTGCAGAAGATTCTTCTTTTGTTTCGTATATATTTTGAGGTGGAAGAAAAACTTCAGTATCGCTCAAAAGAGCGGATTGTAGAACAAACTGCTTATAAAATTTTGGCACAAATATAAAGGCAGCGATACCATACGAAACAAGAAAAAATATAAGAACAAACCATCGATAACGATTAATAAATCTATGAATTTTCGAAAAAATAGTGTTGTGATAAGCATTCTGTTCATTAATGCCCACACTACCAAGATTACTTGCAGAAAACTGATAATTTGAAATTCCGTATTGGTATTGGTCGTCCATTATTTCTAGCGTATCAAAAAAACAAGAAAGAGTAAAGCAGTACCTTCGGCGGGAATTGAACCCGCATCTTCGGCTCCGGAGGCCGACGCTCTCTCCGTTGAGCTACAAAGGCAAAAGATTTTCTTAAAAAAGAAATGCGTATAATACAGGTATAACTTCGATATATGATACAAGCATTTATCAAACGTTATTATATCGCAGGATTTTGGATTCTGCTTATCGCGCATATCACGTTTGTTTGTTATACCTATCGCGCGAAACTTCTTCAGCGATTCGATGAGGAATACTGGAAAGAACGACACGAACAATCTCAATGGAGAATGCTATTCTCTCCGCGAATTATTGGAGATGATGGATTATACCTCTATCAGGGATATCTCTTTTCAAGAGGAGAAAATCCTGTATTACACAATCCAGAACATCCACCGCTTGGGAAATATCTTATCGGCGCAAGTATTCAATTATTTCACAACGGAAGCGCTGCTGGAGTGATACTTACGACAGGAGTTGTCATCACGTTCTTTTATTTATTGCGCCTTATCACGAAAAACACACCACTTTCTCTGTTTTTTACCCTTCTTCTTGCGACGGATCCACTAATCACAGATCAATTTCATCTGACGATGCTTGATAGTCCGCAAACACTATTTCTTCTCCTTGCCGGGATCGGATTTATCAAATATAGTCCACTGTTTACAGGTATCTTTCTCGGTCTTTCCGCGGCAACAAAATTTCCTATTTTTCTTGTTCTTTTGGTTGTGGGAATACTCTTGTGGTATTTATCAAAAAAACAGCATTCTCAGCTCGTCTTATTTTTAGTCGCGCTTTTCGTTACCTATACCATGTCTTATACGCAGTATTTCCGGCTTGGGTATACGATTGTTGATTTTCTCCGCGTGCAAAAACATATGGTCGCGTTTCACCAATCAAGCCAACTTGAATCAAACCGCGGATCGCTCTTCACCACTCTATTCTTTAATCGCTCCAAGAATCTTTTTACGGAAGAATGGCAACATGAACGTTTTTTTTCACCGATCTGGCCTATTGTTGCATTGTTTGGAATATTTGGAGCAATATGGATTCTTCTCAAAAAACGAAACGAACCGACGGTATTTATCGGCGCATACACTGTATCGTCAATCGCCATTCTCTCATTTATTCCATTTTGGACGAGATATCTTGTTGCTTTACTACCGTTCCTTTACACAGGAACAGCGATTATTATTTCTTCAATAATCAATCGACAATCGCATAAAATGCTCATGGTTTCAATCGAAGTGATACTCTTCTCGCTTCAGTATTTTGCGACACTTCGAACACTTGAACCTTCTAAACAAGAACAAGTACAGGCTTTCGCGTATAACATTCAATATGGATTCTTTCATGATATATATGAGCATGTTGACAAGCAAACAAAGCACATATATTCGCGAAAAACATTTGATCAGATTGGAAAATCTTTTTTTCATGGCGCTCAGATAGAACGCGCATTTGCAACAATTGACACCAATCAAAACACTATATCAATCCGATATGTTACACGATACCTTGGCGAAATAAAAACAAATACAAAACTCGCACTCACAAAAGAGGATGGCACATGGAAAATTGTATGGGATTGGCGATACATTCATCCTGATTTTTCTCCTGAAACAACCACTCAAACAATGGTGGATCTTGCAAATCGCGGGAGCATCATCATCGATAACGAGCGGGTAGCATTTGACGCACCATCGTTTATCGCAATAATTGATCCTCGAACAATCGATGCATCAAAAGAATGGGAGTTGTATGAAAAACTCTCGTCTCTTTTTTCTGGAACATTGTCGGCAACACACATTCATCATCGCGTCGTTTTTGATAATCCTAACAATCACCCTCGCGTCATTGGATCTCTTCCATTCTCACTGCCCACCAACGCCATTCATGTGCTTAGATCGTATTCAGGGGTAGTTCTTGAACCCGGATATATCCGAGCGCAATCAACTCGTTCTGGAACCGTGGAAAATACCGTTTTTGACGAATGCTGTTCTCGTATCTACTCTGTTTCAACTCATCATGGAACATCAGGGTATGAACAACAATATGATAAAATTCTCTCCGGCACAAACGGCGGATCAATCGTGTTTGTTTCAAAGGATGGAACAAGGAAAGAAATTCTAAAACAAACAAAAAAAGATGGAGAAGATATAAAGATTAAAACAGAGTAATGTGCGGAAGAGGTGGGATTCGAACCCACGTTCCCGAATATCGGGACCAAGGTTTTCGAGACCTGGCCGTTAAACCACTCCGGCACCCTTCCAGATGATTGAGCGCTCCCGACAGGAATCGAACCTGTATCAGAAGTTCCGCAAACTCCTATTCTATCCATTGAACTACGGGAGCATCGCGTCTTGATTTTACTACATTTTATAAAGAAGAAAAACAAAGTTATTGATTTTTCGTTGTTTCAAGAGGTATTTTACGAGAAATCCATGACGCCGCTTTATCCGAAAATGTCCGCTCTGGAACTTCTCTCATTGAAAGAAAACGCATCATTACTTCTTTTATGTCGTCTTTTGATAATCCTTCTACAATCATCATAACACGGTGATTTTGCTCTGTTGTTACAATAACCACCTCTTTGCCCCATTGTTGCTCGAACCAAAACTCTTTCAGCTCATTCCACTGGTACATTTTCCCTGCCGTCTCAATTCCAAGATTAGTAATTGCGTGAACAACATTGCCGGGACGAACAGTAGAAAAGACATATAACAAAAACGATACAGACACAACAGCGAAAATAAGAGGAATTTCTCGAGCAAAAAACAAAATAACAAGCAAAAAGAACACAATCGCCACGATATTTTGAAAGAACTCTTTATTGCGTTCCTTAAACAACCACGCTGGAGATTCCCATGTAAGATACACTGTTTTCATTGTTGATAACAGTATATATATATTTTCATTTTTTGAAAAGATCGCTCATTATAACAACTCACTATTTAGAAAAAACAATACCTAAAATAGTAAAATAATTACTATTGCTTTTGGATTATAAATGTATGGTGAAATATCTATCCTCATTCTTTCTCTTTCAAATCATTCTTTATACATGGATGATTTTGATGAGATATGCTGTTCCATTTCATGTTGAACATTTCAATAACTTTCATAATAAACATTTTGAAACAGAACTGAGAGATAAAGTTCCTAAAAATTTCTTTAAAAATCTTGTTATATACGATGCGAAGTGGTATTTGTTTTTATCGAGTCGCTTTTATGAAACTCCGACATCAGAAGATTTTGAAAACCCTCCATATAGCAGACGTGTCCTACAGTTCGCATTCTTCCCACTCTATCCATTAACATTGTCGATGTTTCACAACATATCTCCTTTTCAAAACATTGAAACATCGGCATTTATTGTTTCAATAATTCTTCAAATCGCGACATCAATAATTATGTTTTTATTTATAAAACGTATTGCAAATGAAAAAATTGCACTATATACATCGCTTCTTCTGTTCTTTGCTCCATTTAGCATTTTTTTCGTTCGTATTACACAGAGATTCTTTTTCTTTTCCTCCTTGTGTTATTTTGTTTCTTTGTTTTTAACAAGCAGTATATTATTGCTGCTTTTTTTCTTGGATTGCTTACTGTAACAAGAGGAACAGCAATACTTCTTCTATCTTTATTCAGCGTATATCTTTTGCTCGAATACAAAAAGAAACACATTCGATTAATATATCTATTTATCTCAATGGTGATATCAATACTTCCAATTACTTTATGGATGGTTATATGTTACCAAAAAACAGGAAATCCGATATTTTTTATCTCAGTAAAACAATATTGGCTTCACACAACATTTCCACTTTTAAGAATTATTCATGCGTTTAGCATTTATCCATTTCTTCCTTTTCATACATTCCATGCATCAAAACTAGATGCCTTCATGATTGTGCTTATTGGATTTCTTCTCTATAAAAGCAGAATGTCGATTCCGCGATTTCTTTGGTGGATTGGATTTTGTTTATGGATTACTCCGCTCCTAAGTCACGATACGATGTCATTTTCTCGATATCAAAGCGTAAATTTCCCTATATTCCTTTATTTAGCATTGATTATGAAACGGAGTATGTTTCTTACTTCGTTTATTGCATCGTTTGCCTTGTTGGCAATTGTTTCTCTCTTATTCTTAAATTACCATTGGATGGGATAATATATGGAATACATTGGAAAACTTCTTCTTGTCGCAGGAATAACACTATCCGTTGTCGGCGTCTTTTTCGTCCTTGGAGGAAAACTACCGTTTTTGGGAAAATTGCCAGGCGATATTGTGATTGAGAAAGAAGGTTTCTCATTGTACGCGCCGATTACCACATCAATCATGATTAGCATTCTTCTTTCGATTCTTTTTTGGTTGTTTCGACGATAACCATGTATTGTACGCTTCTTCAACGAATGATGAAAGCTCATTCTTAAATCGCTCTTTGGAAAATTCTTTCGCTCGTTTCCTGCACGCATTTTCCCAATCAACGGACATCCGCTCAAATTTCTGAATCGCTTGAACAAACGCGTCAACAGACAGATCGGGAACCAGCAATCCCGTAACCCCATCGATAACTGTCTCTTTCACCCCGCCGCTTGCAAATGCAATCACGGGAACGCCATGCGCCATCGCCTCAACCGGCACCATGCCAAAATCCTCATCTATTGCGCAAAAAATCAACGCTTTCGCGCGCGCGTATATCTCGGGCAACATGTCGTCTGGAACGCTTCCAAGAAATGCAATAGTTGAACCCGCAATCCGCCGAAGCGACGCTTCCTCTTTCCCTGTCCCAACGATCTTTAATGGCAAAGATAAGTTATTACATGCTTGAATCACGATATCGACACGCTTCGCGTACGCCAAACGACCAACACAGAGGTAATACTCACGATCTTGCCAAGTCACTCTGTGCGAATGAGGAGAAATGTGAATAGGCGGATAGATCACCATACTGTCTCTCCGATAAAACTTTTTGATTCTTCGAACGGTTTCTTGCGAATTCGCGATTAGATAATCCACGCGTTGCGCTGTTTCATAATCGTATTGACGAAGAAAAAAATTCACAAAAAACGCGTACCAACGAACGATCGCATGGCGTTGAAAAGAGCTGCCAGTTGCATATCCGTACAAATTCCTTGGCGGATGATGGATATACGATATGTGAAGCGCGTTTCTCTTCCTTATCCCTCGACAGATAAACCAGCCGGAAGAAGAAAGAATAACATCAAAAGACGAGAAATCAAACGATTCCCATACATATCGAGCAAGAAATCGCAACGGCGAATGAAGTTTTCTTACAATAATATTTTGTTGTATCCAACTTGTCCGAATATCCCACGAACGAAATCGATCCGCGTGTATCCCAAGACCATCCCAATCCACAAACGATGTATATACTGGTGCGCCAGGCCAGATCTCGCGCATGCATTCAAGGACTCGCTCGGCTCCACCATACTCCCGAAGGTAATCGTGAACAAGCGCAATTCTCATATTGTGGATGATTTTCCATGAAGTAATGCATCAAGATGCGCAATCGCGTCTTGCGGAGAATCAACAACAGCAAGTACCTCTTTCAAATCTTCTTTCAAAAATCCTTCGCGTTTCATTGTCTCATATTGCGATAGTAATCCCTGATAAAATTTATTGGTATTGACAATAACAATTGGCTTGTTGTGATATCCAAGAATTTTTTGTTCAATAAGTTCCGACAACTCATCAAGCGTTCCCGTCCCACCAACCAACGCAACAAACGCGTCTGCTTTTTCTCTCATCAACTTCTTTCGTTCATTTAAATCACTTGCGATAATCATTTCATGCGCGCCTTTTCTTGCCACATCTTTTAATACTTCAACCGACACGCCACATAGCGTCCCTCCATTCGATTCAACGCTGTCCGCCAATGTTTTCATGAGACCAGTGTTCGATCCTCCCCACACTACCCCATATCCATAAGACGCGAGAAGTTTGCCAAACGACTCCGCAGCATCTTGATAGATAGTACCAACATCAAGCGCCGAACAAAACACGCAAATATATTTTATATTCCTCCTTCAAGGAAATAAATCTAATTGATTGCGATTTATCATGTGTGCATCGCCTTGTTCTTCTTGACTATTCTTTACCGCGTCGAGTTTCATAATTCGCTTTACCAGCGAAACAAACCCTAATTTATAAAACAACTGAATCGCTTGATTCGCGTCAAAAGAAAATGACGAAATTTCTTCTTTTTTCAAATCAATTGGAGTGTCTGTTCGTATCATCGCAAGCGATTTTGCCAACAACGCGTGATCTTTTCCTTCGCGAAGCGCGCATTTTATTTTATTAGATAATCGCGCTTCTTCCAAGTGCATGTAAATGGCCTCTAACGAACCATACTCATGAAGAAGAGATATCGCGGTTTTTGGTCCAATACCTGCAACACCTTTATAGTTATCAGACGAATCGCCACACAGCGCTTTAAAATCAACAACTTGACTCGGACGAACACCAAGACGATGCGCAACATCATCTTCTCCATACAATTTCCCTTCTGACAATCCTTTTATAGGCATGTAGACATACACATCATGATCGCGAACCAATTGCAAAATATCTCTATCTCCTGTAACAATGATAATCTGATCAATTCCATACTGTTTCTTCTGTTTAGACACTATTCGAACGATCGTCCCAATCACATCGTCGGCTTCATACCCAACAGCATCTCGCAAAGGAATGCGAAACGCTGATAACACATCTTTCACAAGAAGAATTTGTCGGACAAAGTCTTCATCTGCTTTTGGACGCTGAGCTTGATACTCAGCGTAAAGATGATTGCGAAATGTCGGTTCGGGACGATCAAATGCGGCAACAATACCCACAGGATGAAACTCTGAGAAAAGTTTCAAAAACATAGAGAGAAATCCATACACCGCACCAACCGGCAATCCCTCGGGGCTTGTCAACGGGGGAAGCGCATGATAAGAGCGATAAAGAAGCGCGTGAGTATCCAAGATAAGAAGTCTATTCATAGCAATATTTTATGCGCGCAGCATTACACTCGTTTCTTCGGACCGCCAAGAAGCTGTTCAAACTCTTCAGCTTCTATGGTTTCGTGATCAATGAGCGCTTCGGCGATCGCATCGAGCTGTGTTCTATGTTTTTTGAGAATACCTTCCGCAAGTTCGTATCCTTCGTGAATAATACGCTGAATTTCTTTGTCAATTTCGGCCTGCATCGCCGGAGAGATATGATTATGTTCCATTAGACTTTTTCCCCACTCTGTCACATCTTGATTCGGTCCGTAATTCACTGGACCAAGTTTGCTCATACCAAATTCCATCACCATATATCGGGCAACTCTTGTCGCTTGGCCTATGTCATTTGCCGCACCGCTAGTTAGTTCATTAAAAATAACCTGCTCCGCTGCTCTTCCACCCATCATCACCGCGATTTCTTCAATAAGCTGAGATCGCGTTTCGTGCAACCTATCTTTCTCTGGAGGCGTTAACGTGTACCCAAGTGCCATTCCTCGAGACACAATGCTAATCCTATGGACCGGATCGGTATGCGGCGTATAGTAATTGACCAATGCATGTCCCGCTTCATGATACGCGGTCATTTTCCGATCAAGATCGCTTTGCAATCGTTTTTTCTCTGGCCCGAGCTTTACTTTCATCGCCGCTTCTTCAATATCTTTGCTGTCAATTTCCTTTTTCCCTTGTCTCGCGGCGAAAATCGCAGCTTCGTTTAACATGTTTTCCAAATCCGCTCCCGAGAACCCAACCGTTCGCTTCGCAACTCTATCCCAATCAACGGATGACGCAAATGGTTTTCCTTTCGCGTGGATTTGTAGAATAGCTTTTCTCCCCTCAATATCCGGAAGATCCAAAACCACCCGTCGATCAAATCTCCCCGGTCGCGTCAACGCTGGATCAAGCAAATCTCCTCTATTCGTCGCGGCAACCACCATGACCGCAGTGTTTGGTTCAAACCCATCCATTTCCACAAGAATTTGATTTAATGTTTGCTCTCGCTCGTCATGACCACCGACAATCCCCATGCTTCTCATTCGCCCTATGGCATCAATTTCATCAATGAAAATAATCGATGGCGCGTTTTTCTTCGCGTTTGCGAAGAGATCGCGAACACGCGCCGCGCCAACGCCAACCAACATTTCCATAAATTCCGATCCGGCAATACTATAAAACGGTACCCTTGCTTCTCCTGCCATGGCTTTCGCAAGAAGCGTTTTTCCTGTTCCGCTTGGACCGACAAGAATGACACCTTTTGGCGTTCGAGCGCCAAGAGTTTTATACTTTGCCGGATTCTTAAGAAAATCCACAATCTCTTCTAGCTCTTTCTTCGCTTCGTCAACGCCTGCAACATCGGCAAACGTCACTTTTGGAAGGTCTTTATTCCAGACTCGAGCTTTACTTTGCCCAAAAGAAAAAATACTATCCTGCGCTCCGCGCGCCTGGCGAAACAAAAAAAGGAAGAACGCGACAGTCAATACAAGCGGAAGGACATTCGTAAGCAATCCTATCCACAACTGCCCCATACTTAAGTCTCTAACAGTAATTTCTACAGACTTTAGATCAATGCCTACGGATTCAAAAATTTTTATCAATGAATCACCCGCTTCTTTTCGTGAAATATACCGTTCTCCACCTTTTGTTTCGACAAGCAATCGGGTTTCTTCGACTCGTATTTTTGCAATGTTTCCATCTTTCACCTCTTGAAGCACAGTGGACAACGGCTTCTCCGCAAGAAATGCGGCGTCTCGCGACATATTTCCTAAAAAAGAAAAAAGAATAAGCAATATAAAGAGGAGAATAAAGATATTTTTTAGGTTAAATTCAAACTTAAATTCCCAAAATCTCTCTGACTTTTTGCCGTTTTTCATTATTTTTTTCACTTTTTCCGCCATAACACATCCTCAAAAGGGAAAATAATTGTATGAATACTGAGTATATCACGAAGAAAACACGAGATAAAGCTAGCGAATAAACGCGCCAAGCGGAAATCCTTCTGCGGACAAAAATTTCGGCTTGTTGTCCTCCGCTTCAACAGCAAGAATCATGCCATTTGATTCTTCACCCATCATCTTTTTGGGAAGAAGATTTACCACAAAGAAAAATTGTTTCCCTACAAAATCGTCTTTTGTATATCCATACTGACGAACAGCGGTAAAGACAACTCGCTCTTCATCGCCAAAATCCACTGTAAGACGGATGAGTCGATCGCTTTTTTCTGGATAATTTGCATCAATAACCTTTCCCACTTGTTGTTTCACATGGAGAAAATCATCAATCGTAATATATTCATCGCACGATTGCTTCGTTGTGCTATAGACTGTCTTTAGACCAATCGCGTGTCGAACTTCCTCTATTGTTTGATTTGCAATCTCTCTTGCTTTCGCCGTTCCGCGCTCCAGTATTCGCCGAACCTCATCGGGACGATGCTTTAATGTTTCATATCGTTTTCGTGGAGCGTCGAAATGTCGGAAAATCGATTGATATAAATATTCCTTCGCTTCGATATCACCCATCCGTCCCTCTTTATATCGCTCCTCCATTCTGTTTACCTCGTCTGGTTCGCCAAAAAATCGTAAATAATAAAAGACCATATTGCCTTCAATATGTCCGGGATCATTGACATGTCGCTTTGATGGATCGGTAAAACAAGAAAACACTTGTTTGCGAATAACATCCTCTCGCTCAAATATCGCGATGATGTTGCCGAGCGATTTACTCATTTTTCGCTTTCCGTCTGTTCCCGGGATCACCGCAGTATCTTCCGAGATATATGGTTCTGGCAAAGGAAATATTGCTCGGTATCGCCTATTGAATCGCTCTGCGATGTCCCGCGCGATTTCTACATGTTGCTTTTGATCTTTTCCAACGGGAACAATATCTGGTTTATATAAAAGAATGTCACTCGCCATCAACACCGGGTAGGTAAACAATCCCACATTGATTTCGTCATCGCTTGCGTCTTTTGAAAGCTTGTCTTTGTACGCGTGAGCGCGCTTGAGAACACCTAGTGGGGTTAACGTGTTAAATATCCATGTAAGCTCAGTGTGCACTGCGATATCTGATTGACGGAAAAAATACACATGCGGCATATCACCAATCAGCGCAAGCTCATTTAGGATTAATTCTTCTATATTTTTTTGAAGCGTTTGCTTGTCATGAACAGTCGTCAACGCATGAAAATCCGCAAACATGAATAAACATTCATGCGTCTTTGCAAGCGAAATAAACTGCTTTACCGCACCCAAATAATTTCCAATGTGAAGACTCCCATCTCCGCTTGGTGTGATTCCAGAAAGAAGTCGTTTCATACAATTTTTATCAATTTTACCTCTGTTTTTAACTTTTATTCCTACTTCTCTATCTTTGCTTCCGCACTATTAATTTACTTCTTAAGTTTATATTTAAAATTGCATACTCGAACAGTTTCTGCGTTTTTAATTGATTTGACTTTCTCTATATTATCATTGCTAATGATTTTTTTCAGCATTCTTCATCAAACTTACACGATCTGAAAACCATGGTTTCTTTCTATCAGTTGATGCAAACCCACATACTTGCTTCTTTTGATATCAGGTGCATTGTCTAATATTTTGTTCATTATACTCAGCTAAACAAGCACATTGGTGTTCTTCGTTCTCATTTGAAGACAAAAGAACTTAAAAAGCTGTTTTAACTACTAATACTAGATACCCTTGGGAAAACAAACAATAAACAATAAAAAGAGGCAACAAGGATAGGAGAATAAAGGTTTTAGAGGAATTCTAAAAGCTTAATTCGCTCACAAAGCACACAGTGTAAATACAGTTTGTCTCGTAATACTCATTGATATTCATGATAGACGATAAATTCATTTACCATTTGTCTAAAGCTCAATAGATGAAGGGCGGTTGAATAGAGTAGTCTGACCGATACAATGACTCGCATATGCGGGCATACAACCAAGAAGAAACTGGACGATATGGGCATTTCCCATTATTTTTCAGATCTCTATTCTCCCCAACAGAATGGAAGAGAGGAAGGGTTCCACCAAGCATGAATACATGAATGATTAAAACGATCTGTTGCCCGATCTGACAATAATCACTCCAATGGTGCGCTGTATTGAATGAACAATACAATAACTAAAAGGTTTCATCAATGTATTAGTTACAAAATGCCGGAGAAATACGGCGCTCTGTACCAACAACTAGGAGATCAACCATTCTCTATCTCTAGAGGATGAAAACAAGGCTGTTGACTTACATCACTTATTAGTTTATCATTTAAGAAGTAAGAAGTGCAAAATGAAAACAATTAAAGTATTCTAAAAAATAGGAGGAAAGCATATGAATATTATTCAAAAAATATTAGCACAAAATCAACAAACACAACTTAATAAGGGATCGACGATAATAGGTATAAATCAACCAGAAAATTTTAAAGTTTCTGATGTTGGAACAGCAATAAAAAATGTTAT
This sequence comes from uncultured Patescibacteria group bacterium, assembly GCA_937921305.1. Lineage (GTDB taxonomy): Bacteria > Patescibacteriota > Microgenomatia > UBA10105 > UBA927 > CAKZSU01. The sequence goes on from CAKZSU010000007.1 coordinate 92,287, forward strand.
AAATGCCTCGCTTGTCATAGCAGCTTTAGTTGCTTTTATTTATCTCATTTTGGGGGGAATTCAATGGATAACATCTGGAGGAGACAAATCAGCAATGGAATCGGCAAGGAACAAAATTACCCAAGCCATAGTTGGACTTATCATCGTTGCGGCGGCATACGCAGTAATGAATCTTGTGTCTTCATTCTTAGGTCTGAACATCACTAACTTAGATATAGGAAATATTTATAAATAAATCATCATAAGTAAAGATAACAAAAAAAAATTTTAAATTATAAGTATAAGTTGCAACGATTTATAACAAAATAGACTATTTGCAATTAAAATCATCTAGATGTACATAGTTAATAGTTCAAGCTCATTAATTATAGAGAGTGAAGGATAACTAATTTATGGATTTTTCCATATCTCATATTCGATTGTAATGAAAGTGTGATTTTTCCCAGATTTTGTTTTACTAATCTCTTTAAAAATCTAATCTCTTTAAAGATAAATAAAATGAGAACAAGATTGTTCATAACATTTCTTTTTGTCACTATTCTTTTTTTCATAGAAACAAAAACTAAAGCGTATGCCAACTCAACCTGGGAAAATTGCTTATATGATGGTGCCGCAACGATTCAATGCTTTGTTCCCCTTTTTGGAAGCATTGTTACAGCAATCGTCCAAATCGCCGGCGTTGCACTATTTATTATGTTTATAATATCTGGATATAACTTTTTAATGTCAGGAGGAAATCCAAAACAACTGGAACAAGCAAAAAATACATTAACTTATGCTATAATAGGAGTTGTTGTTATTGTAAGCGCATACCTTATTTTGCTTATCATAGGACAATTTACTGGTGTAGATGTGACACGATTTGAAATACCAGACAGACTAAATGATTCCTCAAGGACACAAACCAACAAAGTAATCTAAGTAATCCATGTATTGTTTTATGAAACAATCAATGAATTATTCAAAAGAAAAGAAAGGATATAAAAAAACAATCATCTGTGGTTTTCTTTCACTTGTTAACCCCACATGTATAAGCGAAGTAATGGAGTATCTTTTCAAGAAGACATCGTCATTAAAATTCACTTTTCTACTTACCCTACTTGCACTAACCATCTTTGTATTGGCAAGACAACATGTTGTTTATGGTTGGGCATTTATCACGACAAAAGACTATACAGAAAACATGAAACAAACGATAAACGGACAAATTAATGGAGAAGGGTCGGGAACATTCTTTCCTCTTGTCCAAATCGCGGCGATAAATTGCGCTATGACATCATTCGAAAAAGATGGGAAGAATGGAAGCGGATATTGTCCAGAAAATTTAAAAAGTTTGGGGTTAATTCCTAGCATCGCAAGGATTAATGATTCTTTTTATCACGCGCCGCCAGCAAATTTAGCGCTATGGATCAAAGACACCGCAACAACGCTAGGATTGATACCAAAATCAGCGTACGCGCAACAAGGCATTGGATTTAGCGGAATGCAACCACTTCTTGATATCTGGAAAGCGTTTCGAAATCTTGCGTATGCTTTATTATCGTTGGCTATTGTCGTTGTCGGTTTTATGATTATGTTTAGAAAAAAAATTGACCCACAGACCGTCGCATCGATACAAGAAGCTCTTCCAAGAATTATTATAGCGCTCATTCTAATAACATTCTCGTACGCGATTGTGGGGTTGTTTATAGACTTAATGTATGTAATCATATTTGTTATTTATCAAATATTCACCGCGTCTGGGATTATCAGCATGGAAACAATAAGCAAACTCCAGAGTATTCGAATAAGCATTTTTGGCATCCCTATTTCCACACAAGGAAGACCACTTCAGCAAGTTATCCTTAATGGCGACATAAGAGAAGTGTTTGCCACAGTATTTCCAGCGGGAATGAATGATTTATTTACAATTGGATCGCAAATCCTTAATGATGGACAAAATCCTATCAATGCAATTATTTTCGGAACAATTGGAGGATTGTTGCTTGGAGTGATTCTCAATATTCTTCTTTTAATACTTATGATTAGACTCTTTGTTATGTTTTTAGCCGCTTATCTCCAGATCGTCTTTCAGCTTATCTTTGGGCCATTATATATTCTTTCAGATGTTCTACCAGGGAGTAACAACACAAGCACGTGGATTAAAAACCTTATCGCAAACTTATCTGTCTATGTCGTATCAGCAACAGTATTCCTTCTCGCAATCGCATTTCATTCGCGAACAGGGTACTTTTCTGGACAAATTTATGAATATAACTCAACATATGGGAAAGAATTATGGATTCCTCCATATACGAGTATAATGCCAACATTTAGCAGCGTGAGCGCGCTATTCACTATTGGGGTTCTCTTCCTTCTTCCAAGCATTGTAAAACAATTTAAAGAGGGAATTAAATCCACTGGGGGAATGAACCCCGCATCGGGAATTGGAGGAGGACTGTCTTTAGCCTACAATTCTGCTCTTCAAATTGGTCTTGTGGCAGCCAACTTCTTTAGAAGAGGAGAAAGAGGCGCTGGCAGAGGCGGTGGCGAACAACACTAAAAACAACAAACCGATCTATGGGATAAATTAAGAAGCATAAAAAATTTCCAAGAAAGAAAAAGATCAAAGATAGTGTTGGTTACAAAATTAATACCAGCACAAAACAATTTGTTATCAACCCCGCTCTACGCTATATTACTAAAAGTAAAATAAAAAGATCAAACCTAAGTCATTAACCTGTTTCATCAATCAATGATGTCCACCACCACCAGAACCACCTTCTTTGCCTGAAAACTCATCAAGAGCTTGAGTAACTGCCAAAAGTAAAAGTGTTGATAATCCGACTATGAAAACAACTCTCATTGTTGGTATCAATCGATCTGTTAATCGAATTTTCAAAAGTTCCCTATAAAAGTGCTCATTTTCTGGTGTGATAATTCCTTTTCCTTCAAGCATATGCATGATATGGATCCGCTCACCAAGATCCCACGCTTTTTGCCCTTTACCTCGAATCTTTTGCATCTCGCTTGCATACAAACCAGGAACAAGGTCAATAACCCACTCAGAAAACAACTGTGCATACCACCTGGGAGTATTTAATTTTATTATTGCTTCCATAATTTTCTGAAACTTTTCTTGCGCACCCTCTCTTCCGCTTTGATTTTCCAGCGCCGCAACAAATTCCGCAAGCTTTTCAATGTCTTGAGGGTGACGAACAAAATAATTGACCTGCTCTCGAATGCCATACATAGCCCCCAAATCCCCATGATATATACGAGACCAATAGTCGTTTTGTTCAATCAATGGATTATGTCGCCCCAAAGCATGCATCGGAACATCGGCAATCGAAAGAACTTTGCTCCATAAATAATTTACATCCTCCTCATCTTTATCTTCTTTCGGATGAACAGCATGATGGTGTCCGTGCGATGGCTCGAACTGAAGACGAAGTTTTCTTGCGATATCATCTTTTCTTCTTTTCAAAAACAATAATAATTCTCCAATCACCGGCTGATTCGTCTTTAAAGCCTCTCTGTGAGATGCGCTCATTTTATCCGGATCAAATACCATATCAGGTGTCCCCAGCTGAATTTGAAGTTTCATAAAAAGAGCGGCAGAAACCGTTTCTTCAAATTGTCCAAGATTAGCAAATCCGTAGCGAGAAAGAATGCTCCGCAACTCTTGATCGTTTTCATAAAGACTTAATAATGGGAGCATGTGTGTATCTTTTTCAAGAAGAAGATTAAAGGCTTGTCTTCTTTTATCAAAAACATCTAGTGTATCACCAGGCTCTCTAATTCTCATCCATAATCCAGCGTATTTGTACCCAGCGTTGTCTAATGCCTCAAGATATCGAGCGATTCGAAACCCAGAACTATATGGATCGTTGAAGTCACTCATAAGCTCATCGATTGCTCCCACCCGCCCAAGAGCTAAATAAATAATTTTTTGCTCTTCTTTGCTAATCATTCCCCATTTTTGCTGTAAAAAGTATGACGGTCTCCACAGGGAAATAATTGCTGAATACGGATCGTTATCAAACCTGCTCGGATCATCGGGAAGCTTTGATTCTCGAGCGATCAAAAGTGGTTTTCGAAGCGAAACAGTAAATATTCTGTCGGCTCTCCGAACAATTCGTTGTTTTGTCTGCTCGTCAATATCTCTTCCTTCAAAAAGCTGATCAACAAATTGTCGTAGTTTTTTTTCTAACTCTGAAATATCTGATTGTTCAAATCGATGATTGGGTTTTGTATGAATAATCTCCAACAGCGCTTGCTCAGCATATAACGCGACCTTTGCTATAGGAGCATCAACGCCTGCAACAGATCTATTTAGTTCACCAATTATTTGTTTTAAAAATAAATCTGACGCGCTTCTCTGAATAATTCCTATTTTTTCTCGATCAAATGGCGGTCGAGACAGTCCATGGTTTACATCGTGAAGGGCAAGAATCATATTCACTCTGTCTTCAAGCTTTTTTCTCAGATCTGGATGATTGGTAAAGGCGTACAGTTTAATTTCAGCTATCTTTCTCCGTAATTCCTGATAATTTGTGTCAAGTTGCAATTCATGACTAAACTCAGATCGCTCCTCAATCAAATCTAATATAGGATCTAAATACGAAAGAACCTCCTGAAAAACCCTCTCTTTGTCTTCTTCTGACGCACCATCTGGAATTCTAAACCGAAGGATTTCTTGCATTTCATTATTCCGAATTTGTAATTCCTGCGGATTATCAATTGCCCTTCTATCATTTCTTACGTCTTGAGCATATAATTTAAAATCTTCTTCTAACTCTTTAAATTTTTCTCTATATACCAATTGTACCCAATCAACATAGTCATTAATATTAATTTCTGGATCAGAAAGAACAGACGACATTTCTTGCTCTACTGCTTCTCTATGTTTCTGAAGCAATTGCTCGTAGAGTTCATCTCGATTAGCGCCTATAACACCACTCTGAAGCTTTTCAATTTCTTGAAGTTTTCTTTCACCCGAAAAGGAAGTATCTCCCATAATTGCAAGAAGCTCCAACTCTAAAGCCATTGCTTTTGCAAGAACTTCTTTTGTTAGCTCTCTTTTTGCTTCCTCAAACAACACGCCCCTTAACTCATCCGCAATAATTTGCGCTTCTTGCTCTTGTTTTTTTGTTTGTTCGTCAATAGGATTATCACCCTCTTGAGACACAAATGGTGGTGTTTTGGGATTTTTTTCCTCTTCCGCAATCTTTTTTCCCAATCGTCGGATTTTTGTTCTTTCTTCTTTATCCAAGGAATATTGAGTTTGTTGTTCTCCTTGTTGTTCTCCTTGTTGTTCTCCTTGTTGTTCTCCTTGTTGTTCTCCTTGTCCAGTTCTCCTGTCTTTCTCCAGCTCCTTTTGTGCTTCTTCAATTTGCAATCTCGTTCTTATCACAACTTCATTTTTAGAATCTTTTGGAAGAGCATCAGATAATACTCGAATTTTCTCTTCTAAAGAAAGATTGCCGTATTCTGTTTTATACTTTTCTTCCGCGATTCGATTAAACAATTCTTTCAATTCTAAAAAAATAGGATCTTTTACTCGTCGATGTGATAGATCCTCCTCTCGTGTAGATCTACTTGACCTTGCTGCTACTTCTATGTTTTTTAAAACTTTCCTTAATAACCAATTTTTAGCTTCTGGTCTTGACATGTACATATTTTATCATGAAAGAACGAAAAAATGGAGGGGTTGCCTAAGTTTTCCACACCTGCTTCTTCCCATATCTCTCTCGCGAGGAACGAATGACTTTTTGTCTGTTTTTGTTTCTGCTGTTTGGCAATGGGAGGGTCGTGGCAAAAAATGGATTTGACGTGTGATTGTCGATTGATAATTTCATGATGGTTTGATAATTGCCGAGCCCAACTAATTCTTCTGGCTTATATTTTCCACCAAACTCTTTAGAGAGTATATGCGCGTCAGACGCGCCAACACCAAAAGAAATTAACGATCCCACATTTCCGAAGATCGCCTTCTGAATATCTTCGTCAATTTGCCCGATGTATTGATTGGCAAGCATCAAATTTAACCGATATTTTCGAGCCTCTGAGAGAATTTTGATAAAACTTCTCGTCGCGAAGTTTTGAAACTCGTCAACATACAAATAAAAATCCCTTCGGTCTCGCTCTTCAATATAGACTCTATTCATCGCGGCAAGCTGCATTTTTGTAATCAGCATCGCGCCAAGAAGCGCGCTGTTATCCTCCCCAAGTTTTCCCTGAGAGAGGTTTACTAAAAGAATTTTCCCGTGATTCATGATATCTTCCAAATTGATCGTTGAGGCAGGATAGCCGATAATCTGACGAATTGTTTGGGACGAAAGAAACTGACCGACTTTATTCAAAATCGGAGAAATTGCTTCGCTTTTCAGTTGTGGAGGCATTTTTTCAAATTCATTCATCCAAAAATTTTTTAATATCTGATCTGATAATTTCTCCACAACATTCTTTCGATATCGATCATTCGCAAGAAGCTCTGGAACCTGCAAAAATGTTGCGTGCGGAACATGCAACAAAGTCAAGATTGTATTCCGAAGAATATATTCTAGTCTTGGTCCCCAACTATGAGCATATAGCTTAAAAAAGATTGAAACAATACCAGACGCAACGAGTTCGCGATAGGTATCGTTTTTCACCTCAAGAGGATTGATGCGAAACGGATATTCAATATCAGACGGATCAAAATATGCAACATCATTAATCCGAAATGAGGGAATAAAATCAAGGATCACATCGCACAGATCGCCATGAGGATCAATTACCGCCAGACCTTCCCCATTTCTCATGTCGTTAATCACCATATTTGCGATAAGCGTGGACTTTCCTGCACCAGTTTTTCCAACCACATAGATGTGTTTTCTTCTATCATCTTTTTTTATCCCGAACGTCGTTAACTCATTTTTATGCTCTGTTCTCGCAAAAAAATTGATTCGTTTTTTCTCTTCTTCATTGTCCGTCGCAACAGGAAGATTGTCCGGCGCTTCTCCTGTCATCTTTGATCCCCACGCAATATTTTTCACCATAGACAAAGAAGCTCCTGGTGGATGCCATAACGAGGCAAGCTCTCGAACTGTAAAGATTTGATTTCTCGGAACAGTCTTCCATGATCGCTCAAGAAATGCTCGCTCAAATCGTTTTTTCAAAAAAAATAATGGATCGGCCAGCTTTAAGCCGTTTCCATCTCCCGAAGTAAACACGCCGTAGGTTCCAGAAATAGACTGGATCATATCTTTTGCTCGCTCTTTTGTTGGTGCGACAGCAAGAAGACGAATCGCCCCATGAAATCCTATCTGTTGAATCTTTTCCTCAATAATTGACGCCTGAGGGTGTGGCTTTGTCCGTTGTGGATTCATCGGGTCGGGAACGCCTTTTATAAGCATCCGAGAAACAGTTCGTTGCCAGCCTTGACCAGCGGGAGAAATCCATAGATGAATCGCGACTGCCTCATTTACCTGAAGCTTTGCTAGTTGACCAAACACCGACGCCAACATATCCACATCTTTTGCATCTTTATATGTTCGCAATGAAAAATAATATGGGTTTAAAAACACGAGTTGAGACGACTCGTGAGGTAACGAAAAGAAACTTGGAAGATAGTCTTTCACCCGTAAAAGAATCACCTTAGGATAATGCGCAGCTATCTGACTCTCAACATATCGCACTGCATGCTCTGGAATCCCAACAAATGTATGAATTTTTGTATGCAAACAAACAAACTCAAAAGTGAACCAATGACTCGCTCGACGAAGACCAAAAATTGTTCGCAACAATCCTCCGTGATACCCAACAGATCCAATCGCAGAAAACACTTGCTCTATTGCTTCTGGTCCCTCCTCGCTTTCTGGGCTATTCCGAACTTCAAAAAGAACAATATGTGTATTCATGATAATTGCATATCTAATTGTAATAGAAATGAAACATGTTTGATATGTCGCGTTGTCTTGCGATTTTGATTGTTTCTTTTTACAATAATCATATCATGCTTGAACAGCACCCTGTTCCTCAAAATGTTACCAGCTTTCAATTCAAACTTATCGGTGATATGACACTCAAGCAATTTGGGTATCTTGCAGGAGGTGGGATTCTTGCGCTTGCATCATACAACCTCCCTCTTCCCGATCTCTTTCGATGGCCACTTGTTGGGATTTTTGCTTTGGGGGGTATAGGATTTGCGTTTGTTCCAATTGAAGAACGACCAATGGATGTTTGGTTTATCTCGTTTATAAAAAGCGTATATAGTCCAACATTATATGTGTGGCAACGAGAAGCGACGGTTGTCCAACAACAAAACACCACCCCAGCGTTGACGATTCCAAATATCCCCCATGTGTCAATTGCAAAAAATGCATCATCATCGATCACAAATATGTTTTCTCGAATAAAACCACCTACGCTTCCTCAATTTAGAATAAATAAATTAAATATCCAAAAACTATCAGTGAGCGCTCCTAAAACAAACACATCAACCCCTAAAGGGCAAAACAACATGGCAAACCACACACAACAATCCCATCAACAATCAACAACACATCAAACATCTCCACAAAACAATCCAACGCAAAATGTTCAAAACACCCATCATACGATCAATCAACCAGAACCTCAAACACAACAAAATTCCGTTGGAAACATATCAACCAAGCCAACGCTTGAAGAACAACTAAAAAAAGCATTGGAAGAAAAAAAACAACTAGAAGAAGATCTTAAAAAAATCAAGAGTGTTCTTCCTTATGGATCAAAACAAAACCAAAAACAACAAAATAAAGTGACTCAATCGCCCGCTCCGCAGCAAAACGTTCTTTCTGGTGTTGTAAAACAAAAAACAGGAGATCCACTTCATAGTATTTTAATAACAGTCAAAGACACGAATGGCATCCCTATAAGAGCACTAAAAACGAATAAGCTTGGACAATTCTTTTCCGCAACACCGCTCCCAAACGGAACATATACAATAGAAGTAGAAGATCCTAAAAATGTATTTTTCTTTCAGTCAACACAGATAACATTTACTGGTGAAAAAAATAATCCAATCATTATTGTTGCAAAATCAAAACAAGACCTAGAAAGACAAAAACTTGAGCAAGTGTTGTTTGGAACGACATCAAAACCATAGAATTTTAATATATCAAAATTGACGATGCGCGTTGATTATGTATGAAGCAAACAATTGTACCAATCCGATCCTCCACGCAAAAATTCATAGAAATTGAAGATGTAGACAAAGATATTGCACTGTTTGTAGACGGATCGTGCGTTATGGTTCTTTCTGTTTCGGCGGTAAATTTTGAACTTCTCTCTGAAAAAGAACAGGAATCGCTCATTTACGCGTATGGAAATTTTCTTAACTCGCTATCGTTTCCCATACAAATTCTTGTTCGAACACAGCGAAAGGATATTAGCTCTTATCTTCATGAACTCGAAGATCAAGAAAAGAAACAAACAAACCCTAAACTTCAAGCAAGCATACGGTCATATCGCGTGTTTATTTCAAAAATGGTTAAGGAACGAAATGTTCTTGATAAAAAATTCTACATTGTTATTCCTCTCTCGAGTCTGGAACTTGGCATATCGCCATCTCTTCTATTTGGCAACAAAAAAAGCGGGCTTCCATATCCAAAAGACTACATTTTTGAAAAAGCAATGAACATACTAACACCCAAAAAGGATCAAGTCATTAGACTCATTGGACGCATGGGATTAAAAGCAAAACAACTCAACACAGAACAACTTATTCAATTGTTTTTTTCTATTTACAATCCAGAAACGCCATTACCGGATAAAACCAAATTAGAACACGCACAACACAATCAATGAATTGGAAACACGCGATTAAAAAATTTCTTAACCCGATGCCAGAAAACAAGCCGGTTCAACATTCGGCAACCGGCCCATTATTATTGAAAGATATTATTGCCCCGCCCTCTATTGAAGTGGATTTTGATTATTTAAAAATTGGAGATAAATACTTTAGAAGCTTCTTTGTTGCCGGATATCCCCGTTTTGTTTCACCAAACTGGCTTCAGCCGATCATATCATTTGACCACACATTAGACATTTCTATGTTTGTGTATCCATCAAATTCTGCGGAAATCCTTGAAAATCTCAAAAGAAAAGTTGGAGAAATGGAAGCAACTATTCAATCTGATCTTAAACGAGGACGGGTGATAGAACCATCTGTTCAAGTTGCCCTTGAAGACGCGCTCGCGCTTCAACAAGAACTTGCAAAAGGGGAAGAACGATTCTTTCAATTTGGTCTATATCTCACAATACCAGCGTCAAATAAAGAAGATTTAGATAAAACATCAAAACAAGTCGAGTCGACACTTGGATCACTCATGATCATCAGTAAGCGCGCAATGCTTCAAATGGAAGAAGCCTTTAAAACAACGCTTCCAATGGGTCAAGATCGCCTTGTAATAACACGAAATATGGATACTACCTCTCTTGCGACAACATTTCCGTTTACAACATCGGAACTTACCGCGAATGAAGGAATTTTGTACGGGATTAATCAACACAATGACAGTCTTGTCATTTTTGATCGATTTCATCTTGAAAACGCAAACACCGTTGTGTTCGGGAAGTCTGGCTCCGGCAAAAGCTACTTAGTAAAGCTTGAAATTATTCGAAGCATCATGTTTGACACGGAAATTATTATTATCGATCCAGAAAACGAATACGAAGCGTTAACTTATATGCTGGGCGGAGAATATATCCGATTTAGCTTTAATAGTCCAACAAAAATTAACCCGTTTGATCTGGCTCTTTTAAAAGAAAGCGGAGAAAGTGAGCTCAATCAAAAAATACTTTCGCTTCATGGGTTCTTTCGTGTTGTGATGGGAGAACTTGATCCAACCGAAGACGCGATTCTCGATCAAGCCCTTATTTTGACGTATAAACAAAAAGGAATTACGCCAGACGAAGAAACACAAAAGAAAGAACCACCATTAATGGAAGATTTATATAAGGTCTTAATTGGCATGGAAAACGAAATAGCTCATTCCCTTGCGAACAGAATTGAAAAGTTTGTCAAAGGAAGTCTCGTGGGGATATTTGATCAACAAACAAATATTGAGATAAAAAATCAACTGACGGTCTTTTCTATTCGAGACCTTGAAGAATCTCTCAGGCCAATCGCCATGTATCTTATTCTTGATTACATTTGGACGCGCGTTCGAAGAAGTCTTAAAAAACGATTACTTATCGTTGATGAGGCGTGGTACATGATGCGATACCCCGACTCCGCACAATTCTTAAATTCAATAACAAAGCGAGCAAGAAAATACTACCTTGGTGTCACAACAATTTCTCAAGATGTTGAGGATTTTATTTCAACAGAATTAGGAAAAACCATCATCCAAAATAGTAGCCTACAGTTTTTGATGAAACAATCTGCAGCCGCGGTGGACAAAATCACCGATGTGTTTTACTTATCAGATGGAGAGAAACAACTGTTGATGACAGTGAATGTCGGAGAGGGGCTTATGTTTGCGGGACCAGCGCATGCAGCGATCCGCGTTGTTGCATCGCCAGAAGAACACGAGGTAGCGACAACAAAACCACAGGAGGTTCTAAAAAGACAACAACAAAACAAAACAACATATAATACTGATGAAAAAACAGATGAAAAATCAAAGAAAGAACAATCAACAAAAAATACATCAATAGACAAGACCACAAATAGACCCATCTTTGTTGTCGAACAATTCTAGGGAGAGATAATTTCCTTTATATATTTCATTTATATGAATCAACAACAAGAGCAAACTCAAACACAGCGACACCTTACTATTCTTAACGCAATTGATAAGTTATCAGCGATAACAGCAGAAACAGATGAGGGAAAAGAGAAGATAATAAACCTCTACGATTCATACAAAAACATAGTCTCTCGATTCATCCAAGAAAAAAGCCAGCTAGATGATTCTGCGAAAACTCTTTACGATCGACTCTCATTTTCTGGGGTTGAATCCCTTTCAAAACAAGACCTTGATAGTCTTCGAAGACTAATGTTTAGCGCGCTTATCATAGAAGAGGGGAAACTGTTTCAAACAAAAGAGAAAATAGAGGGTTCTCGTCCTGATCTCATGTTTGGTGAAACACTTATGGCCATAAACGAAGGTAGAGAGCAGGCAAAAAGAAAAAAACAGGAAAAAGATCGAGAATTTATAGAACAACTTGTCCTTCAATATGGATCGGCGCTCAGATTGTCTCCAGAAGAACAAAAATCTTCACAACAAACACTTTTACAACAAGCGGCAAATCTTCGAAAAACCTATGGAGATCGAGTAATTCCAGAGAGTGTATATATTCAGGAGGTTAAAAAAGCAATTCAAAGATTAAAACCGTTATCTTCGGTTCGTTTAATAACTTTTACCAATCCAAAAACACAATCCTTATATGAAAAAGCGATTGACTTCTATGAACAAGGAACACTCTTTTCAAGACAAGGAATGGTGGGGCAACCAACAATAACTACCACCTCCCCACCTCTTGATAATACTCACACAGCTGGTACAACAGCTTTTCAATCCACATCGTATGAAGAATTACTTCGAGAATTGGGAAATGAACTTTTAGTAACAGTCATTTATTCTAAAATACCTAAAGAAAAAATAAATCAACTACGAATAGCAATAGCCAACACACAAATTGAACAAAATGGGGTTGTTGTTTCTCCTGATGAATACATAGAAAAAATAACAACTATTTTATCTCACGAACCATCCCTTATCCCAAAAGACTATGAACTTACTAATTCTTTTAAAGAGATCTATCAACGATTTCCAAATATTCAATCAATTTACCAAGAAGTAGAATCGTTTTACAGAGAAGAACGAACATATGAACTCCTTGCAAAAGAAATTGTTCGAAAACAAAAAGATCTTGCTATTAGAGACGATCTTCGAATTGTATATGCTCCATTTGTTGCACTAGAAGCTGCGACACATGTATTGTTAAAAACATCTCCACCAAACATTCCTCCAGAAGAAATCATTGAAAAAGCAACAGCTTTAGGAAATGTGTTTGTTGGTTATCAAATTCAAGACTATCCAAACACATCAGAGGATATCGCGCGACTCATCCAAGAAAGCATCGGTTCTCGCTATGGCGATATAGTTCAGAAACAGTCTATTGAGTTGATTGACAAAATTATCGGTCCACCAAGTCAAATTACTGAAGAAAGCAAAAAAGCCATGTTGTATGAATTCATACGAGCTGACATTCAAAGAGATCTTCTTCAGATTATAGAAAATAAAGAATTATTACAACGTATACTTACGAACAATGGTAACGGACCAATGACAAGCGAAGCATTTCAACTCTTTGTTCAAAGCCCATTATTTGCCTTCATAGAACAAACAATCAAACAACAATCAAATCAACAACACGGAGGTGGTATTGGTGGACTTTTTCAAATTGTTTCTTCAGCGCAAGGACTTACCAATCTCACTCCAGAAACCAATGCGGCGCTCTCATTTATTTTCACCGCGGGAGACCTGGTTGAAATTCAAAGAAATGAAGAGTTATATAACCGATTTATTAGCGCGTTTCCTGAGTTATCAAAAGACGGAAAACTTCCAAAAACACCACAAGAAGCGTTTTTTGCGTTGGTTTTTGCTAGTGTTTATCCCAATGAACAAGAGCGCTTTTTTGAAACAATAAAAGAATCTCTTCGAGAAGATCCAAGTGGAAAATTTTACCATCTTGGGTGGCTAAACCATATGATCGATCATCTTAAAAAAGAAGCTGCTCACCGATTATTATTACTGAGCAAGCCATATATCACCAACATTTTAAGACTTGGAAGGATAGATAAGTTACCATTTTTTTTGGGGAAAAAAATTTTCGGATCAATTGGTCGTGGATTAGTAAAAATTGGAATTGGTAAGGTCGCATCACTTGCAACAAAGTCTGCATTATTCCTTACCGGTCCAGTTGGGGCAGCCATTGAGACTGCTTCAAGGGTATTAGATATGGTAAAAATATTAGCCATATATATATTTGGCGATGTTTCTTTTATAAAAAAAGGCATAGAATCAATAAGTATAGTAAATATCATAGTTTATATACTGGGAGGAATCTTGCTTGGGGTTTATTTCTTCTCTTCTCCTCAATCAAATCCAGTATTGATAGAACAAAAAATTATTCAAAGTTCAATAGATGATTGGACACTTACAAGTGGAAGCAAAGATATTCCAATGATTAATTGTAGTCAAGAACCAACAAACCCTGTTTGTTCGATTTGCTATACAAATGGACAAAGAGATCCAACAAAATGTATTTGGCCTGTTTCATCAGGGTGTATCACACAAGGACCCAATCCTAATCATAAAACAGAACCAAATGGACAAGGAGTCGATATTGCAACAGAATTTAACACACCTATAAGAGCAATGTTCCCAGGAAGAGTGATTGAGGCTCGGTGGCATTTTGTTGATAATCAAAAGACAGAAAATCCCAATTATGGTAACATGGTCCGAATAAAAACATCAACAAACCCTTCATTTATTATTGTTTATGCTCACTTACGACAAACAAATACTGTACAACAAGGAGATACTGTAACTCCAGACACAATCATTGGATATGTTGATAACACTGGTTACGGAACAGGAACACATTTGCATATGGAAATACAAGGTGTTCCCGCTGGAAACGTTTTGCCTTTTCCTGTTCCACCTTGTGTTGGATTATCTGATTGTTCAACTCAAATCTCAAACTCAGGAAATTCCTCTTGTTGGTAGAGAATATATGGTTTGTTTATTATAACAATAAGAGAGTATGAATAAAAAAATCTTGTTTTCTTTATTTGTTTTTTTAATTCTATTTGTGTTTGCATCAATTGCTTTTTTCATCTTCTCCTCAAAAAAAGAAAAACAAGTTGTTCTTCCACCATTAGAAAGTGTTCCAACATATCCATCAAGTCAAGAATTTGAATCAATACCCGAATCGAATTTCTCATACATTACTGAACCACCGAAGATACCAAAAACACTTCCGGTTTTTACATATACCACAAAAGATATATTTCCGCTTGTTATTGATTTTGCAAAGAAATCTAATTTCTCAATAAATTATACAGAAATTAGTCCTGGAATTTTTGATTTTCAAACAACATCAGCGCTTCTTACATTTAACAAACAAGCACATTCTCTTTCGTTTTCTTGGAATATAAATAGTGGGAAGAGTATTTTTTCTTCTTATGAAGACGTTTTTAAAAAACTCGAAGAATCACAAATAACACTGTCTTTTTCACTAAAAGAACGAAATGATAAACAAAATTTTGAAAACGAAGGGGATGTTGATCTTTCGAAACAATTACAAAGAAAAACTTTCGATCTGATTCTTCCAGTTGGATACCCTTTTATATTAGATCCTATTAATAGGACATCATTATCTTTTACAACACATGTTTTTAATGGGATAACTTCCTTCCTTGTTCGAATTCCTCCTGTCGAAATCACAAAAAAAGAAGATCGACTCATGATTCAAGCAGATGAAATCCTTCTCCTTTTAAAGAGCAAAAAAGCAGGATTATATACAGTAAGCAATATCCCTCCAACAACAATGTATACAACTCCCAATTTCACTCATGTATTTATTCAATCTGTAGACATTATATATATGAAATCTCCATCAGAAGAGCTTTTGATTCCGTTCTTTAAAATATCTGGTATTGGAAAAGGAAGACAAGAAGAACAATATGTTGAATTCTTTATGATTGGAATCAGATAAGATTGATTTCCCTTTTATACCCTCACTGGCATAATAATGTGAAAAAATGAATCATCGTCTGGAGCAGTAAACATAACAGGATTTAACACTCCATTTATACGAATTATTATATCTTCTGATGAAAATACGGATAGTGCTTCAAGAAGAAATCTACTATTAATCGCTATTACTCCACCCTCCCCCTCGACGCGCGCGTCAAGAGAAATCGTATTCTCTCCAAGACTCGGAGCGCTTGCGGAAACATGAATAATCGACTGCTCTAGTGATACTTTAATGATCCCAACATTATCTCTTGCGAAAATCGCCGCGGATTTCACCGCTTGATGAAACAATTTTCTATCACATCGTGCTTCCGTAATGAAAGATTGGGGAATAATCTTCTTATAGTTCGGATACTCTCCATCTATTCGTCGAGTCATAATATGTGTATCGTCAATAAAAAAGAATAGTTGTCCATCAACTGTCTCAGAAACTTGAATCGTCTTTTCTTCTTTTTCTTCCACAATGTTTCTTATTATTTCAATAAGCGATCCCGAAGGAATAATCGTTGATTGTTGCATTATATTTTTTACGCCAGATAATCGTTTTAACGACAAACGATACCCATCTGTTGAGACAAATGAAATTCCATACTCTGTGTTTTCAATTAATACACCGCGCAATACTGGTCTCGATTCATCAGATGAAACAAAAGGAAGAACGGTGTGAAGACCAGAAAGTAATACAGTGGACTCAAGAGTAACACCTTGGGAAGATGAATAATCAGGAAGAGATGGAAATTCACCAGCTGACAACGTTGGAAGAATCGCTTTTGCATTTGTTGTTTGAATAATAAGCGATTCATTGTCTAACATAATATCAATTGTTTGATTTGGAAGCGATTGAATCAACTCAAGAAACAATTTCCCTGGAATACATACGCTTCCTTCTTCTTTCACTTTTGATGGCACTATTGTTCGAATAGTAGATTCTATATTTGTGGTTGTTATTGTTGTTACTCCTTTCGTTGTGGATAACAATGCATATGACAGTATTGGTAATTGTGGTTTAGATGAGAGAATTCGTGTTGTTTTCCCCAATGTTTTACACAAATGTTCTTGAAGAATAGTAATATGCATACTTATTTACCTAGTAGTTAGTAGTAAAAGTTTGTGTGGAAAAGTGTAAAACGATTAGGCGTATTCGTCAATCACGAAAAAACAATGTGAATAATTGTGGATATTATTGTGGATAAGATTGTGGATACTTATTGGTATGATTGTGGATTTGTGGATAGAGAAAATAATGATGCCTTGATATCTTCTAACGCGGTTCGCAATTGTTGATTTACTTGAAGATCTTCTCGTATTTTATCCACACCGTGCATCACTGTTGTATGATCTCTTCCACCCAA
Source organism: uncultured Patescibacteria group bacterium (assembly GCA_937921305.1). Classification (GTDB taxonomy): domain Bacteria; phylum Patescibacteriota; class Microgenomatia; order UBA10105; family UBA927; genus CAKZSU01. The sequence continues at coordinate 109,418 of CAKZSU010000007.1, forward strand.
TAATCCCCCAACATCGTCAAGCGTCACATCTAATTCTGTCATGCAAATATACATTATTAGTTGCCTTGGTCTTGCGATTGGCCTATCTCGCTTTGGTCCTTTTAGGTGCATTGGTTTGATATTGAAATACTTCGCGACAGCCTCGAGCACATCAAGCGGGGTGACTCGTTTTTGTTTTTGGAATGAGCGAGTTTGTGTTGTGGAAATATTTAAAAGATTTGCGATGAGCTCTTGGGTAACATTTGTTTTATGCGCTGTTATGTGATTTAATAACTTTCTTAAAAATCCCTCAATTGCTCTTGTATCTGTGATTATTGATGCGATCATGTGCGCCGCTTCATTTGGAATATCAACACCAAGTGTATTCGCTTTTATATTTGTGATTGCAACTCGAAGCTCAAAGTCTGGCGGCGCAACATCAACGATCAATCCTCCTTCAAATCGAGATCTAAGACGGTCTTCGAGCCTTGCGATTTCTGACGGAGGACGATCACTTGTTAAGATAATCTGTCCCCCCTCTCGATGCACCTCGTTAAATGTGTGAAAAAATTCCTCTTGAGCGGTTTGTTTTCCTGCGATAAATTGCACATCGTCGATAAGAAGAAGTTGTGATCTTCTATATCGTTGCTTAAATTGTCTCGCTGTCTTTGTTTGGATTGCTTCAACGATTTGATTTAAAAATTCCTCTCCCATAGCGTACACAACGCGAAGCGTTGGATGTTTTTTAAGAAGCGCGTTTCCGACCGCGTGCATAAGGTGTGTTTTGCCTACCCCTACCCCACCATACAAAAACAGTGGATTATACGCGGTTCCGGGAGAATTTGCGACTGCGGTCGCGGCGGCGTACGCGATTTGATTTGTTGGTGAAACCGCGAAATTTTCAAATGTCGCGTCTGGTCGAATATGGTGTTTTTTTGCGATGGACGCGATGTCAATTAATTGAGGTTTTTCTGTTTGAGAAAACAACGGCAAAGACTGGTCAGTGTCTTTTGATTCTTCTTTTTTTATTACTGTGAAAACAATAGATAGATCTTTCTGTGTGTGATGATCAAGGATGCTTTTAACAAGATGAGAATATTTTGCTTCCGCAATATTCACCATAATAGGGTTTGCGATTCCTATTGATGCGACACTGTTTTGTATTGAGAGGAGTTTTGACTTCGAAAAAATTGTTTTAAACACCGTTTTGCTTACCGATAACTCGAGTTCATTAAGAACAATGCGCCAAAGCGTTGTTGTGTCCATAGAGAGAAAAAATATAGTGGCAGGTTAATGTGGATAAGTTATCCACATCATAGAAATTGAGAGGAAAAGTTTCAAGGGGTTGTTTTTTGTTCTTCTGAGGATTCGTTTGTGTCTATATTTGTCTGTTTGTGTATTTGCGGCTGTTCCTCTGATTCTTTTTTGGCCAATGGGACAACCCGAGCAATGGTAAGCGATTCGTTAGAAAGAATCGTCACACCGTTTGAAATAACAAGATCTTTTACTGTAAGCTCTTGGTTAACATCAGTTAATGAAGACGGAGAAATGTGTATTTGTTCAGGAATATTGTCTGGGAGCGATTCTATCTCAAGTTTTTGGACGAGCAACAACAATGCTCCCTTTCCACTTTCAACAGCTGGACATTCTCCTTCAATAACCAACGGAACGGTTGTTCTCATCTTTTCTTTAAGATTCGGCGAGGAATTCCACATGAAGTATGTGGTGGGTTACTGGGTGTTTTTGAATGTTTTGAATGAGGACGGGATGTGTTTTTTTATTTATTGACAAACGAATAATATTGCTTTTTCCAGCAACTTTATAAAGAGAAAGAAATGGTTGTTCTTCAATATAGAGGTTCATCGGCGATGAAATGTTTCCATACACGGTAGCTGGAATCAGTTTTGATAGTCTCCCCTTTTTAACCGCGTGACCGTTTTCTGTTCTCTGATGTCCGACAAGTGAATACTGTGTCATCATACAATATGAACTTTTTAATTGCCTTATTTACAGTGGAAGAGAGATATAGGTGTCTCTTCGTACTATAGTAGTATACTCAAAATACTGTTTTCCAGCAACAGAAACACGACTCCACTCTTTTTGTCTTGCTTCAATTGATGTTTTTCCAATAGCTCCAGAGATGCGAATTGATAATGGCATATCCACCACTCCGGCTTGAAGGCGAAACATCAATCCATACCCGCGAGATGATTGTCGAATGGGTTGTTTATGGTAGATGGTGATCGTTGAGCTTTTTCCTTCTTCAACATCGTGAGCAATCGCTACTACTGTCGCATGAGGTGTTTCATTGAGAAGTTCCATGTATGGTCGTTTTGTTGATTGTGATATGTCGCTTGGACGAGGAATCACTTTTCCGTCAATTGTTACGGAGAGAATTTCTGTGTCTTTTGGATAATAGATGCGAAGATAATTCGTATAATTTCCATCAACAATAGTTGATTGTTCATTTGTGAATAGCAATGTGTCTTCTGAAAGCATATACTCTCCTTCAATCATGATATGTTTTGTAATGCTCCGTTTTATATTGTGGTTTGCCTTGTTTACGCCAAGATTTGCCTCTATGAGAAATAGAAAATCTTGATCTTTTGAAAACTTCATCCGCCCGCTCCATCCGTATGCCTCAAGATACTCCTGTGCTTGTGGATACAACGAGACGAGTTGAATTGTTTTATTGTGAAACGATCTTGTGATAATTGAAGAAAACGCAAGATAATTCAACGGTTTTGCTTGGAGTTCCTCAAGAACGGCTCGAGAGACTGCTCCAAGAAGATCTTTTTTCTTCGTTGATCCTGGAAAAAACTCATCTTCTACGGTGTGGTGAACAATGCGAAACACATTATCTCTTGTAATTGGCGTTGGAAGTTCGGCGATAGTGATTGGTCCAACAAGATCTAAAAGATCTTGAACAAGCGGAAGTGTTATGGCGATAACGCCGTCCACCTGTCCCCCTCCTGATTTTTCAAAAAACCACGCCGCGCGCCTCGCCGATGCTTCAAAATCTGGATCCCAGTTGCTGTCTCTCAGATACCAATGTTCTTGTTGAAGAATGGTTCGTATTGGATCTGGCGGTGCGACATGCCCTTTCAATTGCCCATCATAGGTGTAAACATCTTCGATAATAAATTCTTTCAGTGCGCCATTTTCTATAATAATTTTCCCCACGCTTCCAATAAATCCTCCGGTTGGTCGAAGCTCCATTGAGTTTTGGAACAACACAAGGTATGTTCGCGTTTCCCCCGGCGGAGCAAGGAGCGGATAGACGGTTGCGAATTGAATCGCCGTGGTCGCGTTGTCGCGCATGGTTTTTAAGGTGTCCACAAGAACGCCCGGAGGAGTGATTGGAAGGTGCGCGATCTCAGCCTCTATACTTCCAATTGTTGACTGTATTCGTTCTCCTTTTGTTTTTATTTCAGACATCGCAAGATAAATGGTTCGCGTTGTTGGAGGCTGCGCATCAAATCTTGTCGCTTCCCGTATCGATGAACGAATTGCTGAAAGATCAACCGCTAATTCCTGCCCCTTTTCTATAATCGCAAATACACGTTCATATAATCGAATGATTGGAAAAGGAAGAATGGCAAGCGGCTGAAATGTTGTTTTACCATATGCGCGCGCCATAGCGGAACTCGATAGCAACAGATCGACGCGTTGTCCTTTTGTTGTACCAATGATTCCAAATGTTAAAAACATAACGCTTCCTATCATGGCGACGCTATGACTAACTGCAACGGCGACAACGAATTCGACAGCAATCATTAATAACCCTCGCCAGGTTAATTGTTTTTTTGAAGAATTTTTAGGGGTATCATCTTTGTAGATTACGCGCATTGTTTCATTTATCCGTTTTGTATCTTCTTCCCACGATGGCTGTCTTGTTTTTTTTGACGGCTTCAATGGTTGTGTTGATTCCTTGTTTTTTCTTATGTCGATTACCAAATTGGCGCCACCACAAAGAAAACCAAATATCACACGAGCGTCTTCTTGTTTTATCAACCCTTCTCCAATTACCGCAACGCACGCGTTAAATGTTTCCGCGAGCATGCGAGCGTCTTCAATGGTCGATTCTTGGATGATTAGTAAGCGACGAAAGGATTGTTTTGTTGATCGGGAAAGAATAGTTTTCACTGTTTTTGAGCGTCCAATAACAATGTGGTAGAGGCACGATTGGATACGAGATTCGTTTATATACACAGGCACATTATGCGTGGTAAGAAATTTTTGCAACGGTTCGATTAAATGAAGGTTCTCTCCGTCAAAACAAGCTGCATTTGAATAAAGAGGTGTGTTTTTTGTTGATGATTGAGTAGGTAGTCTCATGGCGTATTCGGAGGTATTGCTCTATTCAGTATAACTATATTATTGTCTGAACAGAATAGTTTCTTTATATTCCCGAAGACCTTATTGGGTTCGTTCTAACATGAGGATTCTTGCATCAAGCTATTTCTCGGTCAAGGACCGTGTTGACAATTTCGTCAGCCTCTGTGTTTTTTTCCCGAGGGATGTGAACAAAGGAATATGAACCAGTCCACTGATCAAGCAACGCAAAGACCCGGCGCGCCAATAGTTTGAGTTTTGGGTCTTTTATGCGATACGCGCCAGAGAGCTGTTTTTGAACCAATTCAGAGTCAAGAAAAAATATGACATCGTCGTTTTTATAATGCGAAATAAGGTGTCGAAGCGCCTCAATAACCGCGGTATATTCTGCGATGTTGTTTGTGGTATATCCAAGATATGTTCCAAATGTTGTTTTTCCCTCTGTTGGATGGTTGATAACAACGCCGATTGCCGCTGGACCAGGATTTCCTCTTGCTCCGCCGTCTGTGTGTACAGTAATCATGAAGCAAGTATACGACGAAGTCCCATGGTTTGTCTTGCGTTTCTTGCGATCATAAGAAACGAAAGAAGCAACACAACAAATTCTCCAACAACAGTGATCCACGCCGCCGCCATAAATCCAAATCTTGGAACAAATACACTATTTGCGACGATGTTTCCAATCATGGATAAGCCGTAGATCCCAAGAAGCGCCGTTGAACTTTTTAGTGTCACCATCATCCACATGGTAAGGCTTGTGAGGTAGAACAAAGGAAGCGACAGCCCCAATGCACGAAGCGCGGGGACGCCATTTCCAAACTCTGGTTTAATAAGAGACAACAAGGGTGCGGACAGCCATACACATGCAAAAACAATAAAAGAAGAAAAAGTCAGGACGAGAGACGCCTTTTTTGAAAGCACAAAGAATCGCTCCAATGATTGTTCTTTTGCCTGCAACAATAAAGGATACATCGTATTCATAAAAAATGTGGGAATGACAAGCGCAACCTCAAACATGTTATAGGCGAGATTGTACACGCCAACATCTTGGGTCGATTGCGTAAGTGTTATGATGATAGTGTCGACGCGAAAATACACGACATTAAACATAAGCGTAAGACCTAGCGGGATTGCGCTGAAGAAAAGCTTCATAGCATAAGAGAATGAAAACCTTGGAACAATGTCGTGGGCAAGATGTTTTGTTAGCAGGAGAGCAATGGCAGCATTTGCGACGCTTGCGATAAAAAAACAAAAAATCGCCGCAACCACAGAAAAAAAACCAACTGTCGCGATAAGCCCTAGTCGAATGATCGATCCGGCAACAACCGCGATTGCCGAGAGATCGTATCGAAGGTGTTGTTGAAAGATCGCGTTGCATGAAGTAATGATCGCGTGGGTAATGATGCTCCCTGTGTAGAGAATAATGCCAAGTCTCACAATTGGCGTGTATCCCTGCGTTGATCCTTGAGGAAAAAAATGAAGAATACTTATCGCGACAAACACAAGGAGTATTGACAGCGCGATACGCAATCCAAGCAAATGGGAGAATGCGAATCGATTATCCTCTTGGTGCAATCGAAGAAACGCCGCGTTTATGCCGAAATCAACGAAGAGATAAAAAAAACCGATATAGGCAATAATTTTAGAAAAATCGCCATACCCATCCGCGCCAAGCGATCGAGCAAGAAGAATCGTGATAATAAACGTGCTTCCTGACGAGGTGAGACGTCCGATAAATTGAGCAACAGTGTTGAGGGTGATTTTTATCCTCGTTTTGGAGAGAACCATGAGGGTATTGTACTATACAGTGCGCCAAGCGTTAGAAGAAGGTTTCCTTGTTGTGTTGTTAGAAGATAATGATCAAAGAGTCCTACGAGAAGAAGAAACAAGGTAAAAGAGAGTGCGCGAGCGTTGATTCGAGCACGAAAGATTGCCACAAACAACGCGATTGCGCCAATCAGACCGATCTCGGCTAGAAATAACAAATAGATATTGTGGACTGGTTGAAGAAAGTACATTTCTCGATGGGGAAACATTTGTGGAAGCGAGACGAGAAAGTGGTTAATGCCAACACCGCCTAAAAGGCTTGATTGAATAATTGTCATCGCACTAGCATTGAGCGCGACGCGGACATCGATAGACTCGTTGTTTGTGGGCGACACTGGAATAGACAGGAGCAAAAGAGACACAAGTAAGAATACTTCAATCATCGGAGCGAGGAGAGTGTTTTGGGTTTTTTGTCGAAGAATATACTGCAGAAGCGTGCTGACGCCGAGCGCTATCCACGCGCTTCTGCTTGTTGTTAATAACAGTGTTATAAATGGAAGAATTGTAAATACAATCGCGTTGTGTCGCAACGCGATAAGGATGTAGAGTCCAAGAAATCCGGCAAACACATTTGGGTGGGGGAACGTGGCGTATGGGCGAAGAAATTCGATGCATGAACCAGACGGAACGCATAGTGCTTGCTTCGCGATGGCTGGAGTGTTGATCGTAAAGGTTCGTTCTCCAATAAACCACAATAGACCGCCTATTGAACGTCCATACACGGATTGCGCAATGCCTAGGGTGCAAGAAAAGATTACAGATAAAGATAACAATGCAAAGACGCGTTGATGTGAGTGGTTGGTTTCTCGGACATAAAAGAAGAAAAGCGTTAGTTCAATAATTTTTACCCATCCAAGCATCGCAAGGAGCTTGTGTGTCGCGATCGCCGCGTTGACAATCGCAAGAACACTGAGAAGAATGATTATTTTAGGTGTCACAATGGGGAATCGTTTCTTTGAAACAACATACGAAACAATTGTTGCGATAATGCAGAGGTCGGTAAGGTAAAGAGTTGGAGCGAGGTAGTCGACGCGTCTTCCAAGTACAATAGTCCAGTCAGGCCACATGTGATATGCAAGTTGTGTTGGGAGCAGAAGAATTGTGAGGTAAAAAAAGAGTTCGTGAATCACTCTTTTATCCTATCATCAAGTGGAGGTGTGTTTTGGTTTTACAATTAACACACGATTATCACCTTCTCCCTGGGACTCTGTTTCTACACGATCATCCCCAGAGAGTGTTAAGTGAATTACGCGTCGATCTGCCGCTGAGAGATTGGGGATTTCGATTGCTCTTCCTCTTTCTATTGCGCGCTTCGCGGTGCGTTGCGCCATATACATGAGCGACTCTTCCCGTTTCTCTCGATAGTCTCCAATATTTACATACGCCTTGACCCACTCGCCAAATATTTTTTGAAGAATATGTCCGAGAATAAGTTGAAAGCTTTCAAGTGTCTTTCCATGGTGTCCGATGAGAACACTTGTTTCTTCTGTGTTGATGTGAATGCGGTATGCGTCTGTTTCGTCGGTGTTTACGGTTACTTCTCCTCGAATCCCAAGCTTGTTTAATAATATTTGTGTCGCGCTTTGAACTTGTTGTTTTGTTTCTTCCGTTGGACTATGCATATTTTTTATTTATATATTGCTGTTGCATGATACCAAAAATACTTGAGAGATTCCAGTAGAGAGAGAGTCCGATCGGGAATTGATACGCGAAGAATCCGAGCATAATAGGCGTGATGATTGCCATCTGTTTTTGTATTTCCGCCGCCATGTCTTCCTGACTTTTTTCTTCTTTTTTGTTTTCCTGCTCTTTGCTTTCTTTTGTTTTTTGTTCTTGGTTTTTTAATTGTTGTGGTTGATGATGCGCCATGCTGAGCTTGATTTGAATCCATTGAAGAGCGCCAGTAATAAGTGGGATACTTAACAACCAGAGACCGTTTGTTTGCCACTGCGCTGGTTTAATGGCAAGATTCGCGCCGAAAAAAGAAAGATCAATAGCTGCAACATGAAGTTGTGGTGAATAAAGAATTTGATTAATTTGTGTTGTTATCTTTTCTAGATCTCCAGACGCGAAAAAACTATAAAAAACATTATATAGCGCGATAAGAATAGGCATTTGAATCAAGAGAGGAAGACATCCCGCGGCTGGATTTACTCCGTGTTCTTTATAAAGTTCTAGTTGCGCTTTTTGGAGTGCTTGACGGTCATTTTTATGTTTTTTCTGAAGTTCGTCAAGGTGCGGTTTGAGTTTTGCCATTTGTTTTGCTGACTTGAGTTGCGTTGATATGAGCGGGAAGAGTGTAATTCGCGACACTATGGTCATAGTGATGATTGAAAATCCAAACGGACCGGGGAGACCAAGAGATTCCGCAAGTTTATAAAAAAATATTAATAAGTTGGTGATTGGCCATGTAAAAAGTTGATTCCAAATGGTCGGTTCTGTCATGGTACTGGATCATGCCCCCTAGGATGGAACGGATGACATCGAAGTATCCGACGAATCCCAAGCGAAAGTCCTTTTAGTATACCATACCGTTGGATCGCTTCATAGAAATATTCACTGCATGTTGGAGTGTATCTGCATGAATTGGGAAGCATCGGCGAGATATAGTGTTTATATAGCCTGATTGCTGCGAGAACTATGTTTTTCATACATGAGTGATATGTCTTCAAATAATGAGCGGATATCTTTATTGATATCTTCTTTTCTTTGTTCCTCTTGTACGCGATATGTGATCACTATCCATGTAGAATGACGGCATGCCTCGAGGTTTGACACGATAGCGTTTCGGAGGATTCGTTTTATCCGCGATCGCGTTACAGCACATGTTGTTTTTTTTGTTGAAAGAATAATTGCGAATTTTGATGCTTCATCTTGCGATGAGAGATGTCTGCAAAGAAAAGCGTTGCGCAATAATTTTTTCCCATTTCGCAGCACGGTAAAGATATCAGGTTTTACGAGTCTATGTTTTTTGGGGAGCATGTATTAGACGGTAAGTCTTTTTCTTCCAGTGGTTCTTCGTCGCTTTAACACATTTCTGCCATCTGCTGTTTTCATTCGTTCGCGAAATCCGTGCGTTTTCGCTCGCGCTTTTTTCTTCGGTTGATAGGTTCGTTTTGGCATATAGCGTATTATATCCTTCTTTTTATCTCTCTGGCAACAAGAAAAATCCAAAACTGGAGAAATTTTCCAAGCAGAACCAGATCAAACCAAAAAGACTTTTTTTTCGTATACGCGATATCGCTTTTCATCCACGCATCGAATGATTGTTGATGGTATCCTTTAACGATCCACGGAGAAATGATGCCCGGAAGGATTTCTTCTCGTTTTTTTTGCCACGATGAGAGTTTTTTTTCTTCTTCAACAGGTAATGGACGAGGACCAATGAGCGCCATGGTTCCCAGCAACACATTAAATAATTGTGGGAGTTCGTCAAGACCTGTGTGGCTTAAAAATTTTCCAACGCGCGTAAATCGCGGATCATCGCGGATTTTAAATACCGGACCATTTGCTTCATTTTGATTTGCTAAGTGTTTTTGCATCTCATGGGCATTGTTGATCATTGTTCGAAATTTATACATCGTGAATACTCTTCCATGCCTGCCGATTCGCGTTTGTGTAAATATCACAGGGAAACCACTTGTGAGAATAATCACAATACTTATGAGTAACATGAGGGGAGAGAATAGAAGAATTACGAGAATTACAAATATTTTATAAATAAGCTTCATAAGCATAAAAACAATTGTAATGATTTTTTAATATAAAAGAAAGCAGAGCACAAAGAAATGATATAATGCGAAGAGATTATCTATTGACGGAGAGGTCGCATAGTGGTCTAGTGCGCGGGCCTGGAGAGCTCGTATGACCGCAAGGTCATCGTGGGTTCGAATCCCACCCTCTCCGCAACGAAAGAAATCTTCATGGTATATCAATCTTTTTACGCTTCTCCTCTTGGTTCGTTGTTGATAGGGAGCGATGGGGCAGCGGTGACGCGAGTTGTATTCGTAGATGATTCAAGAAACAATCCCGAAAAACTCGCAAAAGGCAAATTATGTGATGTGCTTCAGTGCGCAACTATGCAACTTGATGAGTATTTTCTGGGAAGACGACGGTCATTTACAATTCCATTTTCACAACAAGGCACGCCGTTTGAATTATTGGTATGGAGTGCTCTACAAGATGTTCCATATGGGAAGACTGTATCATATGTAAATGTCGCAAGGATGATTGGTAAACCAACGGCGGTTCGCGCTGTGGCGTCGGCGATTGCCAAAAATTCAATACTGTTGTTTATTCCATGTCACAGAGTGGTGAGAAGCGATGGTACCATAGGAAAGTATTCGTGTGGCACGTGGAGAAAATTATGGCTTATAGTGAAAAAGAATATTGCCTATGCTCACATAGTGGATGAAATTTAATCTAATTTTAATGTTATGTTCGGATTATTTTATGATATGCTGAGAGCATGACAGATATTGATGAAATCAAAGCAAAAATAGACCTTGTTTCGTTTATTGGGAAACGCGTTCCCCTGAAAAAAGCCGGGAGAAATTTAAAAGGGCTTTGTCCTTTTCACACAGAGAAAACGCCATCATTTATGGTTTCTCCAGATAGAAATGTGTGGCATTGTTTTGGATGCGGAAAGGGTGGATCTGTGTTTGATTTTTTTATGCAGTATTATCATGTGGATTTTCGAGAAGCGCTTGAAGATCTTGCTGAAGAAGCAGGCGTGAAACTAACAAGAAGATCGCATGCGACACCAGAAGAGAAGAAAAAGGAGGCGTTGCTTGAACTTCATCATATTGCCGGAGAATATTTTCACTTTTTGCTCACTTCTCACGCTATTGGAGAACAAGCGAGATTGTACCTCTCTTCTCGAGGTGTTCGTCCTGAAATTATTAAGACATTTTATCTTGGATACGCGCCAAACAGTTGGGATAGTTTGTCTGTTTATTTGAAAAAGAAAGGTTATGAGAACGCGTTGCTTGAGGCGTCTGGTCTTTTTGTTTCGTCGTTTCATGGTAGGTATGATCGATTCCGTGGTCGCGTGATGTTTCCATTGAAGAATCACCGCGGGCAGATTATCGCGTTTGCCGGGAGGCTTCTTAACGAGTCGGCGAAAGAAGCGAAGTATATTAATTCTCCAGAAACGATTTTGTATAAAAAAGGGCAAACAGTATTTGGGTTGGATGTTACGAAGTCGTCGATTTTGCGAGAGGATTGCGTGGTGGTCATGGAGGGAGAATTTGATGTGTTAAGTTCGTTTCAGGCTGGAATATCAAACGTTGTAGCGATTAAAGGAACCGCGATTACAGAAGATCAAGTATATTTGTTAAAGCGCTTTGCAAAGCGAATTGTGTTTTCGTTGGATGGCGACATCGCGGGAGACAAGGCTTCTTGGCGAGGCGTTGAGATCGCGGAAAAAGCCGGAATGGAACTTTATGTCGCGTCGCTTCCAAAGGGAAATGACCCTGACGATCTTGCTCGATCAGCGCCGCATGTTTTAAAAAGGGCGATTGATGACGCGTTGTCGATATACGATTATTATGTTCTTGCGGCACAAAAAGGCGTTGATCTTTCTACTCCGTATGGAAAGAAGCACGTTGTCGATGAGTTGGCGCCGATTCTTTCTCGCATTGATCACCCAATTATTCAAGCCCATTACATCAAAAAACTTGCGCGACTTCTTTCTGTTACAGAGGACAGCGTGATAAAGGCGATGCAAAAAGCGCAAAGAAGCTCGTTTGTGTCGTCTTCCAAAAAAGGATCTCATACCGGAGAGCATGTAGCGTGTTCGCCTGATATATACCTTCTTGCGTTGCTTCTTCAGGGGGATCCGTCGCTTCTCAAATCAAGTGCTTTGGAGAATCTTGAAGCAATTACGGTTTCTTCAATAAAACAGATTATGCGTCGTCTTTGTGATTCAGCCTCTCGTGCTCAACCCTTTGTCCTTCATGATTTTCTCGCGTCGCTTCCAAAAGAATGGAGCAATATAGTAGATCAGGCTATGACATGGGATGTGGGCGATATCATCAATTCTCGCGATCGTCTCACAAAAGAGTGGGAGCGGGCGACAAAAGATATATTGAAAACATACTATCGGCGCGTTATTCAATCATTGACCGAGGCGTTGAAACGGGGTGATGAAGATAATGAATTAGAGATAAACAAAACGCGGGAAAAAATCGCGGAGTACGCAAAAAAACTTTTCCTCGTGGAAAAAGAATAGTAATTGTGATATACTTTCTTATTACACGGCGATATCGTAGAAATGCGCGATCGTTTGTGGACTGATTATTTCCATGCAACAAAAAACCCCCATTGCTTCCATAGAACAATTAATCGAGGAGGGGAAGCGAGATGGTTTCGTCACACAAGACGACATCCTCGAATTTTTCCCAAAACCAGAAGACCACATAGAAGAGCTTGATTCCCTTTATGATCAGTTGATCCGACTGAATATCGATGTGTTTGAAATTGTTTCTCAAGAAGCGGAGAAAGAAACAACAAAGAGTTTTCAGGATCTAGAGAAAGAAATTGAAACGTTGACGCGCGCGTCGTCGGAAGCGGTGTCCGACCCTGTCCGCATGTATTTGAAAGAAATTGGAAGGGTTCCTTTGTTGAGATTTGAAGATGAAATTTATCTTGCGAAGCGGTATGAAAAAGGAGATTTAGAAGCGAAGCGGAAACTCACAGAGTCAAATCTTCGTCTTGTGGTGTCCATCGCGAAAAAATATATCGGGCGAGGGATGAGTCTTTTGGATTTAATTCAAGAAGGTAATCAGGGGTTGATCCGTGCTGTGGAGAAGTACGACTGGAGAAAGGGGTTTAAGTTTAGCACCTACGCGACATGGTGGATACGACAGGCGATTACGCGAGCGATTGCGGATCAGGCGCGGACAATTCGGATTCCTGTTCACATGGTGGAAACGATCAATCGGTATATTCGTATCTCTCGGCGATTGATGCAAGAACTCGGCAGGGAGCCGACGCCAGAAGATATCGCGAAAGTTATGCAAGTAGATGTTGAGAAAGTGCATGAAATTATTAAAGTTTCTCAAGAGCCAACATCGCTTGAGACGCCAGTGGGAGATGAAGAGGATAGTCATTTGGGAGACTTTATTTCTGATCCGGGTCCGAGTCCGTATGAGCAAACATCAAGACAGTTATTGAAAGAACACATGGATGAGGTGTTGTCAACACTTTCCGATCGCGAGCGCAAAGTGTTGATTCTTCGTTTTGGACTGGAAGATGGGAAGCCGCGGACGCTGGAAGATGTGGGAAGTCAGTTTGGTGTTACAAGGGAGCGTATACGACAAATCGAGGCAAAAGCGCTTCGAAAACTTCGTCATCCGTCAAGAAGTAAAAAACTTCGAGATTATCTGGAATAAAATGCTTCCTCTTGCATCCCTCTGGCACGATGAAGATTGTGCATGGTATAATGTTTCTCATTATTCCTCTGTAGCTCAACGGTAGAGCGGCTCCCTGTTAAGGAGATGGTTGTAGGTTCGAATCCTACCGGAGGAGCCAGAGTTGACGAGAGGGCAACAAAGAGTCCTTTTGTCCCGTAACATCGTTCTTTTTCGCTGGTTCGAATTTTTTGTTTTCAAAACCCTCCAATTTATCAACATTCGAACCGTTGGCGACTAAAACTGCTTCAGAGAGAATTTTGAAGGCTTTGGAGCATTCCCAGCTTATTTTTCCCTCATTTAGTGTTAAATTGGCAAATATCAGCCTGATAAGACTTCGTTACTCGTCTAACATGCCCTTTTCTTTGGCTTTGAGGTAAATTTCTTTGGTTCTCTGGGAGAGTTCGTAAAGATTGATCCCCAGGTTCAGATAGCTTGTGCTGGCGGTTGAGTCCTTTTTATTGACTCGGTTATTTCATCTTTTTTCTCTGAATACTGCTTGAATTTCCTGGCGTAAAACTCTGGCGTGATCTTCTCATCCAGCTTGTCATCGTATAACTTGTCCAATCGCTTCTGAATCGCCTCGTAGCGGGCTTCAAGCTCGCCCACGGTGCTGTTGTGGTAAGCAATCTCGTCCTGATGGCTTTCTTTGAGTGCTTTCTTTAACCATTCAACTATACGGCTGTTTTTGATTTTCAGATTATCAAATCAGCTCAAGAGTTGTTCTTCAACCTCTGGCTCTTTTGCCCAGGTTTTTTGGCTACAGTTGTGATAGTGGTTGCAATGTCCGTAATTATGCCCTTTGGCAGTTTCCCAGGTAATTGACTTCCCACACTCGGCGCATTTAATCAAGCCCTTAAAGAGGAATAGGTGCTTGCGGTATTTGGGAGTGGTTTTACTTTTTAACATTGCTTGAACCTTTATCAAAGGGTTTTTTGCTGATCAAAGGCTCGTGTTTGCCTTCGTAGATCTCGTCGTTCCACCTAATTTACCAATGTAGAAGGGATCTTGTAAGAGCGAGTGAATATGACTTTTGTCAGCTTGTTGTCCTGTGCGGAGCGCAAACCTTCTTCAAACATCGTTTTTGCCAGCTTCTTTATCGAGTAATCACCAGTTGCATATAGCTCAAACATTTTCCTCACCAAGAGTGCTGCGCCTTCGTCAATGATGTGGATTTTATGTCCTGTTTCGCCAACAGTTTTATAACCAATGGGTGGTTTAGTTGGTAGCCAGCCTTGGGAGATTTTCTCTTTTTGTCCCTTCTTTACATTTTCCGATAACAGCCTGACATAATACTCGGCGGTGGCTACCTTGACCCGCCACATAAACCATTCGTGGGATCGGGAGGAGTTGTGGAGGACACAGCCTTCTTTTGCCAGGTGGACTTGATGTTCTTCGCTTTCAGTAATCCACAAGTCGATAGTCGGGACATCGGAGAAGTTTCTAGTTAAGCGGTCGGTGGTCTCGACGATAATGGAGCAGATATTTTTCTTCCTGACGAATTCGACTATCTCGTTGAGGGTTTTTCGCTGGATTTTGCCTGCTGCTGACTCGGAGATGGCAAAGACTCTGGCGACTTCTAGTCCTTGTTTATCGGCATACTCTCGAAAGAATTTCTCCTGGGCTGGTAGGGAGTAGCCTGTTTCTTCTTGTTCTTTGCTGCTTATTCGGCAGAATATGGCAGTTTTCATAGTAATCTTTGTCCAACACAGAACATAAACAAATTGTTTGGCAATATCAAGTAATGGTAGATTGCGTCTCTTTATTTTTGTTCTTATACAACTTCTCGGCTGCTTTCAGTATCTTCTTGTCTAACCCTATTTCCTCTGGTGTTTTTGGTTCTACTGGCGGTTCTTGATGAGTGGTTACATTGATAAACTTAATTATCTTGGTATAGATACTGTAACAACAAGTCCTCCTTATCTAAATGTAACTAAATACTTTAGAAATACCAAGGTTGAGTTATGGTTTTTAAGAAGTCTTAAAACAAGCGAAGATTTAGCGTCTTTCAGACGAAAGAGTGTTACCGCTGGAATTAACGATGTCTCTTTCAAAAAAATCTCAACGCTTGTTCCTGATACCGTTAGAAATATTGTTTCTAAGCTTGAAAGAAACGCCTATGATAGACGGATTTCTAAAATGGTCAATGACTACTTTCAAGATATGGCGATTATATTCGGAGCGATCCGAAAACACTCAAAAGACAATAGCTTGATAGCTATAGATATCGGAGATTCTTTATATGGAAATATCCATGTCCCTACTGATAAACTGCTTGTTGATGTGCTGGAAAGTAAAGGATATAAGTTCAAAAAAGATATTGAACTGCGTAAGAAGACTTCAAGAAACGGTTCTATACTAAAACAGACATTGTTAATCCTAGAATCGGCTTCTTCTAAACTTAGTCAACAATTTAGTGCTTACCCATCTTGGTCTAAAAATGGTCAGATTTTAAGACCAATTTACCCCACTATAATCAACCGTTCGCGAAAAAAAATTGGGGACATCCACTTCATAGCCTTTGTTTCTGTCAAGGTAAAATGAAGCCCCCTCTTGCTTTCAATCTTGTCAAAACATTTGCAGAGAAAGGAGATACAATTCTTGATCCCTTTGCTGGTGCAGGAACAATTTCATTTGAGGCGGCTTTGAACGGGATAAAAGCTTATAGCTTTGATATCAGCCCTACTGTGGTGGTTATTTCAGAGGGTAAAATTAAAAAACATGTCGCTAAAGATTGCGACAACCTCATTAGAAGATTACCTTAAAAATAACAATACTACAGAAATAGAAAAAGAGACTGCCAACTCTTTTGGGTTTAATAGCAAACTTAAGGATTACTTTGAACCAAAGACACTAAAAGAAATCTTGTTGGCTAGAAAGTTTTTCATTGAAAATCCTCCTAAAGATCAGTCTGAAGCATTAGTAGTTTCTAGTCTTCTTCATATCCTTCACGGAAATAGACCATATGCTCTAAGTAGAAGATCTCACGGAATTACTC
>CAKZSU010000008.1 GCA_937921305.1 uncultured Patescibacteria group bacterium
GTAGAACTAAGCAAAAGCTTATTGTCATAGTGATGGGATTATAGTAAAGTATCTATACTATAGATCTCTATACTATTTACGTAGAACTACGTTGGTAAATAATAAATAATTCTTAAGGTAAGGAGATTAATATGTCAGAATATACATCAAGCATAGAAGAAAAAAAGAAACAGGAGGAGGAAAAAGATGGAAATCCTCATCAAGAAGCTGCTGATGCGAGGAAAAAGATAGAAGAAGAAGCTATTTTGGAAAAAATACTCGGTAATCTCAGGAAAAAATTTGGAACACGAGTTGATCTTACAAAAGGCGGCATCACAGAAGAGATTGATATATTAACACAAGAAGGATTTAAAGAAGCGCATAGAAAAATGAGCGGCGGAAATTGTCGAGACGTAGCAGAAAAGGTTGCTGAAGCGATGAAAGAAATCGGAATGTCAGTGGTTGAATACACATTATTGGCAAAAGAAACATTACGATATGTTGATCCTGAAAAAAATATTGATCAGCTTGTCTCTGATACAGATCCAGCAAGGCACGTTTTTGTTGTATGGGAAGATAAAGAAGGTAGGCTTCGTGTAATTGATCCAACGATAATACAGAATCCTATAGATCCTAATGAGAAGAAGGTGAGATTGGAAAATATCTCAAGTCCTTTGGAGGAATATTTAGGGAGATTTTCTACAAAAGACGGAAAAATTAATAATATAAAAACTTTGATTCGAGACATCGAAGGGAAATTCCCCAGAGAAAAGTCTGACTCTAATATTTAATCAAATTAAATATAAATAAATTAGATTTATATTCATATTGTATTTTTTTTATCAATAAAGTAAAATGTGTGTGAAATTTAAAATTAAATTTATCCTTAAGACCGTAGGTTAATAAACAATAATAGAGCAACTGCTCTCCCTACCGAGGGATAGAAAATTAAAAATATCCGAAAACCATAAAAATGGATAGATTTTCTATAATCCTCGGCAACGAGGATATTTTTGTATAGAAAGGATCATCTATGCCAACGAAACGAAAAATACAACACGTTCAAAAACTAACAGAAAAAGCTCAAAAAGCAAAATCAATTATTTTTGCCGAGCACAAAGGCGTCAAACATAAGCAACTTGAAGAACTCCGAAAAGCACTCAGAAAAGTCAACAGCGAACTTGTCGTCGCAAAAAATCGCCTTCTCCTTCGCGCGATTGGCGATCGCGGCGAAAAAATAAAAGATTCTCTTCAGTATGATACCGCAGCAGTCTTTTCTTATGGTGATGAAATCTCTGGCGTCAAAGAACTCATAAAATTCTTAAAAAATGTAAAAGCTGGAAAAGCAAAAAGTGGTCTCTTAGGGGAAACACCATTAACAACAGATGATATCAATCGTCTTGCGTCGCTTCCATCAAAAGGAGAGTTGATAGCAAAACTTGTCGGGCAACTGAACGCGCCGATCTATGGCCTTCACTACACTCTTTCATGGAATATCAGAAAACTTGTCTGGGGGTTACAAGCAGTCAAAGAAAAAAAATCGTCATAACTATATAAAAGGAGGTGAATACTTTTATGGCAAAACTCACAAAAGAAGAATTTCTCCAAGCAATTGAAGAAATGACCGTTCTTGAGCTTGCAGAGCTTGTCAAAGCGCTTGAAGATAAGTTTGGCGTAACAGCAGCTCCAGTGGCGGTAGCCGGAGCGGCAGCACCTCAAACAAATACAGGGGAAGAACAAAAAGAAAAACAAACAATCTTTAATGTTGTTCTCGCAGAAGTAGGAGCCAATAAATTAAGCGTGATTAAAGTCGTTCGAGAACTCGTCCCAACGCTTGGATTGACAGAAGCGAAAGCGCTCGTGGAAAGCGCGCCAAAAGACGTATTGACAGGCGTCAAAAAAGAAACCGCCGAAGAAGCAAAGAAAAAACTTGAAGCGGCGGGAGCAAAAGTAGAATTAAAGTAACACAAGCCATCTCTATGATAGAGATAATGTGATAAAAATGCTTATTACATTAGGTACTAAAAGTATAGGATAGAATCCCTCAGTAAATGCCTATTGACACTGAGGGATTTTTTTTATACATGTAGAAACATATGAAAAAGACGCTTTTATTTTCTTTTATATTAATCACTATTCTTTCAGCTTTTCTCTTTTTTCCATCTTCCCTTCAAGCTCAAATAAATAAAAAAATAGATACGCTCCGAAATCCATCAAGAACTCCGTGTATAATCACTGGCTGCTCAGGACAAATCTGCGCTGATCGAGAAGTTTCAACTACATGCGAGGTCAAACCAGAGTATGCATGCTACCAACAAGCCCGCTGCGAACGACAAGCAGATGGACAATGTGGATGGACACAAACCCCAGAATTCCAAAAGTGTTTAAATCAAAAAACAATAGATGACGGTTCCATTCTCACGCCTACCCCATTACCGACATGCCCCCCTGTGCCAACCTGTCCTCAAAATTCAAAAATTCCATGTAAAATTCCGGATATGCCGAAGGACTGTGTAATGCCAATGAGGCTTCAGAATCAATTTCAAGGGACATTTGATACACCAATTCCAACTAAGCCATTGATCGATGAACAAATAAAACACGAAACACCACAAGTTCCATTGTGGATTAAAATCCTTCCACCTCCAATGGGAAACTTTGTAGAAATGCTCTATGTATGGAGATACTTTTTTAATAAAGATACTGATAAGGATATGTTTCTTCGAGAAAATACAGTGAAAAAATTTAACAATACTCAAACATATCAAGAACCCTATAATACAATGCTCGATACAAACGATTACGATTACTAAATAGATAAGATTGATCACTTCTGATTCCTCTTGACAATGTATGATGTAAGATGATACGGTAACATATAAATAGTACCTCTCTGTCCACCACACATGGCAACAAGTAGAACAGCAAGGAGGAGCACATATGGCAATTGGTGATGATTGGCCAGATCTTTTAACTGTAAAAGAAGTTGCAAAAATTCTTCGTGTCTCTCCCCTCACTATTAAACGCTGGGGGAAGCGAGGAAAACTTCCTGCGATACGGATTAATTCTCGAGGCGATCGCCGATATAAAAAAGAAGCTGTGATGTGGCTCCTTGGGATGCAACAAAAGGGAGAACTTTAAGTTCTTCGTTCAAATTGTTCTAAAAGCGATACAACAGTTTGCTTTACTTCTGTATCAACCAACACAGAAACCATTCCTTCTTCAGGCTGCCCATACCAAACATAACTTCCAGCAGGAGCAAACAATACCATAGGTAACACCAATAAATCATCTTCTCCTGACACAAGAAGAACAAGGCGAGATGGATCATTTTCCCATGTGCGAATCATGGCAAACGCTTCAGATGAAATGTAACCAGGACCGGAAACAACGCGCTGAACACGTATCTCTTTTGGAAATCCAAACGAATCAAACGATTTGTATGGCTTTCGTCGCGTATAGCAATCAATAATCGCGAGATCAGGCACAATGCCTTGTTGCAAAAAAGTGTCTGTTGTGATGTCGCCAACAGTTATAATCCTTCCTTGAAAGACAGATGCCGTATCTAATGTCGTTATCGATCCAAGCGGCATGCGCAATACCTGTCGAAGACGATCGGGAAGATAAAAATGATCAAATTGCCGAATGGCTGAAGAAGAAATATATGATCCATGATGATCGCGAAGCAACGGAATCTCAATAAGAACAAGCTCTGAGAGATGACGCAAGCGACGCTTGTTGTTAATCTCTTCGCCAACCTTTCTGTTTTGTTCTGTAACAATAAGCCCATCAACATCTGGTGAAGAGCTTACCGGCTCGTACGGATCGTCAATCGCTACGATATTATAAGGAATCGACCACCCTTGATGCTCTACCCAATCAATCACATTCGTTCTTCTTTTGTCCTGCGATTGAATCCAAAGATAGTCTTCGATTTTATATGTTCGGACAAAGCGATCGCTTGTAATCCCTATCGTCACACGCGTTGCATTTTTGAATGATTCATGCAAAAGCGTTTTATGCCCATCGTGCAACCGATCAAACGTCCCGCCGACAAAGAGGTGCATATCGTTCGTTTATGCTACGACACTTCTCCAATCATCCCAAAATTTCTTCAAACCTATATCGGTAAGATCGTGATGGATATTATACTCCCGCCAGTCGAGATCCAACGAAAGTTCTTCATAGGGAATGTCAGACAATCCCTCAGCATGATAGAAAAAATCTGACTCTGGAAGCGCGAACCCCTCTTGCTCCCACGCGGATAGAAGTTTGAACGGAATCGTTATGACAGGACTTTTGAGCCACAGCGCATATTGAATATGCTTGACCGTTCTTGCGCTTGCGGTCAGAACCTTTACATGCCCATCTCCTTGCGCGTACATCTGAAGAATATTCGAGACAAGGTCCATACCATTCTCTCCTCGGTCATCAAACCTCCCTACAAACGGCGATATATAGCAATCATAATTTCGATACCGCGTTACCGCGTATACCGCTGCCGCCTGCTCTTGAGAAAACACAAGCGTAACATTTACTGGCCCTTCTTCACAAAACTCTTCTACCGCTTTTAACCCTTCGTGCGTGCATGGAAACTTAATCACCGCGTTTGAAATCCATTGAATCCGTTCTCTCGCTTGAGAAAGCATCTCTTCCGCCGTCATCGTTTCCGGATCGCCAATGACTTGAATAGAAATCGGTCCGTCCATAATCTTCCTCATCTCTTGGACAATTTTTTTATATGCCGCTATCGCTTCTTCATGTGTAGGACGATGATCATTCGCCGATAGATTTTTGGCGATAAGCGTGGGATTGGTCGTCTGACCGTCAAGCCCGCCCAATCCTTTTGACTTCAAAAGCTCGTGCGCCTGACGCGTCTCTTCCGGATCTCCGCCATCAAGATAAATCAGAGTTTGATGAATCATACAGCGCCCCCTTTCATATCGATGAATATAATCGTTTTACGGTAGCGACGATCGTATTCCGATCAATCTCCTCATACGCTAATAATTCTTGCGGCTTCCCGGAATGCGGAGGCTTTCTTACCGCAAGATGCGCGATCGGCTTCACGGGCAAAGCTTCGCCAATCCCTCCTTCTGGATAATGATCTTCCACGACAATGATTCCTTTCGTTTCTTTCGCGGCAGTCCATATCGTCTCTTCATCAATCGGCTTGATCGAGTAACAATCGATCACACGAACGCCAATCCCTTCTTCCGCAAGCATCCGTTGCGCCGCCAACGCTTCATGTACGGTAATGCCCGCGCCAACAACTGTAAATACTTCTGGTAATGACGCATGAAATGTTTTTGACCCGCCGATCGGAAATGCATCATCAGGACTGTAAAGAATCGGCGTTTCTCCCCTCGTCGTTCGGACATAGCGAATCCCATCCATCGCAATTAATGAATGAAGCAACGCGTGAGTTTGATGAGGATCAGAAGGATATACAACCGTTGATCCAAGTACCGATCGAAACATTGCGATATCTTCAAGACCCATTTGGCTTGCTCCGTCCTGCCCAATCGACACGCCAGCATGAGACCCGTTAAACAGAACACTTGCCTGAGACACCGACGCCATCCGAATCTGATCAAACGCGCGCGTCAAAAATGCCGCAAAAGTAGACACCACGGGCTTTTTGCCCATTTTCCACGCGCCGATTGCGACGCCGACCATCAGTTGTTCTGCGATAAACAATTCAAGAAAATGCGACGGATAACTCTTCGCGACAAATTCTGTATATGTAGAATTTTTCGTGTCTCCATCAAAAACAAGGATATCAGGATAGGAAAGAACGAGAGATACCAACGCTTCGCCAAAGGCTTTGCGAGTTGAATACAACTGACTGCCGACTGCTGACGGCAAACTACCGACTTCTGACGGCGATCTGATGTCTGCTGATGGCGGTTTGCCAACCAACAACCGCTGGGCACTGATCACAATCTCATCGTCAACTGCCCCAAGCTCGTTAAGTGCTCGCTGAAGATCATCTTCTGACAGCGTCTTACCGTGCCATCCGTCTTTCCCTTCAAGGAAGGACACACCCTTCCCCTTCAATGTCTTCGCGATAATCGCATATGGCGCGTCATGATGCTTTTGAAACGCTTCATAAATCTCCTCAAAATTATGCCCATCAACAACCGCGGTCTCCCATCCAAACGCCTCAAATCGCTTCTGATACACGATTACATCATGGCCATACATCGTCTGTTGAGACTGCCCCAATCCGTTCACATCAACAATCGCAACAAGATTGTGAAGACGATAAAAACTTGCTGCCGCAACTGCTTCCCATACCGATCCCTCCGCCATCTCACCATCGCCCAAAAGAACATACACCATTGGCGCGCCAGCAATCGCTTCGCCAACGCCAATCGCAAGCCCTTGTCCAAGTGATCCTGTTGCTGCTTCAGTAAACGGAAATCGCGGTGTCGGATGTCCTTCTAATGGACTGTCGAATGTTCTATATTTCATTAAATCTTCTGAAGAAAGAATACCAACGCGACGATATAAGCTATAAAACAACGGGGATGCATGTCCTTTGCTAAAAATGATGCGATCATTCAAAGGATTCTGCGGATTCTGTGTATCAAATCGCAGAACATACGAAAATAAAACAGCCATCAGCTCGACGGCAGAAAGCGACGATGTGGGGTGCCCTGACCCCGCTTTCGTTGTCATAACAAGAATATCTCGCCGAATAGCGGCGGCGAGTTTAGAAAGATAGGTGGTATCCATATGGTTTTATCATACTTGAATATGGAAAAGAAGCAAAGAGATATAGTTAGCTTGAAAACAATAATGATACTTCTTGCTTTTTATCATGCTCCACTTGTTTCAGCCTTCATTTCTTGTCATGCTGAACTCATTTCAGCATCTTGCAGAGATTGGAAAATGTATTGATTGCTTCTTCGTAAATCCCCAAAGCTCTGAGATGACAAGATCGGGAGTTTAGGATGACAAAAGGAAAAATCAGGATAACATCCTGGGACATACTGACAATAGTAGAACATTTTTCATAATGGCATCTGTGTATCCTTTATTGGGAATATATGATTTTCATATTATCATGAAAATATGAAATCAATCATCGCATACACTATGACTCGAGGATAAATCACAATTCCTAAAACATTCCGGAAAAATCTTGCCATCACTCCAGAAACGCCACTTCTCATTGAACAAATTGGATCAAGTATTCGCATTACACCAATCAACCAAAGCGATATACAAAGAAACCGTAGGGAGATTGTTCCGCCTTCAATATCGAGAACAACGTGCATCGACCGCATGCGATCGTTTCATGCAGATGACTGGACCGAGGAAGACATCAAAAGCATTTTAACCTTAAAACAAAGGATAAATGGGATGAATCGCGGTATGATCGATAACATTCCTAACGGGATTATTCTTCACACAAGCATTATTCTTGATTACTTTCAATCTCGCTATAAAACAGGACATATCATTGAACAACTATTACTTTCATCGACATGTTATCTTGTTGTTGAACAAATAGCAGAACTCTACAGCGGAAAACGATCAGAAATTTCTCCGGAAAAAGACATGATTGAAACTATCCTAAACGCGTGGGCTATCTATATTCCCACGATTGATTTTATGAAACGAGTTGGAAAAACGCGATGCATGTATCAATTATCATTTATTGACGCGTGCATTGAGCAATACGCGCTAGATCATTCCTATTCTGTTGCGACAAAAGATACTACCACGCTTAATCGCATTCTAACAATTCAAATCGTTGCGCCAAAGAGAAAAGAATAATCGCTACTTTAACTCCTCAAGCTGTCGAATTGCTTGTTCTATCGTTTCCTTCGTATGCTTTTCAAAGAGAAATGATGTCACGGCAAGACGCGTCACGCCGGCGTCCACGACTAATTTTCCCGTTTCCTCGTTCACTCCTCCATCAACTTCCACAATCGTTTCGGGATAGTGATGTAGAAGCGATTTAATCTTTTCAATCGTTTCTTCTTGAAATGGCTGACCGGAAAACCCCGCTTCTATTCCCATAAGCAACGCGACATCGATTTCCTCAAGAAACGGCTCAAGCATGTCAAGCGAACTTGGACCGTCCAACGCAAGTCCAACTTCCACTTCTTCATATTGTGCCTCTTCCAAAAATCGACGGGGGTCTTCGCATTCAACATGCGCGATCAACCGAGAAAACCCAGCGTCAACAAGCGGACGAATATACTGTTCTGGATGAGCAACCATAAGATGCGCTTCATACTTGAGATTGCTTGGTAGTTCAATCCATCGGCTCACATCTCGACATGTCTCATTTGGAACAAGCGTATGATCGGCAATATCAATGTGAATCCACGAGACATATGGCGCGACAAGCAAGACGCGCTGTTTCACTTCTTCAAATGTCTTCACCATTCCTGGCGCTGGAAGAACTTCAATCATATGTAGATGATGATATCTCACTTATGAAGTTGATGGAAGAAGGGAACATGACTGTTCCATATCTTTCATTTGATTCCGCAATACCCTATAGATATACGTGCGAGCAAGCGACACTATGGGAAACGCGACAAAAACACCGACGAAAAATACAAAAAGACTGATAATGAGCAAAAATAGTGAAACAAAAAAGAAAAGAAAAAGCTTCAATCGCACTCCCTTTGTCGCCAATCGACTCATCTTCATAGCATTCACAAATCCTTGATTATCATCTAAAAGAGATAACATAGCATACTGAAGCATCAGGGCAAGAATAATTCCCTGGATAATAAAAGCAAAAACCCTAAAACGATAAATACCGCCATCATGATCCACAGGAAAATATATTGGATAAACAGCTCTTTTTTAATCGTAAAAAGGTCATGGGTAGTAAGATTATGCCCATTAACAACAAGCAGAAGACACGGGTAATTCCTAAATATAAATAGAGAGAAAATCCAAAAATAAAAAATTGCGCGAATGACTTCATAAGCAAAATCATGAAGCGGTCCATATTTGAAAAAAGGAGGAAAAATAAAAAATCTGTAATCATTGAAAGAATAGAGCTTGCAAAAAAACGAAAGAAGCGTTAACTGAATGAAAAACCACGGACGCTTACAAAATGTTGAAACACCAAATCGAATGGATTCTTGAATGGAAAAGTGTTTTTTCATAAATAAAATTTATTTCTTCTTTATAAGAAAATTTATAAGAAAATATCGATTATAATTATGTCAAGATGGAGCGTTTTTCGCAGTGCTTATAAAGCGCATCTTCCAAAAGATAAAAAACACACTCTCATATATTTTTATTCTAATTTTTAGAGAGTGTGTTATAAAGTTTTTATAAAAGCAATGTCTTTTTCGTAAGTATTCTTACTTTTTCTTTTTTTTCGTTGTCGTTTTTTTTGCTGTTGTTTTTTTCGTTGTCGTTTTTTTTGCTGGCATAGGGCAGGATCACCTCCTTACTCAATAAAAAACTTTTGTACTTAAAGAAAAGCAAAATTGATACTGTTTGTCAATGACGAATTTTTAGAAAAAGAGATAAAAAGATTGACAAAACAATCCAAAAGAAGAATCGAGGTCTACTCGCGACAACAACACCCGCCACCACAACATTCGTCAGACCATTCACCCATCAGCTCATACTCCATAATCTGTTGAATTCGTCGAGTGTGCCGTTCTTCATTTGAAAACGGCGTAGAAAGAAAAATATGAATAATCGATTTTGCCATAGTTTCATCAATCCAATCTCCCGGAAGAGCAAGAATATTTGCATCATTATGCTCTCGAGCGTGACGAGCTGATCGTTCATCCCAACACGCCACCGCGCGAGCGCCTTTTACTTTATTCGCCGCGATCACCACTCCTCCAGAAGATCGACACACGATAATCCCCTTTGCTTTATAAATCGAAACGCGCTCTCCAACGATAAACGCATACTGAGGGTAATCATCGTTTGGATCAAGGGTATGAGCGCCACAATCTTCATAGCGCTCTCCCCACTCGTCAAGCCATTTTTTAATTTGCTCCTTTAAGGAAAATCCTCCGTGATCAGCACCCAAATAGATCATTTCTCTTCATCTCCTTTCTCCATATGTCCGCCATATTCATACCGAAGCGCGGAAACAACTTTTGTGGCAAAATCTGGCTGATTCTTCGATCGATCTCTCGCGGCAACGGATTGTTCAAGAACAGCGTGAGGAACGCCAAGAGATTTTGCCGTCTCAAGCGCCCAGCGCCCAGTTTCTCCTCCTCCAACAATCCCTTGATAGTGCTCAAGACGAGGATCTTTGACTAACGCCCGATGCAAAAGATCAATCAGCCACCCACGAATGACGCTTCCTTGACAAAACACTTCGGCGATTTTGACAAGATCAACTTGATATGAGCTTTTCTCTAGCATCGCGAATCCTTCGCCAATCGCCTGATTCATGCCATATTCAATCGCGTTATGAACCATTTTGACGAAATGTCCCGCGCCAGACGGTCCCACATATGCCCATCCCCCCAACGATTGCTTCGTTGTCGGATTCTTTCCAGCAAACGCGTTCCAAAGATCGTCAAGACTCTCGACGATTGACTCTTCTCCGCCAATCATCAAACACGCGCCGTGTCTCGCGCCTTCAAGACCTCCACTCGTCCCACAATCAATATAATGAATGCCCTGTTCTTGAAGCATGGCATACCGTCGCTTTGTATCTTCATAGAAACTATTTCCCGCGTCGATAACAATATCATCCTGAGCGAGTCCCGCGGTAAGGAGCGCCGAAATCACTTCATCAACAGGATTTCCCGCCTTAACCATTAATAAGACACATCGGGGTTGAGATAATTCTTGCATCATGCTTTGCAAACTATCAACAGTTATGAATGTTCCAAAAGACTCTACCTCATGAGGAAGCAACGAAGAAAGAATCGATTCAACCTCATCCGCAAACGCATCCGTTACCGCAGAAGTTCGATTATACGCAACAATATTCACTCCCTGCTCCAAAAGATGAAGCGCCATATTTCTTCCCATCCGACCCAATCCGATGAATCCAATGGTATTCATAGCAACTAATAGTCATTATAAAGAAAGTTCATGAGAAAAGGAAGGAGACGGTTGTCATCCTAAACTCTCACATCTGCAACCCTGAACATTGCTTAGAATCCAAATTTGCGAAATAAACTTTACTTCCTAAGCACTGTAAAATGTTGAATTTGAACTATATTCAGCATGACAAAAAGCGAATGCTAAAACGAGTTCAGTATGGATAAGAGGTGAAATGTTGAAGCAAATCTAACTTTAGACAAAGTAAAAAATATTTGTGGACTCAAAAAGTCGCTTTTACTGTTGCAAGTCTTCACTTAACGCTTGATATTTACCATCGATTGATCGAAACATATCATCCTCAAGCAATCCTCTCCCCCACGCGATAGCAAGATGCGTTCGAACCACTGCAACTAACCCAATCGCATCGAACAGTAATTCCTTTCCAATCCTTCTATCTTTTCTTGACAACCCATCGGCAATCTTCGCCGCAACATCTTGCGCGGAAACGAGGAGACTCTCTACGCTTTCTTCCTCATTCTCTAGCACTTCCTCATCAACAGTATCAAGCGCTTCGTAAATATCCATCAGCACCATATAGGCTTTTTGCCAGAGCGTATTATCGTGAAAGTTCATATTGTTTCAATATACCATCTTCGTCCATCCATCTCAATCAATCTATTGGATTCAGCAGGACCCATACTGCCCACGTCATAGAATACCAAAGAGGCATCATCGGTTGCCCACGAAGAAAGAACAGACATAAAAAATGTCCAGCTTGCATAAATCTCATCGGTTCTCGCAAACAGTGTTTGGTCTCCGGCAATCGCGTCAAGAAGCACTTTTTCATACGCGTCAGGAGAATTCTCCGACGCATACGACGCATACGAATATCGCATATACGCAGGCAAAAGATCCATCCCAAACCCGGGACGTTTGATCATGAGACGAATAGAAATCTCTTCATTTGGCTGAATCTGAATCCGCAACATATTTCGATACACTGCTTCCGGATTAAACAGACAAACATCCTGATAACAAAGCGCCGGCTTTTTGAAATGAATAGAAATTTCCGTTGTCTTCTCTTTTAATTTCTTTCCCGTTCGCAGATAAAATGGCACATCTCTCCACCGAGGCGTATTGACCATAAGCCTCATAGCGACGAATGTTTCAGTCGTTGATTGCGGATCAACGCCATTCTCTTGCCTATATCCGCGGTACTGCCCGCGAACAACTGATTGAATCGCCACCTTGTCAAGCGGAGTAAGATGCGTCAATACTCTTGCTCGTTCATCTCGGATGGATATAGCGTCAAACGCCCGCGGCTGCTCCATGGCAACCAGCGCAAGCAACTGCATCATATGATTTTGCATGACATCGCGAAGCGCTCCAATCCCATCATATAAAGAACCTCGAGATTCGACTCCTATAGACTCCGCAACAGTAATCTGCACATGATCGATAAATTCGCTATTCCATGTCGGCTCAAAGATACCATTCGCAAACCGAAACGCTAAAATATTTTGCACGGTATCTTTTGCTAGATAATGATCGATTCGATAAATCTGCTGCTCTTCAAACACAGACGCAAGCAACACGTCGAGACGTTTTGCCGTATCGATATCTTTTCCAAACGGTTTTTCTATTAACACTTTTGTATGCTGACGAGTATGCTGATCGCATCCTTCTGCAAGACCGCTGACTTTCATATGGCGAAGAATCGTTTCATAATGCATTGGAGGTGTCGCAAGATAAAACAACCGAGAAAAGCACTGATGATGCGTCTGATCGTATTCGCGGAGGATACGAGAGAGATGCGCATAAAGCTCCGCATCTTCAAACATGCCGGAGATGTACCGCCCCTTGATATTTAATTCAGGCAACATCGAAAAAAATTCTTTATCAGATAACGATCTTCTGCCAATCCCAATAACAATCGCATCCGATGAAAGTTTATCCTTTTTTATCAGAGAAGATATGGCAGGAAGCAATTTCTTTTTTGCTAAATCGCCCGTAGCCCCAAAAATAATAAAAATGATCGGATGCATAGGATGCATTTACTTTTCAGAAGTTTCTTTGTCGCTCTGTCTCGATTATTAATTATTAATATTTATCGCTTCCAAGAATAATCAAAAAATCGGCGTTTGCCGGCGATTGTTCGCCGTCAGGAAGACTCGAAGGAGAAAGATTTAACGCCGAAGCAATAGATCGAAGATCGTTTGATTTTGTTCCAGAAATATCCACAATAAACGATGTTGTATAGTCTCGTTTTGAAGCATTTCCCCGCTCAATCACCGACGCATTTGGAAATTTTTTCAAGACTTCGCGTTCAAACATCCGTGTCAAGGCGGTGTCAGTTGTTCCGTTTCGGATCTCGAAACGAAACGATTGAGTGGAAACGATTGAACCTTTTTCCGCGGAGTTCCCCTTTTGTTGATTCAGGGCACCGGAGACAGTAGCCTGAGACATGCCATCGACATTGTCAAGATTTATTGGAGCAACCTCAATAACTTTCTTTTCTGATGGTCTATACAAAATCGCTTTTTTTGCATTCATGTAAATAAGTACGACATCGCCGTTTTGCCCGCCAGCAAAAAACGGCTGATCTTTTAAACGATCAATATCTGACACCATAGCGATCGTTGGCGTTTCATCCTGAGGAAGAAGAATTCTTGCGCTAACTTCTGACAACAACTGTCGCTGTCTCTCTTCGCTTAATGAACTCGATGTTGGCACCTGCGCTTTTAATTTTTCCAACTCTTTTCGCATGCTCTGATATTGATACGCGCCAACGCCAATCAACCCAAAAACAGCAAAAAAAACCGCTATTGCGATCCATGTCGTCGGCCGTCGAAACAATGGAGTAGAAGACGATACCGTGCTCATTAAAAACTATTATGTGATGAAATAACAAATATTGCAAGCATATCACGTGTGAACTAAAGATCTAATAAAAAGGCCTAATGATTTGATAAAATATGCGCAATTTTTATGCGTCTTTCAGATTTTGATTACCATCTTCCAAAGGAACTCATCGCTCAGGAACCAATGAATCCCCGAGAGCAAGCAAAGTTAATGGTGATAAGACGAAAAACTCAAGAAATCGAGCATAGACATGTAGCTGATCTTCCAGAGATTATTCAAGCAACGGATATCATTGTCTTGAACAATACAAAGGTGTTCCGCGCGAGACTCCACCCGATCATTCGTGATAAACGCGTCGAACTCTTTCTCGTTCGGCCCACCCAAAAACATGGGTCTTCCCCAAAAAACGCGTGGATCGCGATTGGGAAACCGGGAAGAATCTTCATAAAAGGGGCAATTGTTCCTATTGCCGAGGATTTTATCGGAGAAATTGAAGAACGACGCGATGACGGCTCGTTCATTATTTCGTTTCAAGAAACACATGATGAAGTGATCCGCAAAGCAAATACGTATGGAACTGTTCCAGTTCCCCCATATATCAAAGCCACGCCAAAAAACGACGACTATCAAACGGTATACGCAAAAATCATCGGATCCGTCGCCGCACCGACCGCAGGATTTCATCTTACGCCAGCCATTTTTGAAACGCTCCAAAGAAACGGTGTCACGATCTGCGAACTAACACTCCATGTCGGCATCGGCACATTTCTTCCTATAAAAACAGAACGCATTGATCAACACATCATGCACAGTGAATGGGCGCATATTCCAAAAGAAACAGCGGAAACGATCGTAAAAGCAAAACAAGACGGAAGACGGATTATTGCGATTGGCACCACAACCACACGCGCGCTCGAGGGCGCGATGATGGCGACGAGATCAACTATGCTTAAACCATACACGGGAGATGTCGATCTTTTCATTAAACCGGGATTTTCATTCAAGATTATTGATGGATTATTGACGAATTTTCACCTCCCAAAATCAACCCTTCTTCTTCTCGTCTCCGCGTTTGGCGGGATAGATCTTATCAAGCGCGCGTATGCCGAAGCGGTTCGTCATCGTTATCGCTTCTACAGCTTTGGCGATGCTATGATAATCATATAATGATACTTCCCATTTCCAAACCATCAACACGTTCTCTATAATAGTATTTATTCATGCTACTTGATCATGTTCACGCGAAACCGATTGATGATGTATTGTCCGCGTTTCAAACGCGGCTCACGGGATTAACCCCTCGCGAAGTCCAAGAACGACAGAAACGATTTGGATCAAATACGCTCCCAGACAGTCAAACCGTGCCTCCGCTCTCAATATTCATTCGACAATTCAAAAATCTCATGGTGTTTATTCTCACTATCTCCGCCCTGCTTTCTTGGTATTACCAACATTATCTCGATGTTGGCGTGATTGTATTTATTATCTTTTTAAATGTCATCATTGGGTTTATCCAAGAGTATAAAGCAGAACGAGCGATTGCCACGCTCAAACAACTCGTTGTCCCAAAAGCGAAAGTCAAACGAGACGATACCGTGTATGAAATCCCCGCGGCGGAACTTACGCCAGGAGACATCATCCTCATCGAACAAGGCGATCGCGTTCCAGCGGACGCTCGACTTATCAGCGTAAAAAATCTTCTTACTGACGAAAGCATGTTAACCGGAGAATCGATGCCTGCGTCAAAACATACGCATCTTCTGCCAGAAAACACAACCATAGCGGATCAAACAAACATGATCTTCTCCGGAACAACCCTTGTTCGAGGAACAGGAGAAGCGATTGTTGTCGCCATCGGCGCGAATACCGCGCTTGGAAGAATCGCAAAAAATCTTGAAAGCATTCAAGAAACATCAGCCAGGCATTTTCTCAAAAAAAATAGCCAATTGGTTCGGCAAATGTCGTTTCTTGCGTTTACGCTTGCAATTCTCACCTTTCTTATCGGCTACTTCATCCGAAATTTCGCGTTTGACGATATTCTCGTGTTTACTCTTGCCGCACTCGTATCAGCGATTCCAGAAAGCCTGCCTATTATTGTTATCGTCGTTCTCTCTATCTCCGCAAGACGAATGGCGCAAAAACACGCGATCGTCCGCACTCTTCCTTCTACAGAAACTTTAAGCGTCGTTGACACGATCATCACGGACAAAACAGGAACACTCACGCAGAACAAAATGACCGTGGAAAAAGTGATCACGAATAATCACAAAAAACTCATGCAAATTGCGTATCATTGCAATACCGTTCGCATCGAATCTCCTGAACGTCCAACCGATGAAGAACAGCTTTTAGGAGATCCAACCGAAATGGCATTTTTTCGAAAAGCTCGCGAGTATATAAAAAAACATGAGGAGCTTAATAAGCTTGATGATTTGCCGTTTGATCAGCAACTGAAAGCCCGCGCATCGCTTGTAGAAGTAGAAGACAAAAAAGAAGTATTTGTTTGCGGCGCGCCAGAATCTGTGCTCGCTCGATCAACCCATTACATTGCGCATGATGGAAGAATCCTTCCCATTTCTCCTCACGCAAAAGCAGAAATAGAGCAAGAACTTCATACACTGACAAAACAAGCCATGCGAACCATTGGATTTGCTTATAAACAGGTGTCAAGTCATCACGCGTCAATCGTTCATCCAAGCGACATCCGTGATCTTATTTGGACTGGCATCATGGGAATTATCGATCCACCGAGACCAGAATCAGCAACCGCAGTAAAACGCGCTCGATCCGCCGGTATTCGCGTACTTATGGCAACCGGCGATCACCCTCAAACCGCGCTCGCGATCGCAAAACAGATCGGATTGACAGAAAAAGATCTCGTCTACACTTCCACTGATATCGCTGACATGAGCGATGAAAATCTTCTGATCGCGGCAAGAGAATGCAACGTCTTCGCGCGCATGACGCCAGAATCAAAACTTCGCCTCGCGCGCGTTCTTCAAAACGCTGGACATGTGATCGCAATGACTGGAGACGGTGTTAATGATGCACCTGCGTTAAAAGGCGCAGACATTGGTATTTCAATGGGGAAAAATGGTACAGATGTCGCTCGAGAATCAAGCGATATTATTCTTACTGATGATAATTTTGCAACAATTATTTCTGCAATTGAAGAAGGACGAACGCAATTTAGGAATCTTAGAAGGACAAGCTTTTTTTTGGTTACAACAAATCTTGCACAGGGGGTATCGCTCATCTCCTTCCTTCTTGCCGGTCTCCCTGTTCCTCTTTTACCAAAACAAATTTTGTGGATCAATCTTGTGGGAAGCGGCGTCACCGATATTGCGCTTGCCACAGAACCGATTCATGAAGATGTGCTTTCCACTCCTCCGCTCAACAAAAACGAGCCCATTCTCAACCGTCAGGTGCTCCCGATGCTTATCATTCTTTCACTTTTAATGACCGGAACGGCATTCCTTGTCTATTTCATCTTCGCTAGTCAAGGAGAAACAAAAGCGCGAACCGGCATATTTATCATCCTATCGCTTATGCAAATATTTAACATGTTTAATGTTCGTTCGCTCCGACGATCGGTGTTTGACATCGGATTTTTGACCAATCGAAATGTCAACATCGCATTTGTCCTTTCTATCGTTCTTTTGTTATCCACCATGTATCTCCCGCCTCTCGCGAAAATTTTTGAATTTGAACCACTGACGCTTCCAGAGCTTTTGTGGCTTGTTATTCTCTCTACATCGGTAATCTTGATTGGAGAAATCGTCAAAATACTACAATATCGTCAGTCACATAAAAAATAATATGTATTCTTTCTTCTTATCTTCTCTATGGCGCAAAACAAAGAACATATGATCTATCAGATAAATGAAGCCACCATATATGGGCACATACCTATTAACGCAGTCTATGATCCAACCACACGATTGCTATTTCAAGAAGAACAACCGCTTCCCATATCCGCTGTCATACGAAACGGACAAACGCGCTACTATAGTCAAGAAACACCGGTCATGCAACATGAGTATCAAACCAGCCCGGAATTTTATTGTCGCGTCGGATAGCACCTGTATCAGGAATACTGGAAACCATTGATGGAAGGAAATCCAGATAATTCTCCTCTTTCTGTTCTTATATTTGGAGATGGAGCTGAAACACTGCTTCATCAGACACTTTACGCAATGCCCAAAATTCATCGCAAAAGATTGCAACTTACTTTAATCGAACCAATTTCATCTCTTCTAGAAAAACAAGTCAATATAGCAGAGAAATATCTCTCCAAAGAACAAATTCATACATCAATCGCTCCGATTGAATCATGTCTCGCAGAAACCAACGATCCTCGTATGACATTATTCAATCGAATGAAGTATTTGACGCGCTTGATATTGTCCCATTGCGAAAAACAAATCACGGAAATATTGAGGAATTATACATTTTTCTTTACCAAGGGAATCTCATCTTCTTTTGGGATACACCACAGGAAAAGTATCAACCATTTATTGAAAGATTTCATTCATATATGAAAGAGAAACCCGCAATTTATCAACCAGATGTTTTTCGTGTCACGAGAGAAATTCGTCAACGGCTAACAGATCGCAGAGTAGGTATTTTTTTAGATTACTATGCACGAGGCATCACACGATTTGATCGAGTTCTGAATCTTGGAAGAAATGTCTATCAAAATGGCATACTCAGACAACCCGGAGATGATCTCTATCGATCAGAGGGACTCATTCCTGCTATTCAGGCACTTGGACTTGTTGATACCACAATTCGGGTTGACACCTACCCAATCAAAGTAGCTCGCGAGGGAATGCATGTCGACATAAAAAATCAATGAATACAACGCATAATTACTGCTCAAAACGCGCTTCATGCCTTTCGACTTTTTCTCTTGCCTCAATTGGCAAATTTCAGTATCCTTTCCATAAGGAAATAACCTATATCAAAAATAAATCTCCTTATACGCAAGATAATCAAATCATCGAGAGTTTTCTAATTGCTCTAACTAGAAAACCCTTAACCTGAATGGTTATAATGAATGTGTTGATTCTATGATACGAAGAAAAAAAACGCTTGTTATCATCGTGTTCGCGCTTCTCCTTCTCGGCGGGTTTCTTTTGTTCAGAACAAAACAACAGAATACAGAGCGGTCGTCCGCGATAGTGAAACGAGGCACATTCACCGTTCCGCTCGCGCTCTCCGGAGAAATAAAAGCGAGTGAACGATATGCCGCAAGATTTCAAACAACAGGACTCGTCACCGGCGTGTATGTGAACGAAGGAGATATCGTAAAAAAAAACCAACGGCTCGCGTCGCTTGATCAACGAAAACTGAAAAACGACCTTGAGCAACTTTTGAATGCTTACATGAACGCCCGTTGGACATTTGATCAAACAAAAGATGATCAACAAACAATAGCAGATATCGCGCCCCAGCAGGCGGTTCGAGAACGGGCAAAACGACTGATTGATCAAGCGCAATTTTCCCTGAATCGAAGCGTCCTTACCGTGGAAGCGCAAGCGCTCGCGCTTGAATTTTCTGTGTTGAAAAGCCCAATCGATGGCATCGTCGTGAAAGCGCCTCAAATCACAAGCGGCATGAATATTGTCAATCCGACGCAAGCGGAATTCGAAATTATCAACCCACTGTCTTTGTACTTTGAAGTCCTCGCGGATCAAACAGAAGTTATCCAACTTGGCGAACAAATGGAAGCAACCATCACACTTGACGCATATCCAGACGAATCAATCGCCGGCGTTGTTGCGCAAATTTCTTTTACCCCAAAAGAAGGACAAGTCGGCACCGCGTACGCAGTTTCGCTCGATCTTCCAAAAGAAACGCTCTCTCGCTATCGACTCGGCATGACCGGTGATGCAACGTTTATCATTAAATCAAAAGAAAACGCGTTGTTTCTTCCCATCTCCTTCGTAACGAACAAGAATGGAAAGAAGTATGCAACAATCAAAGAAGGGACTGTATTCAAAGAAGTAGAGGTCTCCACAGGACTGGAAAACGACGAAGAAGTTGAGATTCTCTCCGGCGTTTCTGAAGGAACCGTAGTGTATGATTAAACTGACGAATGTGTCCAAAGTCTATGAGATTGGAGGAGAGACATTCACCGCGATCAACCGTATCTCGCTTGAAATCACCAAAGGAGAATTCACAAGCATCATCGGACCATCGGGATCTGGAAAATCTACCCTCATGCACATGATAGGACTTCTCGATCACCCCACAGAAGGAACGATCGAAGTAAACGGAAACGATGTCACATCGTTGTCTGACAATGAACTGTCAACGCTTCGCAATGAATTCGTCGGCTTTGTGTTTCAACAATTCAATTTAATTAATAAATTGACCGTTCTTGAAAATGTCCTTTTACCCACTCTGTTCGCGAGAAAACCGCTCTCTTATAACGCAAAAGAAAAAGCCATGCATCTCCTCGAGCAATTCGGCATGAAAAACAAAGCGTTTTCCTATCCAAATAAAATCTCTGGCGGACAACAACAACGGGTCGCGATCGCCCGCGCGCTGATTATGAATCCCGGTCTTATTCTGGCCGACGAACCAACTGGAAATCTCGACTCAAAAACCGGCGATATTATCCTTTCGCTTCTAGAAACCCTGCATAAAGATGAAGGACGAACCATCGTCATTATCACGCATGATCCAAAAGTTGCAGAACGAACAACAAGAAAAATTCATATTAAAGACGGCATGATCGTATGATATACCTTATCACGATTATCAAAACCGCGCTTGAAGATTTTCGGCGAAACAAAACACGGACTTTTCTGACTTCATTGGGTATTCTTATTGGTGTCGCGTCGGTCGTCTTGCTCACCGCATTTGGATTGGGACTTAAAAAATTCATCGAACAACAATTTGAAAATCTTGGAACAAATCTTGTGTTTGTATTGCCCGGACAAGTATTCCAAAATGGCAGATTTCGCGGCGGCGGAGGCGGAAGATTGGAAAGCGTCCGGTTTACAGAACGAGACATTTTCTCGTTGAGACGCATACCAAACACACAATATGTCGTTCCCGTCTTCAATAGATCGATCACGGCAAAAGCCGGAACAAAGACAGAGATCGGTGATGTCGTTGCAACAACAGAAGAAACCTTTCCCGCAAGAAATCTTACTCTTCGTTATGGCGAGCAATTCACAAAAACTGATGTAGAGAAACGAAGTAAAGTAGCGGTCATCGGGCCAGATATCGCCAAGAAACTCTTTGAGACAGAAGAAAACGCAGTTGGCAGAAGCATTACATTAGACAAGCAACGGTTCAAAATAATCGGCGTGGTGGAGTCAAAAGGCGGAGGCGGATTTGGCGGACCAAATCTCGATGGATTTATCTATATCCCCTACACATCGGCAATCGCGTTCAATCCCGAGAAAACCTTCGGAAGCATTATTATCAAAGCAGAAACAGAAGAATCGCTTCCAGAAGTCAAACAACGGATCCGAGAAACGCTTGAGAAGCGATACGACGCAGACGCGTTTTCCATCGCGGAACAAACAGAGATATTAAATGCGATAGCGTCAATTTTTAGCGTCTTAAATATTGTGTTAATCGCCATCGCAGCCATTTCTCTCATTGTGGGAGGTATTGGCATTATGAATATCATGTATGTCTCCGTAGTCGAACGAATTCGAGAGATCGGCATCCGTCGCGCGCTTGGTGCAAGAAAAAACGATATCCTTATACAATTTCTTACAGAAGCTGTACTTTTATCGTTATTTGGCGGCGTTCTTGGACTTCTTGTATCGTTTCTCATCGTTCTTGGGATTCAACGATTTTTCCCGGCGTATATTGACCTACAATCTGTGCTTCTTGCGCTTGGCGTCTCTTCCGCAATTGGGATTATCTTTGGCGTCTTTCCCGCGAAAAAAGCCGCTGATCTCTCCCCCATCGAAGCGATTCGATATGAGTAAATAGAATATCGTATAAATAACAGAATAAGATCCATAAATATCTTAAAAAAGAAACACTATCAATGCAGAATCACTTACTAAAAGAATCTCCTCAAATCGTGTTTAGAAGTGTCATCGACAATGGAAATGTCGAGTATATTAAAACGCGAATCGATTCAAAAAATTATTAAAGAAAGTACCCATAGGATGATTCTCATTTAAGAAGTGACCTTATCTGTTCATGTTTAAGCGAACTATGATTAATCGCATAGACAATAAGATTGTAGATCTCTTTTCTCGCAGGATTATCGAAAGATTTTCTATGTCGTACGTTATAAATCGAATCTTCTTTGCTTTCTTCTCCCCTCGTTCTTAAATATATCGTTCAAAAGCCTCATGGAAGACTTGCTGAAATGTTGTATTGTCCTCAAGCGCGATTTGCTCTACTTGTGTTTTAATATCTTCTCGAATCCAAATGGTTGTTCGCAAGAGATTATATGACAATATGTCAAAAAACTCCTAGGCCAGCCTTGTAAATTTTTTGTAGATCTTTCTATGTCACTCCAAAGATGCCAAAACAGATTCAATATGACAATTCATGACTACTACTAAACTAGTAGTCAACAGAATAGAACCCTAATCGTCAAGACAACTCCGGTATCAAACACTAGTTGCTATCTCCGTAGTATTCCACCCGCCGGCTTGTC
>CAKZSU010000009.1 GCA_937921305.1 uncultured Patescibacteria group bacterium
AGGGAGTCCTTCGGTACCATTGAGATAGATGAGAGCAGAGGCGGTTGCGGTGATAGACTGTGGAGTTCCTAAGGTGTGGCCAATAGCAAGGCTTCGATCAACCACTGGGTAAGGAAAGATCACGCCTGCTTGTTCAGAGAAGAGGAGTGGACCACTAGCGCCTCCCATTAGTCCTTCTGGTCCTGTTGCCCCGGTTGGCCCTTGACTTCCGGTAGCTCCCGTTGCTCCCGTTGGGCCAGCTTCACCCGTTGCTCCCGTGGGTCCCTGACTTCCGGTTGCTCCCGTTGCCCCGGTTGGGCCAGTCTCACCTGTTGCCCCGGTTGGTCCCTGACTTCCGGTAGCTCCCGTTGCTCCCGTGGGTCCCTGACTTCCGGTAGCTCCCGTTGCCCCGGTTGGCCCTTGACTTCCGGTGGCTCCCGTGGGTCCCTGACTTCCGGTAGCTCCCGTTGCCCCGGTGGCTCCTGTTGGCCCGCCACCACCACCTTCTAATGGTTTCCAGATGACCCCATCACAGTAGTAGTAGGTTGCATGGGTTTTGTTGTAGTACATTCTTCCTTCAGTTGATGGGGTACACACCCCTACAACGCTTTCTGTGGTGGGACCTAAGGCAAGAGAAGAAGAGAAAGTAGCAATCCCTCGGACATCAAGCGTGTATCCACTCATCACACTTTCTGTTCCAATCCCTGCAGTTTGTTTTGCAAAGAGGGAGCGGACTGTTGCATCTTCTGACACAGAGAGATTTTTTGTTATCTCTACATCATCATCAAGTCTAACTTTTCCTCCAAATGCTGAAGAGAGATTTTTGATTGCAGTTGGGAGATTGAGGATATCATTGGCAGGAGCAAGGGTTAAGGTAGAAGCAGCAGTAATCCGCGCTTCAGTGGGATTGGTAAAGGAGAGGTTATTTTGCATGGTGGTTACCCCTGCAATCATTGTATTTCCCAAGGCATCAACAACAAATCGTGGGGTAGCAGATGGACCAGAGACCAACTGAAGGAGCGCAATAGCAGGAGAGGCGCTTTGTGTTCTTCCACGGATAAGCGTTCCAGAGGAGAGGGAGGAAGAAGAGATGGTTAATTGATTTCCGGAGGAGGCAGAGGTTGAGAGAGTAATCTTCCCCGATCCTTGCGGTGAGAGGGTAATTGAGCCATTGGAGAGGGGATTGGTGGTGAAGACAAGGGCAGTACCTGAGATGGTTACGTTTCCTTCATTTGGATCTCCCTCAGCAGCATTTAAGACCACATTTTTTGAAAGAGAGGAAAGAATCGACGCAAGAGAAGCAGAGGAGGAAGAAGAAGTATTAACAACCGTTGCAGCAGTGGGGAGAGAGACCGGGGGAGAGGAGGAAGAGAGAAATGTTCCAGAGGGTGTTTGATACTGCATGGAGACAAACAGCGATGCATGTTCAAAGAAGAGGTGTTGGGGGACAAGAGGATCCTCAAGGACTGTTTCCACGACACCATCAGCATTTGGCGTAACAAGGAGAGGAACGCTAGTCCACAAGGTATTGGTGCCATTTTCTGTATCAGAGATGAGGAAGCGCACAGTTGATGGAGTCGTCACAAGATTCCCAGCTTCATCTCTTAGTTCTCCTTTGAAATATATCTTCCAGCGATGAGTGTTTCCTTGCGACGATTCAGGTGATGTGATCGTACGATTGCGGTTCATTAACTGCTGTTGTTGTGACTCCTGTTGTGATCTGTACCAGAGATAAAAGAATGGAAGGAGGAAAAGGAGAAGGAGAAGAATTCCACCAACAATTATCATTCTTCGATACTGATGATTGTTTTCGTTTTGAGGCAATGAAGAAAATGATGCATTATTAATGTTATCTAATGAAGCAAGTTTTTTTTCTACTTCTTCTGGGGTATACACATGTTCCGAAGTTATATTTTGTCCTATAGTATTTTTGTTGTTTATCTTATTTTGATTTTGAAAAGGCAGGGAATCATTCATAGAATTATCAATATTATAATATTTTATCTATTAAATTTACTTAAATTAATTTTAAAAATATATATTAAATTTTAAAAATATTAAAAGATAATTTCATGCATGCTTTTTTATGCTACAATATTACATTAGTATAGTATATATTTTGTTTAGATTTCGTTTGTTCCTTTCAACTACCTTTCTCATGATTTCTTACATGTATGTCTCTCCTTAAGAGATATAATCATTTTTCTTCTACAAAAATTAATTTAAATTAAAAAAATATCAGACTCTCATATAGAGTGTTAGCAATAATTTTGGAAGTTTCAATATTCAACCTATCCATCTTTTATATTTTGAATTTTTATTGTTTTTTTTATTTTTCTCCTGTTCTACTCTTATTTCCATTTTGATTATTTATTTCTTAAATACTCTTCATCAACAAGATAACATTCTGCTCTATTTATTAGTCGAATATAGATTTGAGTATCTTATGATAGTGTAAAGATTCATTGCGTAAGGCGTCAATACTTAATGTATTGCTATCAACGTTTCGTTGATGAAGATTTTTTCTTTTTTTATCTCCTTGCTATTCTTCTGTTTGACATTTATTTGGCATTCTTTCTGTTCTCTATCTTTTTGAGATACGTAGTAAAAATATATAGCTAAACAATTTTTAAAGCATTTTATTTTAACAAAACGCTGTGTGCGTTAATTGCGAAATGAAAAAATGAAATGTGAAAACATTTTATATATTTTTATCTATTTATCGGTAATACAGAAGATATAATTCACGTATTAACGAATTTATAAATTATTTTAAAAAATAATTCTTTTTATAAAATAATAAAATAAAAATTTTATTATTTTTTATATATATTTTTATATTTTTTCGTTAAAAAATGGTTACATGGTTATTTTTATTTTTAGTTTTTCATGAATTTTTAAAGTAAATTTTATTGCGTTAAAAATGCACTTGTACATTTTTTAATTGATTTAAATAAAAAGCAGACTATAGTAACTTATAAAATATTTTAATAAAATTCTATGTGTGTGCTCTTTGATTTAGAATAAAAATTCTATTTTATATCTTATAAAAGATTAAAATATTTATTTATAGGATTCTTTAATTTTCTATTTTATTTCAAATATGAAATTATATATAATACAATGGTAAGTAAGCATTGTGTTACGATATGAAAACTAATACTATCCAAGTAATTGAAAAGAAATGGCAAGAAACATGGGAACGAGTAGGGCTATATATGGCAGATATTACTTCCGCAAAGAAGCCATTTTATAACCTCATGATGTTTCCTTATCCGTCAGCAGAAGGCTTACATGTCGGAAATATGTACGCGTTCACTGGGAGCGATATTTATGGACGATTTAAGCGGGCTCAAGGATATGATGTTTTTGAACCTATTGGACTAGATGGATTTGGTATTCATTCAGAAAATTACTGCATCAAAATTGGTCGGCATCCAATGGAACATGCTCGTATTACGGAAAAAAATTTTTATGCGCAATTAAGAAAAATTGGCGCAATGTACGATTGGTCAAAAACTGTTGAAACATATAAACCAAAGTATTATAAGCATACACAATGGTTATTTATTCAACTTTTTAAGCGAGGCCTTGCATATCGAGCGAACGCAGAAGTAAATTGGTGTCCCTCGTGTAAAACCGTTTTGGCGGATGAACAAGTGATTGATGGAGCATGTGAACGGTGTGGTGGTTTTATAGAAAAGAAAGCATTGACGCAGTGGTTTTTTAGAATTACCGCATATGCCGATAGACTCGACGCTCATCTTTCGTCGCTTTACTGGAGCGACAAAGTTAAAATAGCGCAAAAGAATTGGATTGGAAAGAAAGAAGGGATTGATATCGTATACGATGTGGTGACTGAAGAAGGAGAAAAGGTTGGTTTTATAACGTGTTTTACAACGCGTCCAGAAACAAATTTTGGTGCCACATTTATCGCAATTGCACCAAATCATGAATTTATCACTCAAATTATAAGAGTGATAAAAAATAAAAAGATTGTTTCTGCAATAAAAAAGTATATTAGCGGGGTAAAAGATAGTTCAATCTATGAAACTTTAATAAATCGGATAAAAATGAAGAAAGAAAAAACTGGCGTTTTTACTTGTCTTTATGGAATAAATCCATTGAGCGGCAGGAAAATGCCGGTGTATGTGTCAGATTTTGTGCTCTCTGGCGTTGGCACCGGCGCGGTAGTTGGTGTGCCTGGTCATGACAGGCGAGACTTTGAATTTGCTCAAGTGTTCGAGTTGCCAGTGATTCGCGTGGTATCTGACGGAGTGAACAGAGATGATATCCTAACAAAGGACGATGTGTATGAGGATGCGGGAATTATGATGAATTCTAGCTTCCTTGATGGCATGACAACAGATGCGGCGAAAATTCGGATAATAAATTATCTTGAATCTCAAGGATTCGGGAAAAAAAGAGTTGTATATCACTTACGGGATTGGCTTATTTCTCGTCAGCGATATTGGGGGCCGCCGATTCCCATGATTTATTGTCGTTCTTGCGCTGAAAAAGGAAAAAGTTATTTTACTTCAAAAAAATCCTATAAAGATGAAATTTTCTTTAAAGATTTTGATATATTGGCTTCTTCCATGAAAGGATGGTATCCTGTAGAAGATAGTGACCTTCCTGTAGAGCTTCCATATCT
This sequence comes from uncultured Patescibacteria group bacterium, assembly GCA_937921305.1. Taxonomy (GTDB): domain Bacteria; phylum Patescibacteriota; class Microgenomatia; order UBA10105; family UBA927; genus CAKZSU01. The sequence goes on from CAKZSU010000009.1 coordinate 4,634, forward strand.
TGAAGATTTTCAGCCTGGCAATGATGGTGTTCCTCCGCTAAAGAAGCATGCATCATTTTATCAAACAATCTGTCCAGAGTGCCAGAGCGAAGCGATTCGAGAAACAGAGGTTTCTGATACATTTTTGGATAGCGCATGGTATTTTCTTCGATATCCATCAGTTGGTTCTTCAAGAGAGCATGAGGTGGCATTTGATCCAGAAATTACTCAACGATGGTTTCCTGTGTCTATGTATACAGGAGGCGCAGAACATAGTGTTCTTCACCTTATGTATTCTCGATTTATTACCATGGCGCTTCATGATATGGGGTATCTTTCTGTTGATGAGCCCTTTGCGAATTTTTTCGCGCATGGACTAGTGATTAAAGACGGCGCAAAAATGAGCAAGTCAAAAGGCAATGTGGTGAACCCTGACGAATATATCACTTTGTATGGCTCTGATGCATTGCGATTGTATTTGATGTTTATGGGACCATACAGCGAGGGGGGAGATTTCCGAGATAGCGCAATGGAAGGGATGAGTCGATGGGTGCAGCGAGTATGGAATATCACGATCCGCGTAAAAGAAAACAATTATAGCGTGACAGATAATCAAATATTACGTGCCTTGCATAGATTAGTGAAGAAAGTAGGGGAAGATATTGAGCGTCGTCGATATAATACCGCGATCGCGGCGATGATGGATTTTGTCAACATTCTGACGAATCGAGAGTTGAAGATTTCCATTCAAGATATGTGTGTGTTCCTTCAGTTGTTAGCTCCGTTTGCGCCGCACATGACGGAAGAATTATATCAACGGTTGCAAGATCGAGACATGATAATGGATTCTTCGCAATCGATTCATGCGCAGCAATGGCCAACATATAGAGAAGAATTATTAGTAGATAGTTTAATATCTATTGTTATACAAGTAAATGGAAAAGTAAGAGATAGTATAACGGTAAGTCCGGAAAATGGAAACAATCAGGCGATTGTTGAAGAGCAGGCAAAGAGAAGAGAGAAGGTGTTGCGATATTTAAAAGACGCGTCTGTGCGAAAGATTGTATTTGTCCCCAGAAAACTGATTAATTTTGTTTTATAATCGATTTTTCCATTATTAGAGTTTTGTGTTTGTTTGTGACAAGGAATTTCATTTTCTTTTCATCTTTCCTTGATAAGAAAGAAGAAAGATGATCGCTTCTCGAGTTATTGCAGTGGTAAGTATTAGTAGTATAGTGTTTGCTCTTATTTTGTTCTATTTGCATGGAACGAGTCATGAACCGATTGAATTTTCTGCGGAAGGAGAGAGTGTTGCGTCTTTCTCTGCGGATCAGAGACAGACAATCGTTGTGGATATTGCTGGAGGCGTGAGGCATCCCGGCGTATATCGACTTCCTGTTGGATCTCGCGTGTCAGACGCGATTGATGCGGCAGGTGGTATTTCGGAAGAAGCGGATATAGTGATCCTTGAACAATTGATCAATAGAGCGCAAAAGATTCCCGATGGGGCAAAATTATATATCCCAAAGAAAGTTGATGGTCAAGATAGACAATTACTTACGAGTAACCGTCAAGAGACATCGCACAATATTTTATTTCTTCAAGAGAAGCATGGAGACACATTAAGAACGTCGCACAATATAGAAATGCGAGAAAGCGGAAAGCGTCTTGTTAGTATTAATCTTGCATCTGCTTCTGAATTAGAGATGCTTTCTGGTATTGGACCAGCAACAGCAAAGAAAATTATTGATGGTCGACCATATACAAGACTTGAAGATCTTGTTTCAAAAAAGATTATAGGAAAGAAAACATTTGAGAAAATTCGTTCATATATTTCGCTGTGATGGTTCGTGAGTAGTTATTTATTTATTGTTGGGTTATTGGAGATTCGCTGATTGCTAATCGTCGTCTGTAGTTTGTTGGCTGTAAATTGCTGTTTGTTGATTCCTTATTGATTGATCTTTGTTTGTTATGGTCTCCGATGTTGTTGCCAGCATTAATCAATTATTACCTGAGCCGCATGCAGGATTACTTGCCGGAATATTGTATGGCGTTCGAACGCAGTTGCCGCGAGACCTTACAGATGCGCTCATTCGTTCTGGTACGCTTCATATCGTTGCATTATCCGGTATGAATATTACGATTTTATCCAATCTCACTGCTCTAACGCTCCTTCCTTTTTTTAGCAGAAAGATTTCTTGTTTGCTAACCGTCTTAATTATTATAGGCTTTGTTGTATTCGTTGGTCCAAGCCCAAGCATTGTTCGCGCTGCAATTATGGGGTCGCTAACCATGCTTTCCGTAGTTTTTGGTCGACAACATCATGCGCTTGTTTTTCTTTGTATCTCTGCTGTGTTTATGATAGTGTTTGATAGAGAAATGATTAGAAATATCTCATTTCAATTATCATTTCTTGCAACACTGGGATTGATTGTATTTCAAGCAAATTCTCATTATCAACAAGATGTATCTCTTCCTTTGTTTCATAGAATGATTCGAGCAATGTATCGGTTTGTTCGTGATGATATTCGCACAACACTGTCTGCTCAAGTGTTTGTATTGCCAATTTTTATCTTTCAATTTCATCGAGTCAGCATACTCTCTCCTCTTGCAAATCTTCTTATTTCATGGATTATTCCGCCGATTATGGTTTTGGGGTTGATGATGTCTTTTTTGGCGATAGCGTGGTTTCCTTTAGCAATTCCTTTCTCTTGGGTGCTATGGCTCTTTTTAGAATATCTTCTTCAAGTTATTTTTTTTGTTTCTGGTTTGCCATTATCTAGTATTGATGTATAGCAATATTTATGAGGTTATTTATTTTTATCTTTTTTATTAGTAAATCATCTTATATGAATAAATTTTTTATTCAAAAAATAAATTCATTATTTCTTTATCTATGATAAAACTTCACTATGGCTATATTTTTATTAGTATTTTTATAGGATTTATTCTTTTATGGCAATTTATTGCTTCTCTTTTGGATGATCGTTTATCTATTACCTTTTGTGATGTTGGGCAAGGCGATAGCGCATATCTTCGATTTCCAGACGGGCGAGATATGCTTATCGATGGGGGTCCGTCAGCAAAGGTATTGCAATGTCTTGGAAAGTCGATGCCATTTTGGGATCGACAGATTGATGTGGTGGTATTGACCCATCCGGACATGGATCACTTCGGTGGACTTTTGGATGTCGCGCAACGATATCGCATTGGCATGTTTCTTCATAATGGTAGAGAAAATTCCGCTCCGCGATATCGAGAACTTCAGAAGACGCTCTCTCGACGCGGTGCCCTCATGAAAAGTGTTGCCGAGGGGGATGTTCTGACTATTGGCGATGTTCGCGCGCTCGTGTTGTGGCCGTCTCGAGATATTGCGTTTGACACGCTTGGGGTTTCATCAGATGAAACATCTTCTTTTCGTATTAATCAGAACGATCGTGGTATTGTATTGCATATTCGATACGGAACATTCGACGCAGTATTTCCTGCTGATGTAGATGAGCGAGTTCAACACGATTTGCTAGATCGTTTTTCATTTTCTGATAAGATTGAGATATTTAAAGTTCCACATCATGGAGCAGAAACCAGTATGACAGAGGATTTTTTATCTGTTGTTCAGCCGATAATCGCGGTGATTTCTGTTGGCGCAAATAATCGGTTTGGTCATCCTGCGCCCGAAATTATAGAAAAACTTGCAAAATATGGATCAAAAATATTTAGAACAGATCAGAATGGATCTATTACTGTCCGGACGGATGGAAAAAGGATAACAGTAGAAACAGAAAGGAAAAGCAAGAAACAAACAATACAATAGATATATCTAAATTTGATATTTATATTACGGCTTCAGCGAGCGAATCGCAAACTTCACCATCGCAACAATATTTTTTATTATAGTGTTTACCAACCAATTCAGAAGATTATAAATCGTTGGCCAGATAGCGATCAGTTGCTTTTTTATCTGTCCCCATATGGTCATATTTTCATGATATGGATCGAGTGGCATAGAGATAGAACAAATATTCCAAAGCTTTTTATTTTATAGTCTATCTGTCTTATGTAATTCTACAAGAAGTTATTTGCAGATTATAGTAGCTTTTAAACTAAAGTAGTATAAAATAATACTTTTTGGGATATGAGTAGCGTGATATTTTGTTTATTGCTAGAAGCTTCTAATCTTTATTTTGCTCGACAATACATATATCAATAAAAGAATTTTGAAATAAAAAATGTATTATAAAGCGTTTAACCCTTTTTATCTTTTTTATTCACTAAGATAGTGAATTGCTTTTGGTGTGATAGTGTTTTCTTTTTGAAAATTGTTTAAATAGTGTTATTGGCTTATTGACAATTTTTCAATAAAGATATATGATTTTCATCATATTTAATAGTCCTATAGAAAAAAATTACCGTCTTTTGAGACCTCCATCCCTTCTGAGGGATGGGTATCTCAGAAGACGGTTTTGTTTGTTCGAGCAAATAATAATATATTCTTATATTTTTTGATGCCTTTTGATTTTTTTCTTCTCATGGAAATACGTAGCGATGCATACGTTAGACGAGTGTATTGGGTAGTATTTATTGCATCGTTGGTTATTGAATATAATTTATTTTCTTTTGTTTTATCTTTCGTTCTTCGTTTAATATTTTGTATAATTGTAGAATGACCATAAAACAATCGCTTCACAATCTTTTGGAGAATGTTCTTGCTTCGTCTGGCTATCCCGTTGATCGTCTTGCGATTCGACGGTCAGATCATTCGTCTCACGGAGATTACACAACGAATATCGCATTCCTTTTAGGAAAAGAGCTAAAGCGATCGCCACAAGATGTCGCGAATCAGATTATTGAGGCGATTCGTGAGCGGCAACAGAGCAATGTAGATGATGCTGCTTCGTTTATTCGCAATGTTTTCGTTGCCGGTTCCGGCTTCATCAATATTGTTTTGACCGATGCCGCGTTGCTCCGCGAGTCAGTCAGCAACCATTCATCGGTGGTTGGCAATCGGTCGTTACATATTATGCTCGAGTTCGCTCATCCAAACACACACAAAGCGTTTCATATCGGCCATTTGCGAAATATCACAACAGGTGAGAGTTTAGCGCGAATTCTTGAAGCGGTGGGCCATCGAGTGATCCGCGTCAATTATCAAGGCGATGTGGGGATGCATATTGCGAAATGTTTGTATGCGATGATTTTCTTACCTGCATTCAGCGATCGGCTTCTTGCAATAAGATATGCGAGTACCGCTGAAAAGGTTGCGTTTTTGGGTCAATCATACGCGGCGGGAAGTCAAGCGCATGAGGAGAGCGAAGAAGCGAGAGGGAGAATCGGGAAGATCAATAAACAAATTTATGAGAAAGATCGAGAGGTATATAGTTTGTATCAAGAGACGCGCCAGTGGAGTCTTGATTATTTTGATCAGATCTATCGACGGGTAGGGACGACATTTGATCGATTGTATTTTGAAAGCGAAGTGTATCAAAAGGGAAAAGAATATGTCGAAGAAGGTCTTAAGAAAGGTGTCTTCGAGGCAAGCGATGGCGCGATTATTTTCCCCGGCGAGCGATATGGGTTGCACAATCGGGTATTTATCACAAAAGAAGGAAATCCAACCTATGAAGCGAAAGAAATGGGGCTTGCGCCATTACAAGTTTCTGAATTTCATCCCGACATGATTATTCATGTTGTTGGGCCTGAGCAGACCGGATATTTTCAAGTATGTTTTGAAGCGCTCGCGCGGTTGTTTCCAGAAATGCGAGGGAAGGAGATGCATCTCTCGTATGGATGGGTGAGACTTAAGCATGGGAAAATGAGCAGTCGGACGGGTCAGGTGGTGCTTGGGGAATGGTTGCTGGACGAGGTGAAAAAATCAATCTATGAAATAATGAATCAAACATCATCAAAATATACAAAAGAAGAACAAGAAGAAATTGCTGAAGCATGCGCGATCGCGGCGGTGAAATATAGTTTTTTGAAAGTAGGGTTATCGCAGGAGATTGCGTTTGACATCGAAGAGTCTGTGAATATTCATGGAGATTCTGGTCCATATCTTTTGTATACCTATGCGCGATGTCAAAGCATTTTACGAAAGGGGAAAGAGAGAGATGACGCGATGGCGCTTGATGGTGTTGATCATTTAGAGGAGGAAGAGAGAAAACTTGTTCGTCATTTGTTGTATTTCCCTGAAATACTTGAAGAAGCTGCAGAGCGACATTCGCCATCTGATATTGCAAACTATCTCTTAATTTTAGCGAAGTACTACAACACATATTATGGAATTTATCCGATAAAAGATGTTTCATATCGTATGCAGATTACAAAAGCGACTAGTCATGTTCTTCAGAAAGGGTTATTTCTTCTTGGAATACGAACTATAGCGCGGATGTAAGAGAGAGGGGAATATTTTCGATAGAACAACTCTTGAACACTTCGAATCGCACAAAGAATTATGGTATATTAAAAGGGATGCATGATAATTTCCATAGGAAATAAGAGTATACAAGGCGATAGAGACATTTTAGCAAGATGATTGATCTAATTTTTTGATCTTGGAGAGAATAAGATAATCGTCTTAAAAGTAATTATGAATCCTACAAGGATGATAAAGGAAAAAACAAATAGAATGAAAGCTAAAAAGAAGAATCGGTCAAACCATATTATGAAAAAGTATATGTTCTTATGGCATTAATAATTATTTAGTCTCTTTTTTATGTTTTCTATAGTATTAATGACGCGTTTGATGCCATTTTTTATTTCATAGCGGTAGACTTTGGTGGTCCGTGTATTTCTTTTTCTATTAGTAGTAAATGTCATAATTGGGCTCCATTCGCCTGTTGCGCAACCATTTTGGGCTCGGACCTTTAGGTAATATGTCCTATTTGGTTGAAGGAAGAAAATATCATATGATTGGACGCCTTCTTTTTTAAGTGTTGCGAGAGCCCCATGTTTTTCTGCTGATGGATCTTCAGAGAAGCTGATGTAATAGGATGAATCAGAGTCATACACAGGGGTAAAGAAGAGTTTTGCGGTAGTATCTTTGGTATCGATTTGAAAGAGATCTGGGATGCCTTTTGGTTTCTCGTTGTTGCACTTCGGCGCTTCAAGCGGATTCGTTTTTCCTTGTGTGTTGTTTGCAGATATATTCGATTGATTCTGATTTAAAGAAAGAGTAGGAAGTGCATAGGTGATTTTTGCAAGATTTTTAAAGTATTGATTATTTTTGATTGATCCAAATGCTCCTCCAAGATATATAGCATTGCTATTTACAATTATTGAATATGTTATGTCGGTTAGTTCAAGATTAAATACCGTATCAAGCACTCCTGTTTGTTTGTTCACTTTTCCTCCATAACCAATGCCTTGCCCATTGATATCTGAAAACGTTCCAACAAAATAAACGTTTTCGCTGTCTGTTGTGATTGTGTTTATATAATTATCAAGACTCACACTCCAGCTCATATCGAGCGTTCCATCAAGATTCAATTTCGCAATGCGTTCTCTTGTTTCTGTTCCAATAAAAGTAAAAAATCCTCCAATAAATAGATTCGTATCTGTTTTATATATCTCAATTACCGCACGATCTGGAGATGGATTCCATGATGGGTCGGGAAGTCCAGTGGTTTCATCAAGTTTTGCTAGATAATTCCTTGGTTGTCCGCCAATAGTCGTAAATTCTCCTCCTGCATATATGCCGGATGTATCATATAGTACTTTTCTCACTATATCGTCTGGATTTGGGCTCCATGATGGCACAATACTGCCATCTGACTTATTTACTTTTTGTAAACGCAATGCTGGGTTTGAAGAATCTCCTCCTATATACACATGATGAGGTGATATTCCAAGTGAAAAAACGCGATCTGCTGATCCAAAGCTAGGAACGATCCATCCTGGATCTGTGAGTCCGTTGGTTTTATTAACTCTTGCTACTTTATTTCTTGGTGCTCCTCCGATTGTGGTAAAATCTCCTCCTACATAAACATGGGCATCATCTACCATTACTTTGAAGATCTGATTGTTTGCCCTTGGATCCCATACAGTATCTAGTTGATCATTGCTTTTTTGAAAGCGGGCAATATTTTGTCTTCGTATACCATCGGCAACAGTAAATATGCCCCCCATAAAAATATATGATCCTTGTTCTGCCATCGTCCAAACTTGATTTGAAAAATTAAAATTCCATCCAGGTGTTTTTGCTCCTGTGGTTTTATTAGTGGATATGACGTAAGATGCACCATCTTCTGTGATAAGATTATTAAAATTCCCTCCAAAATATACGTTGGCTCCTGATGGTAGAATAGATAAAACCATGTCATTGATTTGATAAGGAGGCAACCATAAAGGATCTGCATCGCCATTGGTATTATTAAGTTTTGCTGCGTATTGACGAGTATCTCCTCCTATAAAGGTGAACAATCCCCCGACAAATATATCTCCACCGGAAGAATACCGAATAACTGTTGGCCATGTATCTGGATTTGGATTCCATGTTGGATCTACAGCTCCTGTTCCTTTATCAAGTTTTGCAGCATAATTTCTTGGTGTGCTGTCAATTGTTGTAAAATATCCGACTACATATACATGGGAAGGGGATACATCGATATCTAATACAGAATTGTTTGGATTTGGATTCCATCCAAGAAGACTTCCTGTTCCTGCATCAAGTTTTGCTAGTCCTGATCGAGGTGTGCTTTGGATGGTATTAAATACCCCGCATACATAGATGTCGCTTCCATCTTTAATAATTTTATTCACATATTCGTTTGGATTTGGATTCCAAGAGGTATCTGGAAGTCCCGTGGTAGGATTTACTCTTGCAAGACGATTGATTGATTGTCCTCCAATGATTGTGAAGTCTCCGCCGATATACACATGCGTTCCATCGTAAAAGATTGTTCTAACTTGGTTGTCTGGATTTGGTGTCCACGTGGTGTCAACGGTTCTATCGGGTTTAATGCGAGCAAGATTTTGAATATTATGAGATCCTACTTTATCAAAATTTCCACCGATATACCATCCGCCGCTTCCATCAGGGAACACTGCTTGAACATACCCATTTGGATGATCAACAAAATTTTCAATAGTATTCCCGCTTGTGTTGTAGAGGACCATATTATTGTATCGTCTTTTTCCCACAAGAAAGAAAGATCCTCCAAAATATACATAATCATCGTCTTGCGCCATTGTGTATATGACACCATCTGTTGTGAGATTAAAATTCAAATCTAGTTCATATGTTCCAGATGCATAAATGCGAGAGGGAGTAAAAGATATCGCAGAAGCACTCATGGATAAGGTCAAAAATCCCCCTATTATACATCGAGAGAGCAGAGTAGAGATTCCACGAATAATAGAAGAATGCTTCAGTCGATAATATCGCATATGCATATTTTTATATTTATAATTTAATTCTTTATACGAATGATTTATTTTGTCAAGAGATTAAGATTATCTGTGAAGCGCCATTGCTATAATATATGTTTATATTTCTTACTCTATAATCTTGTTATGAAAGATAACTAATGATTAAAATCTTTGTTTTTAATTACATTTTTAATTAATTAAAAATCTTTTACAAGATGAGGCCTTGTATGTAGAAATAATTTTTCTCGTTTGACAGAGGGCGCTTACTCATCTGTTCATAGCATATCAGAGACACAAAAAATATTCGGAATTTGTAGTAGGTATTGTGTATAATCGCTTACTGTATTGTAAATATATTGTAAACGATATCGTCATCATATTATGACTGTATGCTTTATCTACTTTATTAATATATAGTTATATCTATTTATATATAGATATATTTACTATTTAATAGTATGGATCAGTCGTATATTCGAAATTTCGCTATCATTGCGCATATTGACCATGGCAAATCAACGCTTGCAGATCGATTGTTGGAGTTTACGGGTACTATTTCTCCTCGAGAAATGGTAAATCAGTTGCTTGATAGCAATCCAATTGAACGAGAGCGTGGAATCACGATTAAGCTTGCACCGGTGCGGATGATGTATCGAGCATCGAATATCGAGCATCGAATATCGGACGATGCATCTCGAACAAAAGAGAACAATCAAATATCTCCAGTTCATCATTTGACACCTAGAGCATATACGTTAAATCTTATCGATACCCCGGGTCATGTGGATTTTTCCTATGAAGTGTCGCGATCGCTTGCTGCGTGTGAGGGTGCAATTCTTGTGGTGGATGCGACACAAGGTGTACAGGCGCAAACATTGGCAAATCTACAGCAGGCAAGGAAGCATAATCTTGTGATTATTCCTGTAATTAACAAAATTGATTTACCCAACGCTCGCATTTCCGAGACGATCGCAGAGCTTCTAGATCTTGGGTTTCGCAAAGAGGAGATGATCCAGATTTCTGCAAAAACCGGTCAGAATGTTGCATTGGTTTTTCGCGCGATTGTTGAACGAATTCCTCCGCCGTCAGGTAATCGTGATCGTCCGCTTCGCGCGCTTGTATTTTCTTCTCAATACGATCCGCATAAAGGCGTGGTCGTGTTTGTTCGCGTTGTGGATGGGAAAATTGACGGATCATCTCCTGAGTATTCGTTGCGGTTTATGACGTCTGGCGCCGAGGTCAGCCCGATTGAGATCGGCTATTTTACCCCAAAGATGACACCGGGAATCGCGCTTTCCACAGGAGAAGTCGGGTATATTGCAACGGGATTAAAAGATATTCGATATGCGAAGGTGGGGGACACGGTGACAACAGTAGACCGCAGTCAGCAGACCGCAGTCCTTGTTCCGTTACCGGGGTATCAAGAGCCGAAGTCAATGGTATTTCTTGCATTGTTTCCAGTGTCTTCTGATGAATTTCAGATGGCGCGGGAGGCGATGGAAAAATTACGATTGTCTGATAGCGCATTTTCTTTTCGGCCAATATCGTCATTGGCGCTTGGAAACGGATTTCACTGTGGTTTTCTTGGGCTTCTCCATGCAGAAGTTGTTCAAGAGCGATTGTTGCGAGAGTTTTCTTTGACAATGATTGCCACTGCGCCAAGTGTTGAATATCATATTGTAAAAAAAGACGGAGAGGAACTTGTTATTCAGTCTCCTGCTGAGTTTCCTGATCCATCAGTGATCGAGAGTGTAAAAGAGCCAATTATGGACCTTACAATTTTTGCTCCAAGACGATATGTCGGCGCAATTATGCAATTATGTCAAGAAAAGCGAGGAGAGTATATTGATTTGCAATATCTCACGCAAGGCCAGGCTTTGAAAAGCGAATCGGCGGATGCTGGCGCGTCTGATCTTGCGAAGTTTACCTATCTCATGCCGTTGTCGGAGATGATTGTTGATTTTTTTGATCGCTTAAAGAGCGCCACAGAAGGGTACGCAAGTTTGGATTATCAATTCTTTGATTATCACGAGGTTGATGTGGTGAAGCTCGATATTTTGGTGAACAAGGAAAAAGTTGACGCGTTCTCCACGTTGGTGGTTCGAGAGCGGGCAAGAGATTGGGGGAAGCATTTGGTGGGAAAATTAGCGGAAGCGATTCCTCGTCAGCAATTCGAAGTGCCGATTCAAGCGGCAATCGGCGGGCAGATTGTAGCAAGGGCTGATGTGAAAGCGTTTCGAAAAGATGTGATCGCGAAGCTCTACGGCGGAGATCGGACGAGAAAAGATAAGTTGCTTGACAAACAAAAAAAAGGAAAAGTAAGAATGAAAATGATCGGAAAAGTAGAAATTCCTCAATCGGCCTTTTTCGCTGTGTTGAAGCGAGAGCAATGAACGATACGTTGATGCCTTCAAAAAGATGAGAATACAGCTTATCATTTTTGCAATGCCTGGTCTTGAAAAATCACATATCTTTTCTTGACAATTTCAAATATTAAATCAGTTTTGGCATGGTAAAGAGGTGTGATGCTGTGATCATATCGTAAATTGGATGAGTAATAGCATTTTGAAAGCATTAGCGATGGTTTGGAAGAAAAAAGGCTATTGCGATGCTGACGATTATAAATATCACGGTATTCACTGCCAGTACGATGCCAAGGTATTGCGCAATCGAGACGAGAAGATGGCTCATTACTTCTGTGACCCTTTCTGGTAGATAAATTCGGACGCCGGCGATATACAGCGATAATGAAATAATTCCAATCACGATTAGGACAGGTAATGTTTCTTTGACATCTTCTCGGGAGCTAAACATATTTGTGGAAATGGAAAACAAAAGGTAAAAGATGAAGATGGTTCCTAGCGCTGGAAGACGACAATCTAATTGCAGTATTTTTGGTGTCACTTTTAGTAAATCAATCTGAAAACATGCCCCAGAATGCATTGATTGCATAAGCAGAGAAAGTATTACGATCGAAGCAATACCCCAAAATATCGGCGCAAAGCCAATAATTGTCATTCGAAACGGATCGGCTTTTGCCACATGGACGCTTCCTGCTTCGATTTCTCTATAGTTGATCCGTTTTGGAATAAGGGAGAGTTTGCCAGTTTTGACGCCAAGAATTTCCGCGGTGAACAAATGCGCGAGTTCATGAACAACTGTCCCGGGGAAAAAGAGAAGCGTCACGATGAAAAACGCGACGCGTTCCGACCTCGTGACAAGATAGAAAAAGAGAAATATGGTTTGATTGAGCCGTTGAGCGAGCAAATAAAAGATGATTAGCTCTGCGGTTATGATGGGAAGGATGAGGGATAGCATACAAACGATTATATCGTATATCGTTTTAAAAACGTTTTGTTTATTTTCAAGGGAAATTTATTTGTATTTTGATTCAAAGACAAATGAAGAATTTATTTTTTATTTTTTCTATTCATTATTAGAAATATTCTTACAAATGGATTTTCTTCCCTTTCTTTTTTTCCTCTTTCACGAACTGCTTCATCTTCTTCTTGTTCTTGTTTTTTAATTACTTCTTTTGCTTTGTTTACGATAGAAAATCCAAGCTTCAGCATTTCTAAAACTTTTTCAAGCGCTTGTCTTTTCTTGCTTTGTTTTGGTTCTTTTTGTCTTTCAGGCTCTTTTTTGATTTGGTCTGGTATTTCTTCTTCCGCTTCTGCTTCGTCGAGATCTGGAGACGTTATTTGTCCTTCTAAAGCTTTGAGAAGTTTTTGTTGATCCTCTGGAGAAAGATTCGCTTCTTCTAGCACTTTTGTGATTTCTTCAATTGGCATATTTCGTAAATTTTGAATCATTTCCTCTACTGCTTTTTCTTCTGTTACTTTTTCTCCTCCTTCTCCTCCTTCTTCTTCTCTTTCTCCTTCTTCTCCTGATCCCCCTGGCGAATTGGGAGATGGTGGTTCTTCATTAGATGGCAATCCATCATTTTCCTTATTTGCTAATAGCATTAATGCCTCTCTGGGGTCTTCTCTTGTAGGCGGATTTTCTCTTGTAGGCAATCTAGGTGGAGAGGGATCTGGTGGGCGAGGGAGTGATGCTTCTGGTGCAATGCCTTCCATGGTGCCTTGATGAGTATTTATATAGTATACATATAGTATTCATGTACTTTTTAGCGTACGACATTAAATAGAATATCACAAGCGATATTTTTTTTGACGTCTAGCCTTGCAACTTCAAAACGACTGTTTTTTTATAAATTTAATCTTTTTTGAAATATGCCAGAAAAACATAGAATAAAAGAATATACAGATTATACATAATATAACATGTACAATTCAGGCGTAAAGAAGTAGATGATATTCTTTGATCCTCATGATTATCTTGTCCTTCTTTTGTAGTTGAAAGAATATCTGCTTTCGCAGGATGAAGAGGGATTTCTTGCGTTTTGCTTATGCTGAATCATTTTCATCTTCTTGTGTATCACTATAATGTTCAAACGATTGATGCGTTTATGAATTCGTTGTGTGGTCGGTATGCTGCGTATTTCAATAAAAAATATCCTCGTTTGGTCTTTTAGTTTAAGGAGTTTAGAGAGTAGTTACAGTTGTTCAAGAAGAACAACTCTTGTATCTAACAGGATACATTCATAGAAATCTACTTAACAATGGTGATACGCAGATGCTTTGATGATATACATATTCACTTTATTAATCTATAGAGGGAAAAACACATACAGCGGGTAAAACCAGGCGTTATCCTCTTGTACTTCTAAACGAGTTACTATTCTAGGTATTCCTATAAATCGTTTGATGAACTTTCTCAGTTTTCTTATGAAGAAAAAACTTGTTTAAAAGGCTTAGCTTTGTAATGAATTTTTCTTTTTTATGATCTTTTCTTCATTACCGCATAGCCGGCGAATCCAAACATGGCGGATACTGCCATGATAAGCATATTGTGTGATCCAGCTTTTGGCAGTGTGGAAACACCTTTTACATTGTTATTGACACATACTTGGGCAGTGTCTTCGTCAAAGCGGTCTTCCGCTTTTACTTGCGCTAAGTTTGAGACACAGAATGTGGATTTTCCCGCCGGAAATTTTTCCGATTCTTCCACTTTCGCGGTGACGATGATTTGTCGAGACTCGCCCGGCTTCATGTTTTCTAATTTCATGGTCAATGTTCGATTGGATGGGTCGTACACAGCACTTTTAACATCTCCACCGGTGATCGATCCGCCGGATGTCGGGTAGGTCATATATGGTGGAAAAATATCTTTCACTTCAACAGTTTTAAATTCTTTGTTTGAACTGTTCTTTACGGTCAATCGGAAGGTCATATACATTCCTGCCGAGGCGCTCGCTTCGGAAATGGACAGGTTTTCTACATACACCGCGCCGCCATCGGATCCTTGAACGCCGATTTTTTGCACTTCTTTATTGATGGTAAGGTCTTTTGGCGCGCAACTTGTGCCGTACTGGGATCCGCCGTATTGCGTGACGCAGGTTTCAGCAGATATTGGTTTCGCGCTTATCATCGCAATGATCATAAACGCTATAGTAAACAGTATTGTGGAATGGTTTGATTTTATATTCATATGATTATTTTTTATTGTGCGAATGATAGCATAATTCTATAGGATTGTCAAGTACTATGGGATAAGTGGAATTTTATGTAAAAAGAGGAGAACAGAAATTGCCTTCCTACCGATTTTTTAAAAGAATACTCTTAAAAGTAAAATGAAATATATAGTATATAATCTACAATACTCTTGTTTTTCTTTTATCTTTTGTGTATCCGTACAAAACGGATATGCATCAATACATTACCGTTTCTTCTCAAGGATAAATTGTTATCCCCAGCGCGATACGAAAACAGATGGGGATTCAAGCTGGAAGCAAACTTGCGATCCGCGTTAGCTCTGATCAGGAAATTCCTTTTGTTATTCTTGAGCCAGCGGCAAGTCTAACCAAGCGCGTTAAAGGAATCGCGAAAGGCGTTTGCGGATGGGACGAAACATTTGTTGATCTCTCGCGAGGGCGTCATGAGAGAAGTAATTACTCTTGATTTCATGATATTTATCTATCTATTTGAGGTTAATGCGCGATATATCGACGCGGTTGAAGACATATTTGCATCTGTAGAGCAAGGAACAATGAATGCCGTGACTTCTGTAATTTCTGTGATTGAGGCGTTGTCCACTCAAAATATACCGAGGATCGGCGGGTTCGTGAATATATTGCGTGATTTTTCTATGAATTGAACGGATTAACGATCATTCACGCGAACGCATCCTACTTTCTTACGAATGATCGAAAGTTAGCATCGTTGAACATTCAAGATGTTCCTCTTGGGATGCTGTAGGGTCTTATTTCTTATCCTTCCACATCCACAAGGTCGGCGAAGATGAGAAGGCGTTGGTAGAGTGTTCCCGGTGGCCAGCAGGTTTGCAAGATGAGTTGCCGTTTCCCTGTGATTGGAAGGAGGTAGGAGGTATCCCGTGGTTGGACGATTTCTCTGCTTTTGTATTCATAGATATACCGTTTTTCCTTGTAGATAACGACGATTTTATCCCCGTGTTCGAGGTTTTTAACGGTGTAGAAAATTGCGTTAAGATCCTTCACAAACCATTCATAATTTGTTGAATGGGCGAAAAGGTAGGTGGCGCCGTCTTGATTGGGGAAGTACGAAGTTTTCGCGTGCGCGACGCCTTGCAAAAGAACGGGGGTGTATTCTTTTGAGTTCAAGGGGTCAACCGACGCGATAATCGGCGCGTTGATGCCAAGGCGAGGGATGATAATCGAAAATTCTGTGCTCACTGGTTCGATTTCTTTGCCATCTGGACCGACGAGCGGGGTATAGACAATCGGAACCGCAGGAGGTAAGGGAATTGCTGGTTCGACAATTTCTGTGATTTTCTGTTGAATCTGTTTTTTTGCGTAGAACGTTTCAAATCGAAGCTGAGGAAGAATGGCAATGATCGCCCCAAGAACGGCGGTAGCGATCATGCTCATCCCAAGAATTTTTCTTCCACTTCTACCAGTTTGTCTTTCTTCATTCTGACGCGTGGCGATTTTTGGGAGAATGAGATTGATCGTTGATAGCGTGAATGGGGCATGATGCGTTATTTTCTTGCCAATATACGATTGCATGAGGAGCGTAAACGATCTCGCTTGCATGGAAGTTATTATACCGAAATAGCCTATAGTAATCAAGTAGAGGAGGAAGATATTTTTATTATAGATTCGATGTATTCTGAAAATTGTTTATTCCATTCGAGCGTTGCTTGAAGATATTTTTTAAATATTCTATCGCTTTTCGTTGATTCCCTCCGGTTTTTATTTTCATAGGAATAGTTCCATCTTTTCCTAATCGTCCGTAGGTTGCCGCAAGATCCTGCCATTCTGGCACAAGGGCGGGACAGCCGATCACATTGTGTTGTGGATTCAAGACAGACACCATGACTGCGCCCACATTTTTCGTGGCAAAGCGTCCAAGGACTCTTTGCGATACCCACGCGTTGAGTCTCCACAACATTTTTGGAAGACGAAACACTTGTCGTACCGTTTCCGTGCTATCTTCTTCATGAGCCTGTTGAGAGAAAATGACGCGGGCTTTTTGCAGAGCTTCTATTACGTTTGGTTCTATAACAATTTTTCCATCTTTAATGGACAACCATTCTTTAGGATTGTCCGGCAAGGCAAGATCGGTGACCGATACTTCCATCAATTGTTCGCTCAGGGATTTTTGATCGACGAGTGTTCCTTTGGTTTTTTGTCGAGCAATGCTTGCTTTTCGCGCGAGTTCCATATGCCGTTGCCCTTCAAGGATCGCGATGATGGTTCCTATCGTAAAAGATCTGTTTTAATAGGATTTCCTTCATTGTCTACAATCGGTATTTTGTCATTTTTCAACAGGTCTCGAAGTTTTTGGATCCAAGTAGTTTTAACGTGACGGTATATTCTGTATATGGCGGGAGTGTCTCTGCGTCTTCTTCTGACGGAAGATTGTCATCTTCTTTGGTAATAAGGGGAATAAGCTGTAACGCATTGGTTTCTCCCCACGGCATTTCTTTCATGAATTGTCCAACTATATGATCGGCAAGAGGAACGCCGTCGGTGGTTGTATGGTCGGAGATACCAGATACATAAATCTCGCCATTGTTATATCGAAAGATTGTTATTGATAAGGGCGTTAATTGTTTCATAGAATGGTGGCGAATGCGGCACTGTTCAGGATTGTTCATAAACGCTATCTGCGATCCTGGTCCATCTTGGGTAACATCAATAATCTGAATCGTTATGTTTCGACTTGCTTGTCTTTGTTCTAATTGTTTTCGGGCTTCCGCCAACGACGAGCAAGAAAAAGACACAACATCGATGCGCGGAGGGAAGATTGAGTGGAGATTGCCTGATTCGTCCCTTTGTATGCCGAGCAGAACCCTTACAGGAACGCTGTCTATCGTATATATGTGTTCTTCTTCCTGTCCATGATTGTTGTTTTTCCAATGTTCTCGCTCGAGTCTATATGGCACCCCTCTTAGAAGAACGCGTCGCAGTGTTTCTTCGGCGTTTTTCATGAATGTTTTTATGTCTTCTTGATTGTTGTGTATTCGTTTGATTCCGCCTTCTGTTGAAAATCTTTCAGCTGGATTGTTCAAGATACGTCTTGAGAATTCTCTCCAGTGAAATTTGTCATACAGCGCCAACGCGGCAAGTTTTGCATGGACGATTTGGTCTGAGAGTATTTGTTGAATTTCTGGAGGGATTGATCGACCATTAAAGTCAACATTTGAAAGATCGTCTGACGAAAGAAGATCTTGTAAGAGTTGTTCTTTGGTTTTTTCAAGAAATAGTCCTTGTTCATGCAATGTATTCGCTGGTTCGGTAAGGAGCTGAAAAAATGATTCTTCCGCTCTTTGAATTCTTTTTTTCAATAGAACCTTTGGTTTTTCTTGAATGTTCCCATTGAGTACATATGGGAGATGGTTCGATTCTGTAGTCTTTGCAGAGGCGTCTATATTCTTCCATCGCGTCTTGGTATACATGAAAGTAACGTCTTTTCTCTTTGTGTCCAAGCAATCGGAGCATCTCGTGTTGGATCTTTGTCAGATGAAGTAAAATGTTTAGTCTTCTTGTATAGGAAGTTCGAGATCGTCCTTTTGGTTCTTCAACAGAAATACGTGTATGTTTCTTCTGGTCTGCCATGGAATACGCGTTCCGCGAGTCTTATGAATGGATTTCTTTCTTGTTTTTGTGTTGGAATGGAAGGCTGCTCTTGACTATTGATGAGAGAAGATTGTTGCGATTCTTGTTGTTCGGTCATGAAGACGATTTTATCGTATTTGAATCTATTTATCTCTACTGTTTTAGATAAATGACGAGATTAGTTATGCGCTTGCGCTTGCTTGCCAAACGATTTTGAGTTTGCCCGCGATTGCTCGTTTTGCAAGGTCTTCTGCTTCTTGATATTTTCCTTGGTGTATGTATGTAGAAACAGTGTTTCTGATTTTTTGCATAACGTTTTTGTCATAATCGCGGATGATTGGAAGCACAATTGGCGAAAGTTCGGTGAACTGGTCGTCGAGTTTGAAAATTGCTTGATAGAGTTCGTGAAAGTCCATGCCAGGTTTTATGGTGTCAAGCACATGTTGGGCAATCGCCTGACTTCGTTCTTCGGTCATGGTGCCGTCGGCAAGTTTTTGTTTGATAAGTTCAATAACTTTGAGTTCAACATCTTGTCGAAGATCGTCTGGGGTCATGGTTCTAGTATTCTGTGTTCCTGTTCATCCGTCAAGAGATAATATTTTTATATAGATTAATATATTATTATATATATTTAATTATTTTATAGCACGAGATATAATTGAGTATTCGTTTCTTGTCATTCTCAATTCAGAATAGTGTTGTGCTTAATGTGTTTCAGCATCTTGGATCGACACGAAAAAAGAGCTGCCTTTCTTAAGATTCCCCAGATCCTGAAATACATTCAGGATGACAGGATGGAGTTCAGGATGACAAGGGTTTCTTTCCCTTGTCTGAGAGGATGGGGATGCGGTATCATATAAGCCTAAGCCTTATGGACACTCCGTATCAACGGATTCTTCTTCCAAACAGTGTTCGGTTATTACTCATTCCGATGCCGGGGATTAATAGCGTTGCCACAAGCGTGATGGTAGGCGTGGGAAGCAGATACGAAGATCGGTCAATCAACGGCATTTCTCATTTTTTGGAACACATGGTGTTCAAAGGGACAGAGAAATATCCGACGACAGACGATGTGAATATCATTGAGCGACAAGGAGGTCTTCAGAATGCGTATACCGATATTGATGTCACAAACTATCACAACAAGGTTCTTGCGTCTGATTGGGAGGTGGGGTTGGAGATTAATAAAGAGTTGGCAATCCGTCCATTGTTGGAAGAACGATATGTTGAGAAAGAGCGGGATGTGATTTTAGAAGAAATGAAGCGATACGATGACGAGCCAGCGGCGAAAGTGGAAGAGTTGTATCATACGATGTTGTATCGCGGGACGAAGCTTGGTATGCGAATCATCGGAGAAGTAGATTCCCTTCGCGCGATCGACGCGAAAGCGCTTCGCGCGTACCATGCGCGGTGGTATACGCCGAATCGGATCGTTGTTGTGGTTGCCGGGGCGATTGGCGGTCAGGAACAGGCAATTCAAGATCGTGTGATGGAGTGGTTTGGGTCGCTTCCCGCTTCTAGCGAGCAGTCTCATGGTATCGAGTATGTGACCGATACGCAACGTGAGTCTCGATTTGAGTCGATAGTCAAGCCAGACGCGCAACAAGCGCATATTGAACTCGGCGTTCGAACATTTCCGCGAGGAAGTGAGGAGCGATTCGCGTGGTCTGTGTTTAATTTGCTAATGGGTGTATCCTTTACTTCGCGGTTATTCCGAGAGATTCGAGAACAACGAGGACTGTGTTACCACATTCGATCATCATCGGATCAGTGGATCGATGTGGGAACGTGGTCGATCTATGCCGGCGTGGCGACTGAGAAAGTTCAGGAAGCGGTTCAGGCGATTATCGATGAGCTTCGGAAGGTTGTTCAGGACGGGGTAACGGAGGAAGAAGTCGCGATCGCAAAAAAGCGGTTGAAAACTATGATTGCGTTTCAATCGGAAGATCCTGAATTTCAAAATGAATATTATGGAAGACAAGAAGTGTTCAATCAGGAGTTGTTGATGCTTGACGAGTATCTAAAAAAGATTGAACGCGTGACAAAAGAAGACATTGATTGCCTGACAAGGCGATACATCGTGACGAATACATTGAATCTCGCGCTTGTTTGGAGCGGCGGCGAGACGGATAAAATTCAGGAAGCGTTAAAGATATTTTAAGGTATAGTAGAATAATGGCAGAGTATTCTTTTTCTTCTCATGAATATATTTTTCATGTCCAAGATTGGCGAGATATCACAATAGGCATAGAACAGTATATTGCTAGTTTGTCTGATGGGCATCATGTTATCCGAGTTTCGTATGAACGCGATGTATTAGCATACAGTATTAAGTATTTCTATGGGAAGACATGTAGTCTTACTGATGAAACGGCGAATCTTGAGGTGTTGCGAGTAGATCGGTACACAGGAAGTATTCCGTCGTTTCGAACGCAACCGCTTCAAGAAGAAAGAAGATATATTCAAGAACAGTATCTAACCGTTCTTCAGCAAGGGGTATTGACTGCTGAAATGCAGAGTTATGTTCGAGGAGAGCGAGCAACCTATGTTTCGCCGAGCAAACTTCTTGTCCCTTTTATAAAAAAAGTAGCTCCTGCAAAACTTTTTGGCGGTTTCTTCAGTCTTTGGCAATCCGGTGAGATGGGGAGTAATTACTCAGCATATCAAGACGCGTATCGAGCATTTTCTGACACTGGTATGTCTGAAGAAGAACGAAGAAACACTGCCGCCGCATCCACGATTACGGGAAAGGCACTTCAATCGCTTCGGTGTGTTCCTGTCTATGTTTCTGATAAAGGATCGTATATCGCGGCGCTTTTCAAAAAACAATAAGTGATTTAAAATCTAGAAAGAGCTCAAGTTTGCTTGATAAAAAAAGAAGAAAGGAGAATTTTATATGTTCGAAAGAACTGTCGTTCTTATTAAACCAGACGGTATGAAAAAGCGGGTGATTGGAGAAATTATCGCGAGATTTGAAAAAGCTGAGTTGTCGATTGTTGGATTGAAGATGGTTCAATTAAATCAGAATATTCTTGATCAATGGTACGCGCATCACAAAGATAAACCATTTTTTCCTGAATTATCATCCTTTATGATGTCGTCTCCAGTGGTAGCGATGATCGTGGCTGGCGAGGGCGCGATACAAAAAGTGTTTGATATCTGCGGTCCCACCGATCCAGCAGAAGCGTATCCAGGGACGATTCGGCGAGATTTTGGCGAGTCGAAAGGGAAGAATGTGGTGCATCGATCTGATTCTCTTGAGGCTGCGGAGAAGGAGATTGGATTGTTGTTTTCTGACGATGAAGTCTTTGCGTAATTAGAGAATGCTTTTAGGAAGTGTGATAATATCGTAGGCTTTAAAAATTGGGAGCAAAATTTCGAGCGGAAGACCGATGACATTCGTATATGATCCATCGATTTTTGTAATGAGATCCCACGGTGTTTCCGAGAGCGCGTACCCTGCGGAAAATCGAGTAAAATCATAACGAGAGACATACAGGTCAAGATCTGTTGCGTTCATTTTTCGGAGCGTCACTTTTGTTTCGGCAGTTTTATTCCATCGTTTGACCTCTTTTCCTTGATCGAACAGAACAATTGAAACGGCGGTAATTACGGTGTGCGTTTTACCCATGAGCGCTTTGATGATGTGTTTTGCGTGGTCTTTATTTTCTGCTTTTCCGTAGGCTTTTCTTGCATAGATCGCTTCGGTGTCTGCTGCAATAATAAGGTTTTTTGCCGTGGGTGAGAGTGAATACACGCCGGGATGATTGACAACTTCGTCCGCTTTTGCGATCGCGCGTCGTTGGAGCATCTTTATTGGGTCTTTATCGAGGATTGAGGATTCGTCTACATGGGTGATGATGATTCGAAATCGTACGCCGAGTTTTTCTAAAATCGTTCGTCGTCCGATGGATTGGGAAGCAAGGATGATTTCTGTCGGCGGGATGACAGGTTCCTGCGGTTGTTTTGGAGAAAAATTCATAGATGAACATAATTATACCACAATTTTTGCGAAAAATGATAGAAAAGCCGTTACATATTGTAAGCTCAGTTATTTCAATACAAATATTCTGTCATTCCAATGTAATCTATCACATCATCTTGGATGAAAAAATTATTATTTTGAGGATAATTCAGGATCTAAGTTTAAGGAGGAATGAAAAAATGATGAGTTGAGTATTATTCCTCTCAACAATAGCGATAAGTGACGGGATGTTCATGTGTTGGTTTATGATTATAAGGAATCTGTTCAAGTCTTCCTAAAATACCTTCGATGTTAGTTGAATTTTCTGGTAGTTTACAAACTGCAATATCGTATGAGGTTGGAGGGTTTCCTCTTGGATTCCATTTCCATCCTTCCCGTGTTGTTGCTTCAATAAATCTTTTTCGATCTTCTTCGTTTGGCATAGCTTTTGCAAGAGGAAACGTATTGATGAGCAATACGCCACCTGGTTTAAGGAGTTGATTGCCTTGTACAAGTAGCGCGTTAATAGGATTATAAAGCCATATCGCGAGGTTGCTCCCAATGATGATATCAAATTGTTGCAGACCATGTTTTGTTGTATAGAGCTTCAGAAGATTATGAACATCGCCTTGTTTAAGATGTATTCCCGGGTGCATTTTCACGATTCTTGCTATTGTTTCTATTGGAGATTGAAGATCTATGCCGTAGACGTTTTTTACAGGAACAATCCCTGCAAGATCTTCTAAGAAATATCCTTCTCCAAAGCCAAGTTCAAGAACGGTTGTTTGTGGATTTGATCGAACGCGATCTTCTATATAGTGTGTAACACTTAGTGTTCTTTCATTTGTCATCATTCCTATGATACTGGCAAAACGATCTTCGTATTCAAAAAGTCCAGTCATTTTATACTCTTTATATGGATAAGGATAATATTCATTTGACATGATTTTATCTTAACGTATATTTGATCTTTTAAGATTTGTTTATACTTATAATTTATAATCGATTATATGATATCAAAAGAGGTGTTTTTCGATCACTTTCCAGATCGGCAAGAAGATTGTAAACCATATCTTCGTGAAGCGGTTCAATCGATTAGCGAGCGATTTTCGGAGGATATTTTTTCGTTTCGACTTCTCGGAGTAAACACTTTTGTGGAGATGTGGAATCGGTTTTTTGTTTCTTATACAAAAGAAGAAAAACGAGTGATTGCTACCGCGTATGTCCTCGCTGAATATGCACATGTTCATCAACAACGGAGACAACGTGATCGAAAAACTGGTCTTCCTATTCCCTATATTCAGCATGTGTTGGCTGTGACGAGAGAGGTTGCGGAGCATGATCAGCAATCCTGGGTGATCGCTGCGGCGCTTGGTCATGATATCTTTGAGGATTCTCCTCGCTATAGACATCCTGTAACAAAATACGATATTAAATATTTTTTTCCGTCTGATGCGGAACGTATCGTTTCGACAATTGAGGCATTAACTGAGGTGCAGCAAAGCGAACGGGGGGATCCGTCTGTTGAGACGCTTCGGAAAATTATCGAACGGGGATTGGAGAATCCCGCTGTTGTATTGATTAAAACATGCGATCGATTGCACAATATGCGGACGATTGCAGCGATGCCAAGAGAGAAGCAAGAACGAAAAGCGGCGGAAACATACATGATTTACGCGCCGCTCGCGCAACGGTTTGGGTTTTCTGAATATGCTCGAGAATTGTATGAACGGTCAATAAAAATTTTGAATATTCATCGAGGTGGACGATCATTAAACAAAAGAATTGCTCAATCAATAGAGGCATTGGTTTCTCATGTCAACACTAACCACCTTCTTCAGGAAATTCATAACATTTATGCGATATATGGAGGAATTCAAGTTGTGTCTCTTCGGTATCCATTATTTCATGAAGTGTATGATTCTGTATTGTTACGATATATAAATAGATTTTCTGATACTCTTTTGTCTGAATGGGAAGTTACTACAGCAGATCTTCCGATGCGATTAGATCTCGTGATACGAGATGATATTCTTGATCCAACGATGACGTCAGAGGAGAGGGTTGCGTGGGCAGAAGATCGGTTGCGAGCAATCCTTCCTCTTGCGATGGATTCTCTTGTTCAATTACCAACAAACAGAATTGTAGGATTGTATGATCTAATTTACCAAGCGCGTCGAGGCGTGTTTCAGGAAGAAACGGTGTTTTCATTGGTATTATCCGATGGAACGCCGATTCGTGTTTATGTTTGTTCTGAAATAGATTATACTAAAAAACAAATTCCTCTTTCTATACTTACCAAACGAGATAGCGATAAAGCTTCTATGGATCTTGCACAAAAGAAAATTCGAGAGATTCATCGGCAGTACGAAGAATGGATATCTAGAGAGATATCTTATGATACTATTCGATATTTTGGGAATGTGTTGCATGGAAGCGTTCCAGTATTTATTTCATATGACGGAAATGATGCTTCCCTAAGAGAAACGCATCAACCTATTCAGGCAACAATTGCTGATATACTGTTTCAACACGAAGATTGGATGCGAGTTCAGGAGATTACCATTAATGGAAAGGTGATTGATTTGACAACTGATTTGGGAATGCGGGTGCCTGCTGGAGGGAACATTGTGATTCGCATGCACGATAAAGATGATAAAGATGCAATCATGTTGATTCATCCCTCTTTTGCGGATCATTTATGTCTTCGACAATATAAGCGACAGAGCGTGCTTTCTGATATAAAAAGAATATATTTAAGTCTTTCTGATACGGATCCAAGAAGAGAAGAATATCGAAGAATGATTGTTGCATATGGATGGAATCGACTTGTTGAGCCAATTAGAAATCAAATTGTTCCATTTAATCTTATGTTGGTTCTTCCTAAAAAATATTCATCAAGTGAAGAATTTTTGCTTCGTTTGAGCTTTGGAGAAATAAATAAACATGAAATAGAGGCGATTCGTCGACGGATGATTGAATATTGCGCTTCGTTGCATCGGATTCAAGTGCAAGTGAAGGACTTGCCTGGAATAAAAAAACAAATTATCGATATATTTTATCCTTCAGGTCAAGAAACAGGTGTGCCGAATTTAATTCATGACACAATCGATCGTCCTTATGGTGGAGACACGCCGGTATTAACGTTTTATTTTGATCCAAACGATCCGCATATCGGGAAGTTGAGTGAGATAATAGAAAAAATTCAACGTATAGGTGGTGTAATGAGTGTGCGTATTTTGTCCTAAAATAATATAGTTTTTTATATTTTTAAATAGTTTAAGCAGATCGTTTACTTGTTGTCCTATTTCTTCTTTTTTGGATGGTATTAAGATAGAATATACACGTGTGAATGCGTATTTCGGGGACTAGCTCAGTTGGTAGAGCGTACGGTTCGGGTCCGTAAGGTCGGCGGTTCAAGTCCGCCGTCCCCGACTTATTTTGCCCCCATAGCTCAACGGAGAGAGCAGGCCCGTCCTAAGGGTACGATGAGGGTTCAATTCCTTCTGGGGGCACTTCATATGCTTTATCGCAAATGAACAGAGAAGAGGTTAGGAAGGGGGGAAGCGTTCGGATTAAAGTTACTGACGATGATAATGCGGTTACCTCCGGGCCACGGCGCGACAAATTTGTCTTCCAGCGGGCCTTCGTAAATCGTTACCCAATTTGTCCTATCGTACTCAAGAATATCGATTTTTCTTTCCATAACCAGGATCAAGTGTCGATTCGTTGGAAACCAGTAGATAGGATAATGTGTTTGTTGATGTAATGTTTTTTGTTTCGCTTCATTTGGCGAAATTTGTTTTTTTTGCAACGGTGACGGCGATGGAGATGGTGAAGGAAGAAGTTCTGTTCGATCTAATAATCGATAATTTTTATCTTCTTTCATGTCATACACATAGAGTGTTCCTGTTTGAAGAGTTCGTTCCTCTGCTATGCTATTCGCACCAATAACCGGTGGCATGATAAATAGAGGAAGCGTTGCGGATTGGGTTGCTTCGTAAAGTACTTTTGTTTCATCAGGCGAGAATGAAAGAATGCTAGCGCTTGATTTTGCTATAGTAATAAATTCTTTGGGGAACGATGAGAGCTGTCGAAGTTGTTTTTCGTTTCGTTCTTCTTGCCATGCCTTGCGAATGGTTTCAAGTTGATTCGTGACGATTCGTTGTTCATTGGTTCTTCCGACGCTATACAGTATCGCGATTGTGTCGGTAAAAAGAAGAATTTCATTTGAATTCGGCGACCATTCGAGTGTTATGACATCAACAGACAACTCAGGATTGATTGCTCCGATTTCTCGAGGATCCCTGTTGAATCCTAATGCTCTATCTGTCAATTCGTACACCCATATGGCATATCCTTCTTTTTTTGCTCCTTCGTTTTTTATCGAGCTAATATAGGCGATTTTGCTTCCATCGGGAGAAAGAGTTGGTTTGATAACCCCTCTATTTGTTAGCGGAGAGATGCTTGGATTGATAGGGAAGAGAAACGCGTCGGCCCGACGGACAACTTCTTTATCAATTCGAATATCCTTTTGCCACGATAGATAGCCGTCTTTTGCTATTTTAACGGTATATGTTCCTGGCTCTAGAGAGAGGGATGTGTTTGTCGCATTTTTAAAGACGCCATTGATGAAGATTTGCGCTCCAGATGGATCTGATGTAGTAGCAAGGATGCCTGTGGATGTGACGATTGGTTGTTTTTCTCCTTGAAGGTTCAGTCGATAACCTCGAGCATACAAAATGACCGCTATTGATGTTCCAAGAATAAAGAAGACGGTGATAACCGGAGATAGAATTGACCATAAGTCGCTTTTGGAGAAGGCATGAAGGATTGTTTTTCTCTTCATATCATGAAGTATATCGAAGGTGTGATAGAATCGCTAGTGCATGGAGCAATGATATGTTCTCAAAACGTCTTGGGATTGATCTTGGTACTGCAAATAGTTTAGTTTGGCTTGCCGGAAAAGGTGTTGTCTTAAACGAGCCGACGGTTGTCGCTGTTACAGAAGATGACGAGCGAGTTGTTGCCGTGGGGAATGACGCGAAAGAAATGTTGGGAAGAACTCCAGGTACTATGAAAGCGATGCGTCCATTGCAAAGTGGAGTAATAGCAGATTATAGGATAACAGAAGCAATGCTTCGATATTTTATTGATCGTGTTATAGGTCGAAATAGATTGTTTCGTCCTGAAGTGATGATTTGTGTGCCAAGCGGTGTAACACAGGTTGAACGACGTGCTGTGTTAGACGCGACATTATCTGCTGGAGCTAAGGTTGCATATCTTATAGAAGAACCATTAGCTGCGGCAATTGGCGCAAATATTCCGATTGCTCAACCTTCTGGGAATATGATTGTTGATATTGGAGGCGGTTCAACTGAATGTGCGGTAATATCACTTGGCGGCGTGGTGGTGCATAAGAGTGCTCGTGTTGCGGGAAATCGTCTTGAAGAATTTATTATGCAATATATTAGAAAAACCTATAATCTTGTTATCGGAGAACGAACAGCAGAAATGATTAAAATTACTATAGGGAACGCATTGCTTGATGAAGAAACAACAATAGAATATGAATCTTCTTCTCAACATCATAACTCTCAAAAGCGACGGCATTCTGATGAATTGCCTTTGGTAGATAGGTTAGAAGTAAAGGGGAGAGACATTGTGAATGGATTGCCTCGGATGATCGAGGTTACTTCAAAAGAAATCACCAAAGCGATGAAGCCGATTCTTCGACAGATTGTTTTGACGGTGAAGGCTGCGTTGGAAGAGACGCCTCCAGAGCTCGCCGCTGATATCATTGACAAGGGCATTGTGATGGCAGGTGGGACATCCAAACTGCGAAATCTTGATAAATTATTAACACAAGAAACAGGCGTTCCGTGTCATGTTGCCGAAGATCCGATGTTGTGTGTTGTCAAAGGAACGGGGATTGCGATTGAGAATATAGAACTGTATAAAAAAAGTATTACGAGAAAATAATTTTTGCTTATGAAGATCGCGATGCTTGCACCTATTGAAGAATCAGTTCCTCCTAAAAAATATGGAGGAACAGAAATTGTTGTTTATAATCTGATTACTGAACTTGTCCGTCTCGGACACACTGTTACTCTTTTTTCGTCAGGGGATTCGCAAGTGCCGTGTCATCTTGTTCCTGTTGTTCCAACATCGCTTCGAACAACAGAGCCATATGCGTCTGATCCTGCATCAAGAGAAAAAGGGAAAATTGTAGGGATAGCAAACGCATTACATCACATTCTTAATGGTTCATATGATATGATACATAATCATATTGGGTGGCGTTTTAATCCATTTATTCAGCTTCTCTCTTCTCCTGTTGTGACAACCCTTCATGGTCCGCCGGGGAGCCTTGATCAACGGATGATCTATTCTTTTTATCCTCACCATTTCTTTATTTCTATTTCCAATAATCAACGGACGTTGTTTCCAGAATTAAACTATATTGATACTGTATACAATGGGATTGATATAGATAACTATTGTTTTCGGGAACATCCTTCAGAGGAAGAGTATCTTTTGTTTTTAGCGCGATTTTCTCCGGAGAAGGGGCCGCGGGAGGCGATTGAAATTGCGAAACGATCAGGGATGAAATTAAAAATGGCTGTTAAAGTTGATCAGGTTGATACAGCGTTTTTTGATGAATGTCAACCACTAATACAAGAAGCGAATGTAGAACTTGTGGGCGAAGTTGGCATGGAAGAAAAAGTGCGGCTATTGCAAGGAGCGAGGGCGCTTCTTGCGCCCATACAATGGGAAGAGCCGTTTGGATTGTTTGTCGTGGAAGCATTGGCATGCGGAACACCGGTAATTGGAATGAAGAGAGGATCATTCCCGGAGATTATTATGCATGGCGTTACTGGATTTCTTGGAAGCACAGTGGAAGAACTCGTCTCATATGTTCATCAATTATCAACGATCGATCGTCGAATGTGCAGAAGGACTGTCGAAGAACGATTCACAAAAGAACATATGGCGCGCGGATATCTTCGGGCGTATGAACGCGCAATTGCGAAATATCACGAATAATTTTTATATCTTTCGATATTCTTCTATTATTAGAAATATATTTTGATATCTTTTGTTCATTGCATCTTCATTGTTAAGAACATGTTTTGATCTTCGATATGTCAATATGCATCGGCTTGCTATTTGTTTTATAATACAAACGATACGCAGGTAGTACTCAAGATTCAAAAAAAAACACTATGGTAAAACGTATTGCGATATTAACCGATCATGCGGACCCACTCGCGCCGATAGGCGGAATTGAGGCTGGAGGGGAAAATGTCTATGTTCTTGAATTAACGCGTTCTTTAGCGAAGTTAGGATGGGTGATTGATGTATTTACTCGCTGGTCATCCCCAAAAACAACAAGAACCGCAAGGATATCCCCAACGGTGCGGGTGGTTCGATTGAAAGCAGGGCCAATCGATCATATTCCGAGAGATCAATTATTTTCTTATATGCCTGAATATGTAGAGAGCTTTTTTCAATTTTTAAAAGAAACAAGATTAGACTATCTTCTGGTTCATGGGAATTATTATTTTTCTGGATGGGCTGGGCTTCAGATTGCTTCACGTCTTGGCGTTCCATTTATTAATACCTTTCATACGCTTGGAGCGATTCGTCATTTAGCTCTTGGAGATAGGGATAAGTCTCCGAAAGAGCGGATTAGTATCGAAACAGAGGTTCTTCAAAATGCGTATGCCATAATCGCTACATCTCCACCCATGAAGGAAGACATGATTATTCATTACAAAGCACCTGCAAAAAAAATTATTGTTATCCCTGGAGGTGTTAATCTGAATCGGTTTACGCCAACGCCGCAATTATTAGCTCGTCGAGTGTTGCATCTTGATCCAAATATATTTTTGATTTTGTATGTTGGCCGTATTGAGCGGCGAAAAGGGATCGATACGCTCCTTTCTGGTGTAAATGAGTTAGTTATGCGTTTTCCTCATCTGCGAAAGAAAATTCGATTGATTATTTCTGGAGGAGCGCATCCGAGCAAGTGGGGTAAGATTCCCGATGGACCAGAAAAAGAAGAGCTCTATAGATTGGAAGGTATTGTGGATCAATTGCGGATCAAAGATGTTGTGCGATTTATTGGTGCGGTCAATAGGGAGTATTTGCAGTATTACTATTCAAGCGCTGATGTTACAGTTGTGCCATCATATTATGAGCCATTCGGATTAGTGCCGCTTGAATCTATGGCGTGTGGGACATTAGTGATCGCATCGGATGTCGGCGGGATGAAGTGGACGATAAAAGAAGGGAAAACAGGGTTGTTGTTTCCAACAAAAGACCCAGTATCGCTAGCAGATAAAATTCAATATGTGCTAGAACATCCCGAGATAAGAAAAAAAATGAGAGAAAATGGTATTGAACGCGTGCACCGTTTTTTTAGTTGGGATGCTATTTCAAAGCAAATGAGCCAATGTTATGAAGATATGCTGATCGAATTTTAT
The DNA here is from genome assembly GCA_937921305.1 of uncultured Patescibacteria group bacterium. Classification (GTDB taxonomy): domain Bacteria; phylum Patescibacteriota; class Microgenomatia; order UBA10105; family UBA927; genus CAKZSU01. The sequence continues at coordinate 35,592 of CAKZSU010000009.1, forward strand.
TATAAAAAGGCCATGAACGGCAAAAAGCAGAGTGATTTACCACAGTGATCGAAGAGTGTTAGCAGCATCCTCTGGATGAATGCTATTGACGGATAATCCTGTCCCTAATTCAAATCCCGCTCGATGAATGAATCTTGGGACAATTCGAAGAAAAAAATTGTTTTCATGAGAGATATAATAGTTATAACTAAATGGCTCGTTTTCATTATGAGACAACAAAGTTTCTGATTTATACGCTTTTTTGAGTGTTTTGAGTGTGTGTTGTAGTAACAACCCGAGATCATTTCGTTCTTTTTCTGTTGTCTCTCCAAAAGAGATTGATGATCGCTTCGGCATAATCCATACTTCATATGGCCATTGAGAAAATGCTGGGCAATAGGCGACGGCATGTTGTCGTTCTTCTATAATATTCGCTAGCGGTTCTCTCTTGAGAGTGTCAAGTTTGATTGTGTGAGGAATAACAACGATTTGCGCGTGGGGATGCGAAAGGCTTGCACCAGCATGAATGCCATGATTGCCGAAGATAAGCACCTGTCCGTTTTTTTTATGGGTAACATACCGCTGGTAGAATGTTTCCATAATCCGACTTACATGATCTGATGGAAGCACGCAAAGGTCGTCGGTATGAGACGGATGGAGAATGACCACTTCGTGGATATCGGTAATAGGATATTTATTCGGAACAACGCGAACATCCCAAGTGCCATGATTTTCAACACGAAATACTTCTGGCGGTGTGAGCGATTCGTTGCCAGTACAAAATGGGCAGATAGTTTGTGTTGGCTCATTGTTCGATTGATGTGTATCTTTAGGGCGTTCAAGTCGAATAGGACTAATAATCACATAGCGTTTTGTTGTAATATCGGGAATAAAGATTGCCATATAGGCAACAGTATATCATAGCAATGAAAAGTAAGTAATGAATCATAAGGTGTTCGCTTGGCAAATAGCTCTAGAGTTTTTATCATGGAAGTATGCGATATGTTGAATTGGCGTATGTAGCGATTTTTTCATTTTTTTCTCTTCTTGTTGGTCCTATTTTCGCGCAAGAATTTCCTTCTGGCCTTCCTGTGGCAAGGACATTTAATAATCTTCCCGATTCTGCTCTCGAAGGAGACATTGTTTCATTAACTGACCGTCCTTATGAATTAGATCTGTCGAGAACAATTGGTGATTCTCGTATATATGGCGTTTTGCACAAATATCCTATTGTTGTATATCGAACTGCAGATAAAATGCCTGTTGTTTCCTCAGGAGATGTCATGGTGAATATAACAACAATTGGCGGACTAATCAATCGAGGCGATATTATTGTGGCAAGCGAAATTCCTGGAAAGGGACAGAAAGCACCGATTAGAGGAAAAGGATATATGGTTGGATATGCGTTGGAATCATTTGGGGAGCAAGACGGAGAAGCGTTTGTTTACAAAGGGAAAAAGCTTCGCAGAGGGAAAATACGAGTGCTATTGGCGATTCGCCCCATTGATCCATTGCATCAAGGATCCCTGCTTCATCGGGTTCAATCTACCTCGTTGGATTTCTTAAATGGCAATGGAGATCGGTGGATTCGCTATCTTATTGCGCTGCTTATTGTTTCGTCAACGATTTATTTTTCCTATCGCACATTTCAGGAAAATGTTGCGAAAGGGATTGAAGGCATAGGAAGGAATCCGTTGGAAAAAATGAGCATTCAGGCCATGGTGACGATGAATATGATTCTTATTGGCATATTGTGCATTGGCGGAATTGCGTTAGGTGTTCTTATTATTGTTTTCGTGTGACAAGTATCCACAAACGAGCAAAAATTATCCACAAAATTTAAAAAAAGTTATCCACAAAAATTCATATATGTTATAATAAACACATGGAACAGAGTGAAAAACATCATCATGCTACTGGGTATAATTTATCGCGACGAAAATTTTTGCAACGCATGACTTTTTTTGCCATAGGAATGGTTTTACCACCGCGAAAAATCTATCCCTTTCCTCAAAGGGAAGAAAACGGAAGAGAGCAACAAGGTATTAATTGGCCTGAAGATCTTCGAGGCAACGAAGATTTTCTTAGAGGAAATATTTTTATTACGATTGACGATTGTCAATTTACCCCGCATTTGCGATCGATGTTTGAGACGCTTAAAGAAAATCATGCTACTGCTACATTTTTTCCAAATACTGTTTATCAACGAACCGATGAAGTATATATGTTATGGAAAGATATTTATGCTGCTGGCAACGATATTGGGTATCACACGACGAATCATGACTTTGGAAGCGGAAGTTCAACATCAAATTGGTCTATTGAGCAACTCAAAGAAGATTTCGATAGATTTACGCAGACGATGCGAGAGATATTAAAGAATCCTTCTTATACGCCAAGATTTGTGCGACCGCCATTTGGGGCTTGGAATCAGAAGTGGATGACATTTGTTAGAGAGCGGGGGTTGACGAATGTGCGATGGAATTTCGTTCCTAATGCAAAAAATAATAGTTTAAAATATTTTGATGTAGTCATGAAGCATCCGCAAGGAGGAAGAATTATTTTGCTTCATACGCGACAATGGGATGTAGAGTGGTTGCAACGTAATATTGTAGGCCTTCAAACATTAGCAACGCAATATAATGGAAAATTGATTTCATTTCGTAATCTCTAATAAATGTTTGGCTTTATTAAGATGCTCTTTGTGTTTGCTGATCTAAAAAGATAAAAGATATTTAGTTTTTTTATCTCTTGCCTATAAGTAAATAATTCTTTTTATTTTGTTCGTTATCGTTATTCTCATTGCTATACTTCCTTGTATTTATATATAAAAATACTATAAGTATTATAAATACATACGATAAATGAAAATAAATTTTATAAGATAAGTTAATTTTTATAAAAATGATGTATTTTTATTTTCTCAATGTGTCTCATGAATAACATCGTATATTAATATATTATATAAATTTTGATATTGTTTATTTTATTCATAAATCAACATAGTTTAATCTTTATAAGATATATATAAATATTTATACTATTTCTGTGCTTCTTCAAAAAAAATACTCTCTTTAAAGAGAGACTAAATTACTCATTAAAACTAAATGTTTCATATTAAATAGATAATTTTCCTATAAGTCTTTTAAAATAGACAAGTGGCACTGTTTAAAGAAATTTATATATCAATTATTTTTCCATTTTAAATGGTAATCTATTCTTTTTATAGAGTTACTATCTTTTTCGTATAAACAAGAGAGGAATTATCAATTAGATCGAATTTTTGCTGGCAGAAAAGAATATAATATTGCTTACTTCCCAGACTGATTTTGAATAATTCTTTTAATTATTCTTCTCAAAAACATCTTTTTATTTTTTGGATTACATCGCTTAAAAAATACCATGAATTTCTTGACAAATTAATAAATTCATCTATGATGAAATAGATTAAGCTTGTATTTATTATTTTATAATTTTTCAATTTTCGTATGTAAAAACTGAAAATAGCTCAATAAGAGCTTTATTACACTAATATATCGTTATTCCTTATTTATTATCATATGTCCTGCCCAATAACTAATAAATTTATAAATTTACTTTATTCCAATTATTCTCAAAACATTCTTTTCACTAATATAAAGCCGCGATTGAAAAATAGTGTATTATTTCATCCTTCTTGAAATGTATGATAAATCGTTTTTTTGATTGCGCAAAGCAACGCATTACATATCAAAATCGCTCTGCCTCTATTGATTATTTCAATACTGCTTCTTTTTTTCAAAAACGAATAAAAAACAAAGTTTCGTTCTTTTATATGGTTAGATTTTTTCCAATCTTTCTTCTTCTTCTTCTTCTTCTTATTCTTGGAGTTTCTCATGCATATTCATTGCGAGAAGAGAGCTTTATATATCAGTCAGCAAGCAATCCTGTTGAACATATAAAAGCATCGTTTACTCAAGTAGAACGAGAGAGATTGGAATTTAATGTAGATGTGGCAATGGCAAAGGGGCTTCAAATTGAAAGATCGCTTGATGTGCAACAAAATGCATCTGTGGCTGGTGTATTGAGCTCTTATGAAGGTAATATCCGTATCGGATTAAAGGTAGGGGAAGAATCGCAGTTTGTGGTTGACAAGTCAGGAAGGATTGCTAATGCGTCGGGGATTACATCAGGTGGATTCATCTTTTTCACTGAACTTCCACAGGGATCTGGATCTGTATTGTGTCTTGCATCAAATAATCAAGTGGTTCGTTGTTCGTCGCTTTCAAGTTCTCTTTTGCCACCTACGCCAACGCCATTACCGGAAAATCTCTTGAATATATTGCTTAACCCTCTTCCAACGCCAACGCCAATTACTTTATATTTTGCTCCGACAGGACCTAGCGGAGGTACAGGAGTATATGGTCCAACGGGGGCAACCGGCTCAACCGGCGCAACCGGGGCAACGGGTGAAGCTGGCCCAACCGGCGCAACGGGAGCTACCGGAAGTCAGGGACCCACGGGAGCCACAGGAGGAACAGGGAGTCAA
>CAKZSU010000010.1 GCA_937921305.1 uncultured Patescibacteria group bacterium
ACCTTCTCTGGTGTTGTCAAAGGAGCTACTGTAGAAACATCCTCCCTTGTCTTCTCTTCCTCAGACGCAGTGGGATCGGCAACAATCCCCCCATTCCAAACCAGTGTTGATATCATTACCCCCTATGCGTCGTCAACGAGCGCAGTCATCCTTACTCCTACCGCACTTACTACACAACAACTCTTCCTTTCAAACCGAGCACCTGGAATATTCACCGTTAGCGTCACAAATCCCTCCTCTTCCGCTATTCCCTTTGACTGGATGATTGTGCAGAAAAGATAAAAACTATCAAAAGAAATCTAAAATATCAAAACATTAAAATATTTATCATTTAATACTTTAGAGGAAAGAACAATAGTATTTCTTACTCATTTTCTGATCGACGCGCATAAATCCAGGCAAAAATTCTCCCTCCTCGAGCAACAACTCCTCGTTCTTCAAAAGCACCATTCACTTCTTTATCAAACGATGTTTTCCGAATATGCGACGGCTTATTAAGGAGTATAACAATATCAGATTGATCTATTGTATATGAATACCTATCATTCTGTTTTAGATAATACCAAGATAGATGCCCACCGGTAGGACAAAATACTCGCTTTGGTCCAGGATAGATCATGTCACTCAATGCAACCGCTTCTTTTATGCTAATTCCAGAGATATCACCCTCGACCACAGCATTCGGTTGCCTAATCACTGCATTTACATACCCGGCACTATACGGGAAAAATGATCCATGAAGAATTGTTAAGTAACTCCCAATACATACGGTTATCAATAGATAGACACGTTTTTTCTCAACATACCGCGCAAGCAGTGCAACAATCTGATCAATACCCCAGCCAGCAATCAAGAGCATCGGCGGAATGATTTCTAAAAAATGTCGAGCTCCATCGTAAAATGCAGCGTATGGGCTTGTCAATCGAGCCAAAGGAACCACAATCCAAAAAAAAAGAAGAATAAAGAATAATAGATATGACTTTTTCTGCTTTAGCAAATTTAAAATAAGAGTGCTAAATCCAACACCAACAATGGCAAGAACAATTGTTGGCGTACCAATAAGGATATGAACGATCGGATACCATGGCAAAAAAAATCCTATACCTGTTTTATATAAGACATTGTTCCAAAATACTGAATATCCCCTTCCTACGCTTGAAAAATAAGAAAAAACTTCTTTAAGATGACGAATAGGATCTTTCCATAGGTATGGCCAAAGTACTATCATACTCACTCCGCCAACCATACCAACAATGATCGCATCTTGAAACAGTAATTGACTTTCTCGCTTCCACTGGGATCGAGAAAAGGAGAAAATTAACGTAATTCGCCACATCACCCAAATAATTGGAACATATATAGCATTCATCTTCGTCGCCATAGCAGACCCCCAAGTAAGAGCGCCAAGAAATAAAAAGATTGGTTTATCAGATATTTTTGCTCGAACAAGGAGAAGTAGACTCAAAGCAAACAATGCAACCTGCGCGCTATCTTTAATAATTGACAGTCCATACCCAAATAAAAGCGGATGAAATACCACAAAAAGTGATGTCAGAAACGATCCGACAACAGAAATCCTTAAAAGTCTTGCAAAATAATAAGCGGACACTCCCAGTATCGCCCAAAACACGCCGCTTGCAATATGAAAGGCTACGATAATCTGTTGTGATGACAAGGGTCCAGCCATCTGTTGCCAGAGAAGAACAATCACCGCTCCAAGATACAACGGAACTGGTGGATACCGACGAAGCTCTGCAACCTGTGTAAAGATTTTTCCATGAAAATACGATACGGAAGAATCGTTATCAACAAGAACTGACGGATCCATACCAGAACGAAAAAAATTAATATACACGCCAGCGGCCCATATATTATCCGGCTCATCCCACGATACGCCAATATGCGGAGACGCAAAAAAAACAACCACCATGTAAACTGCAAAGAGAAAGATTCCTATCCATCGACGCATACAAAGGATAGTATAGCAGGTATGCTGACATGACGATGTTAAAACAACATTATTTCAAAAAATATAAAAAGAATATTTTCTATTCTTCAGTAGAATTTAATATTATTATAAATATATTTTTGTATTGTACAAAATACAAAATGTATTGATATACATCAAAAGATCACAGCGACACAATGTCTCGCATTAATATTTTAGACTATCACGATAAAATGCTTCCTTCTGCAAATTCAAGGCTTGTTGAACAAAAAAATAGATACTTCCAAAAACAATAATACAATACAATACAATCCCAACAATAAAAGAACGAATCATAAACCACCATCCCTTTTCTTGATAAACAAACAATAAAAATTTACGGATAAGCAGTGTGTGCATCAGCAAGAATATAAGAACTGCGCCAATCGAATATTTTCGAATCCACGCGGATGGATAAATAAAAAAAAGTATCGTAGCAGCAACAAGCGTAATAAAGAATCCAAATGCTGTGAGCGCGGCAAAACTTTCCCAACGAGTTGTGGCAACAGGATCAAATTTTCTCCTTACTTTATAAAGCTTTGTCCAATAAAAACTTCGCCAAAAATATTTCTTTGCTACTGGCCAAAAATCTTCAAATTCATGATGCACGCGAACCGTTGGGAAAAAAACAATTGCATATCGACGAGCCACACGATAGGTAAACTCAACATCTTCCATCTGACGAAATGTTGTATCAAACCCTCTCAATCGTTCAAAGACATTTTTTTTTATCGCAGCAATTCGGGTAGAAAATAAATAATAATATCCATCTCGATCTCGCTCATTCATCCAATAAGACCAATCTCGCAATGCTTTATATTGAGGAAAAAATTTGCTCGTTCGTTGATGTTTATCCCATACACCAGTTAACGCAACTAAATCAAGATCTTTTTTGAAAGCATCTGCAATACATTGTAAAGTATCTGAATAAACCTCCACGTCGCTATCTAAGAACACTAAAATTGTTCCTTTTGCTCTTTTTGCTGCAACATTTCTTGCTCCTGCAGGTCCAATATTTTGTTCTAATCGAACAAACACTACTGGAAATGAGCATCGCACCACTATATCACGACACAATACCTCTATGGGTTCAAACGATCCATCGTCTCCAATAATAACTTCAAAATTGTTATATTGAGATAAACGAAGAGAGTCCAACAGATGAGTGCATGAAACACTTGTATTATATGCGGGAACAACAACAGAAAGATATGGTCGTTTCATGAGAATGTTCCTCAAAAAACCATTATACGAACATCTGCGTTGTTACACTATCTGTCTCTACCTAAAAATATCGCGTTATAGAAGCGTTATCATAGCGTAAATGCCAAAAAAATCTAAGAGAAATGTGATAAAGAAAAACCATGGACCCTTTATACGAGATATTCCCATTAAAGACAATCCTATTTCGTCAGGAAGCGGAGATGCGACAACTATCGCGCCAATAATCGCCACCAATAATCGATATTTTGAATGGCGTATGCATCGAACAACTGTTAGTATCCCTTGTTTTTTGGGAAAAGATTGAATCTCATTCTTTGCCTCATGTTTGATAAAAGACATGATGAGATAGTCTCCAATCATCCCGCCAAGTCCAGCAACCACCGCAAGCAGCAATGGATTTAAAGATTCACGAAGTGTCATAAGCACTGCAGCACCAGGTGCTGCGGTAAATATAGAGACAAATGTCATACCGCCGAGAAACGCGCCAAGATATCCAAAGGATCCCAATGCAGTCATCATCGCATGGAATGCAGGCAAGCGAACCAACACCAGTGCCACAATCACACTTGCAATCACATAAAATAATGATTGAAAAAATGAAGAATGATTTGTATCGTTTACGTGTTTCTTTCTTTTTGACATAGATAGATTATCGATGTACCATAATATGGTTGCACAATATTATTGTAATATACAAAGAGTATTGTTTATAGCAACAATACCATAATGCCTGAAGGACAATCTATTTCACCCCAATCTCCTGATCCGAAAGCATCTCATAAAGAGAAGATTGAGGCCGAATATACGCCGGATACATCAAACGGAGATCGATTGAACAAGGCTGTTGAAACATATATTCTTTTCCTCAAACACATATTGGGGATTGATCTATCAGATCCCCGTATTGATGACTTAAAATTACTTTCTTATGGTTGTGGAAGTGGCGCAGATGTCATTGCGCTTCATCAGATGAATCCAAATATCATTATCTTAGGGGCTGTTGACACAAACAAGGATAAGCAACAAATCATCGATCCCCAAACAGGAAGACCGATTTTTACAGGAATAACACATAGGTATATCGGAGAATTTATACACGATCCTTCAACGCAAGAGACTCGTAATCAAGCAAATATTATTACCGGTATGCGTCTTGGTCCTGAAACGTTGAAAAGCATTCTCAAATCGCTAGAAGAAAAACAAGAATTTCTTGGCATCTTTTCTGTTGGATCACTTGGTGTTCATTTTGATGGGATTCAATCCTTGATGGAAGAAGCATTTGGAAAAGGATGGGAAGAACGGTTTGCAATCAAAATGGCTGGAGAAGGAGACATGGAAGACATATTCGTGATTACACCAAAAAATAAAGATAATCAATTCTATCGCAACTATTTTCTTACTTCCTCGCCACCGCAATCAGATCATCCCATGGATTCAATGGATTAGTAATGGGAAGATAACGGGTACAACGAGCAAGCATCGTGAATAACGGACGAAACGCTTCGAAATAATCCGCTCCTCGAGCAAATAAATACCACAACGGAAATGGACGGGAATCCCCTGTTTGAATGTGAATATCACGAAATCCGCACGATAATAACAGATGCCGAAGCGATGAAGGATCAAAAAAATACATATGCTCCGGATGCGTGTATCCGGGCCAATATCTTCCCATAAGCTTCCTCCAGATTGATCCGTGATTTGGCGTCGTAAGCATAACTACTCCTCCTGGCTCTAATACTGCATAAATTGCCCGCATCATTGATGTGGGACTGTACGCATGCTCGATAATCTCAAATGCGGTGATCGCGGCATATTTCTTTGATGGATATCGTTTTTTTACACTCTCTACTGTTCCATGATGCACAGTCAATCCTTTTTTCCTACAATATTTTACCGCATCCTCTGAAATATCCAAACCCTCCGCCATCATCCCCATCTCATTCGCTTCCTCCAAAAGAATACCCGTGAGACACCCAATATCTAGCAATCGTACAGAAGATTGTCCAAGAATATTACAAAGATGCGTCAATTTTTCCCGAAAGTACTGACGATGAACACGTTCTTGTGAAATATATGGATTAAAATGCGGCGCGTCATTTTTATATAATTGCGCAATTTCTTTATCTGATGGACGGGGTATAACTTGCGCAAGTCCGCAATGATAACAGTGTTGAATCTTCCAACCATTCTGGTTATTAAACAAATATTTCCACGATGCCCTGCCGCAGCTATCGCATACGTCTCTCTGTATATGGTATTCTTTTTTATGATTATTCCGCATTTGAAAAACTATGCTATAGTTTTTACATCATTTTTCTAAAATTAATCTTTCATGAGCACAACTCATGATGCATTTTTTCATCAGAGCAAACAATCAAAATGTTTCTGATCAAAAATCTCTCTGTCAATAAAAAAGAGGTAAATTTTTCTTCATCTTCTAGACACACATAAGATAACAAAAACGAGAAACAAAAGCAAAATACCTACTTGAATGGGTTCACCATATCGCTCCTATTGGCATAAGATTACGAGCAATATTGAATATTGCGCTCTCTTTTGTCACCTAGATAAAAACTTGGACTATATGAACAAGACGGAAATAGCATACTTATGTGCCGATGGAAGAAAATACGGATAGATTTACACCTTTAGCAATAAATGAAAAATATGAATCCTGTAAGGATGCTCTCATCAAATATAAACAAGATGAATGCGTTGTTCCTTGCATCTACCCATACAAAAATCTATCCATGCAAAAATTAGACCTTATACGCCATATCATCACAATAAAATTACCTCTTGACGAAAAATTTTTTTTATGAGTAAGCTATTATGTAAAGAAAGAAAATTTATTTATATGGATCCTTTATCATCAGATCCGAAAAATAACAAAAATCAACAAGAAGGATCATCTATTCCAGATCTTTCCTATTTATTAAACGATTCCTCATCATCTTCTACTCCAAGCAACACAATACCAGATAATCAATCATCAGCTTTTAGGCAGTCATCAAATGACGGCGTTGGCAGCATCAATGAATCAAGCAATATAACAAACAATACATCGGATATCCCCCCAACAGAACCACCACCTCCCATGCCGCCACTCAAAAAAAATAACCGTTTTTCTCTCTCAATGATAGCTCTTTTTGTAGGTATTGTTCTTCTTCTCGTAACAACTCCTATTATAGGATTTTTTACAATTCAACAACAGCAATTAGCAGATATAAGAAATAGAGCTCAAAG